>JAFDDH010000361.1 GCA_019310975.1 Deltaproteobacteria bacterium | reverse complement strand
GCGCTCCTGATGCTCGCGAGTGGGCTCGTGACCCTCGCCGGGCTCTTCGGCTATTCCAAGCGAGCCATTTGATCAGTGCAGGCGGATAAATTTCGAGAGCGCACAGACCATTTACTCGGGCCGGCTGGCTGAGAGCTGCCGCGTTGTGAGGGAGGACCCGTGACGAATCGGCGCCTGCGCGCTCGACCCCTGACCCTCTCGATCCTGTGCCTCCTTCTGCTCGCCTGCTCGCCGCCGGCGCTCGCACCGCCCACGCAGCGCACGCTTTCGGTGACTGATTGGCCCGCCTATGGCGGAGATCTCGGCGGCCAGAGGCACAGCAGTCTCGAGATCATCACGCCTGTCAACGTGGGCTCGCTGGCTCCCGCGTGGACGTACCATCACGGCGACGTATCGGATGGACGCGGTGACGTCCCCAGCACCACGGCCTTCCAGAATACGCCCATCCTGGTCGGCGACACCCTCTATCTATGCACGCCCTTCAACCGGGTGATCGCACTGGATCCAGCCACGGGTGCGGAGCGATGGGTGCACGACCCCGAAATCGATCTCTCCGCTCGATATGCGAATCAGCTGGTGTGTCGGGGCGTTGCGGCGTGGCAGGACGATGGTGCCGCCGCCGGGGCAGCCTGCAGGCGCACTGTCTTTACCGCCACCAATGACGCACGCCTGATCGCCCTGGACGCTACGACGGGCGAGCGCTGCGCGCGCTTCGGGAGCGCTGGGGAGGTCGATCTGAATGCGGGCCCGGGTGAGCAGAAGTGGCAGGGCGAGTACCAGGTGACCTCCCCACCGGCCGTCGTGGGCGGCCTGGTCGTCGTGGGCTCCGCCGTGAGCGACAACGCGCGCGTCGACGCGCCGAGTGGCGTCGTCCGCGCCTTCGACGCGCGCACCGGCGCCCTGCGTTGGGCGTGGGATCTTGCGCCACCCGGCTTCGATTACGAGACCGGTCTCAAGAGTGCTGCAGGCTACGCGCTGGGAACACCCAACGTCTGGGCACCGATGTCGGTGGATGCTGCGCGTGGGCTCGTCTTCGTGCCCACCGGAAATGCCTCACCCGACTACTATCATGGTGAGCGCAGCGACATGAACCACTACGGCAGCTCGGTCGTGGCGCTCTACGCCGCAACGGGCGAGGTGGCGTGGCACTTCCAGACGGTTCACCACGATCTCTGGGACTTCGACGTCCCGGCGCAGCCCACGCTCACGACCATCGACGTGAACGGCCGCGCGCAACCCGCGCTCGTCCAGACCACGAAGATGGGGCTTCTCTTCGTGCTGGATCGCGAGACCGGCGAGCCGCTTCACGCCGTGGAGGAGCGGCCCGTTCCAACGGCGGGCGCCGCGCCGGGCGAGGTCATCTCGCCCACGCAGCCCTTCCCGGCGATCCCGATCCTCGCCCGAGATCGGATCACGGGGAAGTGCCGCGAGCTGATCGAGTCGTCGCGATTCGACGGGATGTATACGCCGCCATCATTGCAGGGCACGATCATCTATCCCGGCAACGCGGGCGGCTCGAATTGGGGTGGTATTGCGGTCGACCCGGATCGACAGCTGGCGTTGGTGCGGACCTCCAACTTGCCATGGAGCGTCAAGCTGATTCCGCGTGCGGACTTCGAGGCCGAGCGGGAGGCCCATCGCGGGCACGAACACGCCCCGCAGATCGGGACGCCCTATGGAATGCGGCGCCAGATGCTCGTGTCTCCGATTGGACTGCCCTGCGTTGCGCCGCCCTGGGGCACGCTCTCGGCAGTCGATCTGCGCAGCGGTGAGATCCGCTGGCAGGTGCCGCATGGAAGTGTCCGGGATCTCGCTCCCTTTCCTCTGCCTCTCGATTGGGGTGTTCCAGGACTCGGCGGGCCATTGGTGACGTCGAGCGGCCTGGTCTTCATCGCCGCTGCAATGGACGACTATCTCCGCGCCTTCGATAGCGAGAGTGGTGAGGAGTTGTGGAAGGCACGCCTGCCCGCCGGCGGACAGGCGACGCCGATGACCTACCGCGTCGAATTCGAGGCAGGCGGGGCAAGGCAGTACGTCCTGATCGCGGCGGGTGGGCACGGCCGCGCGGGCACGACCCTGGGTGATAGCCTGGTTGCATTCGCGCTCGAGGAGTGACCAGAACCCGCTCCATCCCGTCAACACACTTCACGGGCTGATGCGCCACTCGGGGGCGAATCACAAGCGGGAGACCATCGCCTGCTCGAAGCGACAGCACGAATCTCGCGGGCACGCCTTTACCTCTGCAGGGATAGGCAGCGGGGCGCGCCATCGATGCGTCGGTATGCCCCGGATGGGGCACGCCGACACGGTGCTTCCGCGTGTGGCCGGGTCGGAGCGCCAGTGGCGCTGGCCGTCCGCTACGCTTGTCGCGTGACTTTCCCTTGGCGCCTGCGCGGCCTCGTCGCTCTGACTCTACTCTCCTCGCTGGCCTGCTCGGACTCTCCGGCCAGCAATCCGCCCGATGAAGAAGAGCCGGTGGTGGTGCAGGCCCAAGTGATCGCACCCGTCGACCTGCCGCGAACGCTGGCCGCGGTCGGCAGCCTCGAGAGCCCGGAGATGACAACCGTCGCCTCGGAGATCGCCGGTACCGTGCTCGCGCTCGACGTGCCCGAGGGTCAGCGCGTAGCGTCCGGCAGTGTGCTCGCGCAGCTCGACGATCGTGAGGCGAGGGCCGCGCTGGCGATCGCCCGGGCACGGCGCAGGAGTGCCCGCAACCGGCTCGCGCGGCTCGAGAATCTCCGCTCGCAGAGCGTCAGCTCCGAGCAGGCCTACGAGGATGCGCTGGTGGCGTTCGAGACGGCTGTAGGTCAATTCGACGAGACGCAGACCCGGCTGGAGAAGACGACGATCCGCGCGCCCTATAGCGGCGTCCTCGGGCTCTCTCGCGTGCACGTCGGTCAGTACCTCGCGGAGGGCGAGGGAGTCGTCGAGATCACGCAGGTCGACCCGCTCGACCTGCACTTCAGCATGCCACAACGTTTCGTGGGCGAGCTGGCCCTGGGCCAGACGACTTGGGGCGTGGTGGGACGTTGCGGCGCACGCTTCGAGGGGAGCGTCGAGGCGATCGATCCGCGCATCGATCCCAGCACTCGCATGGTGCGGCTGCAGGCCGCCGTGCCCAACACCCGGGGTGAGCTCTACCCCGGCATGGCCGTGCGGATTCGCCTTGTCGTCGGCGAGTATGCGAATGCCCTCGTGGTGCTGCAGGAGGCGGTGGTGCGCCAGGGCACGAAGCACATCGTCTTCACGCTCGACGCCGAGGACCGGGCGGTGCAGCACGAGGTGCAGCTCGGCGAGTTCTTCGTCGACGGTGTGCACGTGAAGAGCGGGCTCGAGCCGGGCGCCCGGGTCGTGGTCGCCGGCCAGCAGAAGCTGCGCCCCGGCACCGCGACCCGCCCCTCGGACCCTCAAGCCACCTCGAATCCGAACACTCAGCTGGGGCGCTTTGGCGCCTCCGATTGCGATTCGACGTGATCCTCTCCGATCTCTCCGTCAGACGACCGGTGCTGGCCAGCGTAATGAGCCTGCTCATCGTGGTGGCCGGCGCAGCGGCCTTCTCCTCGCTCCCCGTGCGCGAGTACCCGGATGTGGACAGACCCCTGGTGTCGGTCTCGACCATCTACCTGGGCGCTAGCCCCGAGACCATCGAGGCCGCCGTCACCGAGCCGCTCGAGCAGGCGCTGAACGGCATCGAGGGGATTCGCAGCATCGACTCCTCGAGCGCCTTCGGCGTCTCCTCGATCAATGTCGAGTTCAGCGCCGACCGCGACGTCGACATCGCCGCCATGGACGTCTCCAACGCCATCCAGCGTGCCATCGGTCGTCTGCCCGAGTCGGCCGAGCGTCCGGTGGTCCGCAAGGCCGGAGCCAACAGCAGGCCGATCATATGGATCAACGTGGCCGGCGACGGGTATTCGCCGGTGGATCTCACGGATATCGCGGACCGATACGTGAAGACGCCGCTGCAGCTCCTGCCCGGTGTCGCGCGGGCCGTGATCGGCGGCGAGCGCCGCTATGCGATGCGTGTCTGGCTCGACCCCGCACGCATGGCGGCTCACCACGTCGATGCCCTCGATGTGAGGCGAGCCATCGAGGAGAGCAATCTCCAGCTGCCCGCCGGCGAGATCGAGGCCCACTCCCGCAAATACATCATCAACGCGGACGCCCGCATTCACGATGCCGAGGGATTCGGCCGCATCGTGATCCGCGAGGAGGAGGGCGTGCCGGTCCGCATCAATGACGTGGCCGAGCTGGAGCTGGGCTCGGAGAGCTACCAGGTGGTGGCGCGCTACACGGCGAAAGACGTGGTCGGCGTGGGAATCGTGCGACAATCCACATCCAACGAGCTCGCCGTGTCGGAGGCCGTGCACGCGGCGCTGCCAGAGATCAACCGGAGCCTGCCGGAGGGCGTCGAAGTCAGTCTGGCGGTCGACTTCACCATCTTCGTGCGCGAGGCGATTCGCCAGGTCAGCTTCACGCTCATGATCGCGTTTGCGGCCGTGGTGCTGGTGAACCTGTTCTTTCTCCATTCGCCCACCACCACCGCGATCACGACCGTGGCGATTCCCACCTCGCTGATCGGGACGTTTGCCGTCCTGGAGGTATTGGGATTCTCGATCAACATCCTGACCCTGCTCGCCCTGGTCCTCTCGATCGGACTGCTCGTGGACGACGCCATCGTGGTGACGGAGAATATCTTCCGGCGCCAGGAGCAGGGGGAGGGTCGGCGTGAGGCTGCGCTCCTGGGAGCGCGGGAGGTGGGCTTTCCAGTCATCGCCACCACGGTGGCGGTCGTTGCGGTGCTGGTCCCCCTCTCACTCATACATCGGCCGGCTCTTCCGCGAGTTCGCCTTGACGATGGCGATCTGCGTCACGATCTCCACCTTCGTGGCGCTGACCGCCGTGCCGATGTTCTGCTCGCGCTTCCTGGACGTGAGGCGCCAGCCGGGCCTCGTGGGAGCAGCCGTGGATCGCCGGCTGGACTCTGTGCGCGACGGCTACGAAAGAATCCTCGGCCTGGCGCTGCGGCATCGCGGGGTCGTGGCGGCGCTCTTCCTGATGCTCCTGGTCTTCACCGGTCTGCTCTACCGCGGACTGGATCAGACCTTCCTTCCGGTCGAGGATCGCGGGCGCATCGTCGTACTGATTCGCGCGCCGCAGGGATCCACCACGGCCTACACGAAGCGGGCCCTCACTCAGGTCGAGCAGAAGCTGCTGGCGACTCCCGAGATCGCCGGCTTCTTCGCGGCCATCGGCATGGGGTTCGGCGTGCCGGGGAGCTCGTCGCTGGGGATGGTCTTCATCCGCATGCAGCATTGGGACGATCGCGAGCGCAAGCAGCAGGAGGTCGTGGCGGAGCTCTTCCCGGCCTTCATGGACATCCCGGAGGCCCTCGTCTTCGCCATCAATCCGCCCTCACTCCAGCGGCGCAGCAGCCGCGACGTGGAGGTGGTCCTGAAGAGCTCGAGCGCGGAGCTCGAAGAGATGTATGAGATCACCGAGGCGATTGTTGGGCGGATGCGCGAGCTGCCGGCCCTCGTCAACGTAGACAGCGATCTGCGCCTGGCGAATCCCCAGCTCGACATCATCTTCGACCGCGAGCACGGCGCCGACGTGGGGGTGCCGGTGAGGGCAGTGTCCGAGAGCCTGCGGCTGCTCGTCTCCCAGGGGCCAGCCGACGACTTCATCCTGCGCAACAAGCAGTACAACGTGGTGATGGCGCTGGCCTCGCCCTTCCGCAGCGTGCCCGAGCAGCTGGGCGAGGTGCACGTGCGTGGCCGCGAGGGCGCCATGTTGCCGCTTTCGTCTCTCATCGATACTCGGCCACGCATCGGTCCCTCCAACCTCAACCACTACGACCTGCAGCGCTCGGCGACTGTCAGCGCCAACCTTGCGCCCGACGCTGCGCTCGGCCCTGCGCTTTCGCAGGTCGAGGCGATCTTCGATGAGCTGCTCGTGGCCGGCTTCAGTTGGTCGCTGCGCGGCACCTCTCGCGAGTTCGTCGAATCGGCCAACGAGGTCTTCTTCACCTTCGGCCTTGCGCTCCTGGTGATCTACCTGGTATTGGCCGCGCAATTCGAGAGCTTCATCCACCCGCTCACGATCCTGATGACGGTGCCGCTGGCTTCGCTGGGTGCACTCGGCGCGCTGGAGATTACTGGCAACTCTCTCAACCTCTACAGCCAGATCGGCATCATCCTGCTCGTAGGGCTCGTGACGAAGAACGGCATTCTGATCGTCGACTTCGCCAACCGCGCGCGCGCCCGGGGTGTGCCGCTCGAGCGCTCGTTGCTCGATGCGGGGCGGATCCGCTTCCGTCCCATCCTGATGACGAGTGTGACGTCGATCATGGGCGCGCTTCCGCTCGCGCTGGCCAGTGGTGCCGGTGCCGAGAGCCGGCAGGCCCTCGGTGTCGCGGTGGTCGGAGGACTGATCGTCGCGACAATCTTCACACTGGTGGTGGTGCCCGTGGCGCACTTCGTGCTCGTGCGCGGCAGCGAGGCGCTTGGCTGGAGCGCTCCGCCGCGGACACAGGAAGGGGATTGAGGGGTGTTGTGGAAGGTGTA
>JAFDDH010000028.1 GCA_019310975.1 Deltaproteobacteria bacterium | reverse complement strand
CTACGACTACTACCAGCCCGAGGCCTATATCGCAGCGAGTGATACCTATATCGAGAAGGACTCCCACATCAACGATGAGATCGACAAGCTGCGGCACTCGGCCACGCACTCGATTCTGACCCGCCGCGACGTGCTGGTCGTGGCCAGCGTCTCCTGCATCTATGGCCTGGGCGCTCCCGAGAACTACGGCAGCATGCACCTCTACATCGAGCCCGGCATGCAACTCGTGCGCGAGGATCTGCTGCGCCGCCTCGTTGACATGCTCTACACCCGCAACGATCACGACTTCCATCGCGGCACCTTTCGTGTGCGCGGCGACGTGGTGGAGATCTTCCCGCAGTACGAGAGCGAGCGCGCCTTTCGCATCGAGTTCTTCGGCGATGAGGTCGAGAGTGTGGCCGAGGTCGATCCGCTGCGCGGAAAGGTCGTGATGCGCCCTCGGCGCGTGATGATCTATCCGGCCAGCCATTACGTTGCGACGGATGCTCGGCTGAAGCAGGCCGTGGAGGGCATCCGGGGCGAGCTCGAGGAGCGCCTGGCCCACTTCAAGAGCGAGGGCAAGCTGCTGGAGGCCCAGCGCCTCGAGCAGCGCACGATGTACGACATCGAGATGCTCGAGGAGCTGGGCTTCTGTCATGGCGTTGAGAACTACTCGCGCTGGCTCGACGGGCGCGCGGCCGGCCAGACCCCCTACACGCTCTACGACTATCTGCCCGAGGATACGCTCGTGGTGATGGACGAGAGCCACATCGGCGTTCCCCAGATCGGTGGCATGTCGCGCGGTGACCGCGCCCGCAAGGATACGCTGGTCGAGTTTGGTTGGCGGCTGCCGTCCGCGCTCGACAACCGCCCGCTGCGCTTCGACGAGTGGGAGGAGCGCGCCGGCCAACGCGTCTATGTATCGGCGACGCCGGCAGAGTACGAGCTCGAGCGCTCTGGCGGCGTCGTGGTGGAGCAGATCATCCGGCCCACCGGCCTGACGGATCCCAAGGTCGAGATTCGCCCGGCCAGCGGCCAGGTCGATGATCTGCTGGACGAGGTCCGCAAGCGCGTCGAGGAAGGAGGCCGTGTTCTCGTCACGACGCTCACCAAGCGCATGGCCGAGGAGCTCTCGGAGTATTACGCGGATCTCGGCGTGCGCATCCGCTACCTGCACAGTGATATCAAAGTGCTCGAGCGCATGGAGCTGATCCGCGAGCTGCGCGAAGGTGTCTTCGATGTGCTCGTCGGCATCAATCTGCTGCGCGAAGGTCTCGACATTCCCGAGGTCTCCCTGGTGGCCATCCTGGACGCTGACAAAGAGGGCTTCCTGCGCTCCACGCGATCGCTGGTACAGACCATCGGCCGCGCCGCGCGCAACGTAGACGGCCGTGTGATCCTCTACGCCGACCGGGAGACCAATTCCATCCGCGAGACGCTGGAGGAGACCAACCGCCGCCGTGCCGCTCAGGAGCAGTACAATGCCGAGCATGGCATCACGCCCAGGACAGTGGTGAAGCGGATCTCCAGCCTGCAGGATTCGATCTGGGAGAGGGACTACGTCACCGTGCCGCGCTGCGAAGAGGCCGGCGGCGCGGTGCCTGCCCACGAGCTGCCAGAGCTCATCGATTCGCTGCGCGAGGAGATGAAGGCCGCCGCCAAGGAGCTCGACTTCGAGCGCGCGGCGGATTTGCGCGACCGTATCCGCGGGCTGGAGGCCGAGCGCCTCCAGCTGACCTGAGCATGGCAGCCGGGCGCACCCGCGCCGGCAGAGAAGGGCTCGAGGCCAAGGTCGACGGGCTGCCCACCGGGCCCGGTGTCTACCAATTCAAGAGCGACCGCGACGCGATCCTCTACATCGGCAAGGCCCAGAACCTGCGCAGTCGGGTGCGCCAATACCTCTCGGGCGGCGATGGCCGCATGCAGATCCCGGCCCTGATGGAGCGCGTCCGGGACGTAGACGTCCTGGTCACGGCCAACGTCAAGGAGGCGCTATTGCTCGAGAACGAGCTGATCAAGCGCCACAAGCCGGTCTTCAACGTCAAGCTGCGCGATGACAAGCAGTACCTGGCGCTGCGCCTGGACACGCGCGAGACCTGGCCGCGTCTCACGACGGTGCGCCGCTTTCGCAAGGATGGCGCCGACTATTTCGGACCCTATACGTCGAGCGTGGCTCTCAAGGAGGCGCTCTCGAATCTGCGCCGGCTCTTCCCCCTGCGCTCATGCAGCGACGCGGTCTTCGCCGACTATGGCCGCCGGGGGCGGCCGTGCATCGAGTACGAGATGAAGCGCTGCAGCGGTCCCTGCAATGGACTGGCCGAGCCGACGGCCTACTCCGAGCAGGTTCAGGGCACGGCCCTCTTCCTGCGCGGCCGCTCCGAGGAGCTGGTGGCGACGATGCGCGCGCAGATGCGGGCCGCGTCCGAGGACGAGCGCTTCGAGGAGGCCGCTCGCCTGCGCGATCGCGTTGCGGCGGTGGAGAATACGCTTCAGCAGCAGCAGATCGTGAGCGAGAAGAGTCTCGAACGCGACGTGTTTGGGCTGGCGCGTGAGGGCGGTGAGGTGGAGCTGCAGGTCCTGCACGTGCGCGAAGGACGGGTCGTGGCCGCCGAGGACTACGCGTTTTCACAGGTGAAGCTGGACGACGGGGAAGTGATGTCGTCCTTCCTGGGCCAGTACTACGGCCAGTACTACGACCAGTACTACGGCAAGAGCGACGAGCGCGAGGCACCGCGCGAAATCCTCTGCTCGGCGGCGTTCGAGGACGATGGCGCGCTGGCTGCCTGGCTGCGCGAACGCTGGGACCGCCGCGTCGAGATTCGCAGCCCCCAGCGCGGCGGCATTCGACGGCTGGTCGACATCGCGACGCGCAACGCAGAGCTGGCACTGGCCCAGCGGCTCGCTGCGCGTGAGAGCGTGGAGGCGGCACTCGGCGAGATCGCCGAGGCATGCGGGCTTGGTCTTCCGCCCCAGCGAATCGAATGCTACGACGTCTCGAACCTCCAGGGCAGCCTCGCCGTGGCCAGCCGCGTGGTCTTCGAGGCGGGCCTCCCGATCAAGAAGGACTACCGCCGTTATCGCATCAAGCAGGCCGCGGGCGGCGACGACTACGACTGTCTGCGCGAGGTGATGGGGCGGCGCCTGAAAAGGAGCGAGAGCGAGCCACTGCCGGACCTGCTGATGGTGGACGGCGGGCGCGGCCAGCTCGGTGTGGTCATCGCGGCGGTGGAGGACGCCGGCGTGGTGGTCGAGTGCGTGGCCATCTCGAAGGAGCGTGACAACACCAGCAGGGGCCCGCGTGTACGGCGAGGCGGTGGGTTGAAGGCCGAGCGTCTCTTTCGCCCGGGTCGCGCCAACCCGATCCTGCTGGCGCCGAGCAGTCGAGGTCTCCTGCTCCTGCAGCGCGTGCGGGACGAGTCCCACCGGTTTGCGATCGAGTTCCAGCGTGAGCTGCGCTCGAAGCGGGCCACGATCTCGATTCTCGAGGAGCTGCCGGGGATCGGTCCCGGCAAGCGGCGCAAGCTGCTGCGCAGCCTGGGTTCGCTGCGCGCAGTGCGCGAGGCCAGTGAGGCCGATCTCGTGCAGGTAGCCGGCATCTCTGCACACGACGCCAGCACGATCCACCGCTTCTTCCACGCGGACACGGAGAGCCCCGCGACGAGCGAGGTGGACGACGAGGAGACGACTGCGACGGAGGCCGCCGCGGCAGCCGAGGCGGGGGCGACCGGCTCGGAGTGATGCGGGCTGACTCGAGTGCGCAATCGGCGTGCAGCTTCGCATCGGCGCCGCACGAGCGTGCCGGCGCCCATCAAGCAGCGCGCACGAGCGACCGATCCACTCACTGCTGTCCCAAGGAGTGGCGTCGTCATGCGTCTCCCGATCTTTGCTCTGCTCTTCGGCCTGATCGTGGCGGGCTTCCCCACGCGCTCGGGGTCCGAGATCTACCGCTGGACGGATGAGCGCGGTCAAATTCACTTCACGCAGGATCTGAGGCAGGTGCCCCCGGATCAGCGCCTCGATGCAGAAGACCGGGCGCAGCAGAAGCCGGGCGTGTCGCCGGTCCAGATCTACGACGCGCCGGCGGCGCGCAGAAAGCGCAGCCCTTCGAGCGCCAATCAACCGGCCGGCGCCGCGGGTCGCATCCACCGCATCCTGGTGCAGCGCGCGGGCAACAGCATGCGGGTCTCGGTGCGCATCAACGACCAGCTCGACGTGCCCTTCGTACTCGACACGGGCGCCAGCGACGTGGTTCTGCCGGCCTGGGCGGCCGAGAAGATGGGCCTGGATCTCAGCAATGCACGCACTGGCATCTACGGCACCGCCAATGGGGTCATCGAGCAGAAGATCGTCACATTGCGATCGGTCTCATTGCAGGGAGCGCGGGTGGAGAACGTCCCCGCGAGTGTGAGTGAAAGCATGAGCGTGGGGCTCCTGGGCCTCACGTATTTCAATCACTTCAAGTATCACGTCGATCCGGGGAACGGTGTCGTGACCCTGCAGCGCAATCAGCTCGCCGAGAGCGGCGTCCTCAAGGGGGGCCGCAGCGCCCAACAGTGGACCCACCAGTTTGGCCTGGCACGCCGGCGCATCGAGCTGGCCGAGAAGGCCCGCGACGAGGTGCCCTCCAGCCGTTCGCGCCGGCGCAAGACCAAGCAGGAGGCCGTCGAGCGTCTCGAGCGTGAGCTCGACCTGCTCGAGCGAGAGGCCGACGACGCACACGTCCCCTTCACCTGGCGGGACTAGCGCCCGGCCGAATCCGGTGAGAGTGGAAACGGCCTTCCCATTCGCGCCCTCGAATCACCCACGCGCCGCCCGGGGTCCTGGCCTGCCCCACCACCCGGATGCGCAGTTTCCTCCGCAAGCTCAACCATCTATGGACCCAGCGTCGAATTCCCGGGTGTGGCATCGATCTTGCTCCTCATCTTTCGTGACCCGGCGGCCACGTACGGTCCACCGCGGTCGGTGGATGAACGACATCGCGTCGGGGCGTAGGCACCCGGCTCGTGCAGGGGCGCAACGTGGGGTTCAAGGTCTGGCGATGGGGGTCGCTGCGAGATTCTGGCGAGCGGGCGGGCGAGCCCGAGTGCAGGCTGCCGACACCGGACCTGCAGTGCAGCCTCGCCGGGCGCGGGATCTCTCCCGAGCTCAGCGCGCGCCTGGCTGAGCAGCTCGAGCCACGATTCGTGCAGCTCGATTCGCCGGCCCGGTTGGCCATGATCGACGGAGTGGCCCTGGCCCTCGATCTGCAGCGCGAGACGACGCACGACCTGGCACGCAGTCTGCGCGGGCTGAAGGAAGTCGAGCGGATGATGGGGGCGTTCTCGGGCGAGCTCTCGAAGCTGGACGAAGTGCTGGAGGTGTTGGCCGCCTACGTGCGGCGCATGAAGACCTCGGGCCGCACCGACGAGAGTCGCACGCTGCACTGAAGAGCGAAGCACCCGCGTCCCGGCCAGGCATCGTCTCGAGTCCCGCGAGCGACTAAGCTCTGGGTTCCCGGTCCCGGTGGTGGGATGCATGCGAGGCCTCCTGCTCTGGTTGGTCGCCGCGGAGATCCTCGGCATCGTGGTGGCGGATCGCCTTGCTCTTGGGGCGTCTGCACTTGCGACGGCTCTGCTCAGTCTGCTGGGCATGGCCGTGCTGCTGCGGGTGCCCTACCGCCGAGCCTGGCTCGCGATCTGGCTCGCCTTCCTGGCCGGCGTGCTCGCTATGGGGTTCGACCTCGAGCGAGCCGACCGAGATCGCGTCGAGCGATCACGCGACGTGACGTTGCAAGCGCGGGTCTGCGACGTGCGACGCACGGCGCGCACGATGGGGCTCGAGCTCTGTGCGGTGCGCGAGGTGGTGGGACAGAGCGAATGTCCCGATCGAGCGAGCCAGGCCGCACCGCGCGAGCCCCTGCCCGAGCGGCTCTGGCTATCGGCGTCATCGGAAACACCGCAGGCCCACGTCCTCGAGGCGCTGCCGCCCGGCGCCTGGCTGCGCGCCCGCGTACGTGTTCGGCGCCTCGAAGGACTTCGCAATCCGGGTGGCTCGACCTGGGCGCTTGCACAGCGACGGCGCGGACTCGGCGGTGCGGCGGTACTCGTCGATCCGGGCTTGTTGGTGCGCATCGAGGGAGCGCGGCCCGATACCCAGCCGATCGTCGTAGCGGCCCATCTGGGTGATCGACTATGGGGCGCGCGAAGGCGCATCGCGGCGCGACTGCGCGAGGCCGGGGCCGGTGGCGGTCTGTTGGCTGCGCTTTCTGTGGGTGATCGATCGGGGCTCGACGAGACGTCCGGTGCCGCCATCCAGGCGCTCGGACTCAGTCATTTGCTCGCCGTATCGGGCCTGCATCTGGCCATGCTGATGGGGCTCGGATTCGCGGGGCTGCGTGCTGTCGGGGTCCGGATCAGCCCTCTGGCGCGCCGCGTCGACGTGCGCGCGTATGCGCTGGTCGGGGCGGCGCTCTGTGCAACCGCATACGCGCTGCTCACCGGCTTCGAGGTGCCGGTGCGTCGGGCGCTGGTCTTCGTATGGGTGCTGGCACTCTCATGGGGTTTTGCCCGCCGCCGATCGCCGATCCACGCGCTCGCCCTGGCCGCACTGATCGTCCTGGCCGACCAGCCAGGCGCACTCTTCGAGCTCGGCGCACAGCTCTCGTTTGCGGCCACCGCGGCGCTGCTGCTTGCCCGAGCGACCGTCGACCAGAGCGGGACGGGCATTCGCAGCTGGCTCGGCACCTCACTCTCGACCTCGGCGCTTGCCATCGGGGCCACAGCGCCGCTGCTGGCGTTCCATGGTCTATCGTCGAGCCCTGCCGCGCTGCTCTGGAACCTGATTGCGGTTCCGTGGACCGGCGCGGTGCTGCTTCCGTCCGCCATCGCATCGGCCTCGCTGGCCTACCTGGATTTCGAACCCCTTGCCGGGCCGGTGATCGGCATCGCGAGTCGGCTGGCCGCTGCCAGCCTCAGCGGCGTCGATCTAATCGCCCGTAGCCAGCCCGCTCTGCCCGCGCTCACCCCGGTCGCGTGGCTGGGTGCCGGAGTGGCTGGCTTCCTGGTATGGGTCGGCGCGCGGACACCGCGCTTGGGTCTGCGTGTATTGCTGGTGGGCGTTGCGCTCATCTGGATCCGCACTGCGCCCGCCGTGTCGACCTTTCCGCCAGCGCCGCGCATCGTCGCCTTCGATGTCGGCCAGGGCGATGCGATCCTGGTGCAGGGCACGCGGGGCGCGTTGCTCGTCGACGGCGGTCGTGCCGTGCCCGGTCGGTACGATCTCGGACGCAGCAGCGTGCTGCCGGCGCTGCGCGCACTCGGTGTCACACGACTCGACGCTGTAGTCGCCAGCCATGCCGATCTCGACCACCGCGGCGGTCTCACCACCATTCTGCGGAGCCTGCCCGTCGACTCCCTGTGGCTGCCAGCCGGGGCGGAGCATGATGCCGGGTTCGGCGACTTGATCGCCGTCGCAGAGCGGCGCGGGATTCGGCGTCGTGTGCTGGCTGCCGGAGACCCAGCCTTCGACGTTGCGGACCTGCGTGTCGAGGCGCTGTGGCCGCCACGATCCAACCCAAAGCAGAGCTTGTCGCGCAACGATCGTTCGCTCGTTCTGCGCGTGCGCGTGGGTCGAGATCACGTGCTGCTCACGGGCGACGCGGGCGCGGACGTCGAGCGGGCATTGCTCGCGTCGGACGTCGACGTCACGGCTGCGATCTTGAAGCTGCCGCATCACGGTAGCCGGACCTCGAGCACGCCAGAGTTTCTCGCGGCGGTCGGAGCCGACGTACTCTTGCTCTCCGCTCCCTGTGGTGGGCGATCAGGGCTGCCGGACGCCGGCGTACTCGAGCGGGTTCGGGCCGGCGGCGCACAGCTTGGCTGGACGGGCCGTGACGGTGCGTCGACGGTGCGGCCGAAGGGCGCAGATGGAGCGCGGCAGCTACTGCGCTGGGCGCCGATGAGAAGCTGCATTCCACCTGCACGTTCGACGCATCCGGTCCTCGGGTTGTGTCCAACGGTGCCGGGCGACTAAGCTCGCGGGTTCCATGACAGACGGAGAATCGCAGCCCGAAGGAGGCGAGGGCGCGCAGCCAGCGTCGATACCGCCGGCCGCCCCCGCGTCCGGACTCATGCATCGTTGGCGCGCCATCTGGGCAAATCCCGCCTACCGCTTCGTGCTCCTCTTCCTGCCCTATCTGGTGCTTGTCTCGATCCTCTACCCGCTGATCGTCGAGCATTATTTCGCCATCGTACAGGCCTTCATCAAGGGTACGGCCGGCATCGAGTACTGGATCTTCTCGTGGTTCTCGGACGACGTAAGGCTCGATGACAAGTTGGTCTTCTTCAACGGATTCGCGGTCAAGATCATCGACGAGTGCACCGGGATCTACGAGATGCTGATCTTTGCGGCAGCCGTCCTGGCCTTTCCCGCCACGCGGGCCAGCAAGGGCGTGGGTATCCTGCTCGGCTGCCCGCTGATCTATCTCTTCAACGTCGTTCGGATCGCCATGCTGATCGTTGTGGGGCGCTACTGGCCCGTGGCCTTCGACTTCATGCATCTATACTTCTGGCAGGGCACCATGATCATCTGGATCGTTTCGATCTGGATGCTGTGGATCGTCAAGGTGGTGCGCAGTGATGAAGACGCTGCTCTGGCTCGCGTTTAAGTTCGTTGCCATTACCGCGCCCGCCACCTGGTGGTGGATGTACGGCGGCGGCCAGCAGGCCTACTGGCAGCTCTATCGCAAGCTCGCCTTTCCGATTCTGGCGCAGCTGGGCGTGACGACTTTTCCGCCAGGACTCGTGAAGGATCGCCTTCTCAGCTTCCTGCCCTTCGTGGCACTGATGCTCATCACGCCTCGGTTGTCGGTCGCGCGGCGCTTTGGCGGGATGGCGATCGGAATCGGAGTGATATTCGCCGGGCAGGTGCTCCTGGCCTGGTGGGCGTGGTGGACGCACGTGCGGCCGGGTACCGCGCCCCCGCAGGCGATGTCGGACTTCTTTCCTGCGTTGATCCTGATGGACGCGCTGCCCTTCGTTGCCTGGGCGGCAATCGCCAGCCCGGTCATCCTGGACTTGCTCTCGCACATCGTTCCGAGGCCTGTGGCGGCCGGCGAAGAGCCCGGTGCGGGGACCGAAGAGAGCGACGATCCGGAATCGGCCTGAGCCGCGTATTCCGGGCGATTCCAGGCTCGACATAAAGTTCGCGTTGGGCAGGAGAATTCCGCTTCAACTAATGGTTTCCAATCAGATTTAACGTTCCACACGGAACGGGTTGTGGAGCGCAGATTGTCCCTGGCACGAAGTCTGCTCTCGAGTCGGGCATGGACTCGGACCGGCCGGTCTTCAGGCCCCCCCACTGCCCCTACCCGGAGTGTATTTCCCATTCTGGGACCCCCACTTGGCGCTACACACGCAAGGGCTTCTTCTGGCGCCGAGCGCGTCCCCAGAAGATCCAGCGGTACGTCTGTCATCATTAGTAAAGATCGAGCATGCGGCCCGCCAGTGCGACCACCGCCACCGCGAGCGCCGGCCGGATCAGCCGCTCGCCACCGTGGATTGCCAGGCGGGCGCCGGCGATGCCACCGGTCGCGAATCCGGCCGTGAGGGCGATCGCGGGCCCCCAGACGACCTGGCCTTCGAGAATGAAGACGGGTACTGCGACCAGCGTCAGAACCATCACGACCACGACCTTGATGCTGTTGGCCAGGACGAGGTCGATGCCGGAGTGGTCCAGGGCCACGATCAGCAGCAGCCCAACACCGGCCTGAACGGCGCCGCCATAGAGCCCGATCACGAAGAATACGCCAAAGCGCAGCGGCGCGGGCCAGGTTCGTGCTGGCTCCCTGCTGCGCGGTTCGCCGAGGCCTCCGCGCAGGGTCGGGTATAGGAGCAGCAGCATCACGATGCCAAAGAGGCGCTCGAATTGTGTCGCGCCGAGCTGCGAGATCGCGGCGGCACCAATCAGCGAGCCCAGGCAGACGGGTACCAATACGGGCAGGGCGCGGGACAGGCCCGAGATGCCCTCGGCGCGGAAGCGCCAGGTCGCCGTCGCACACTGTACCGCCACGCCGATGCGATTGGTGCCGTTGGCGAGATCGCCGGGCAGCCCCACGAAGACGAGCAGCGGGACCGAGAGCAGCGATCCGCCGCCAGCCAGCGTGTTGATCACTCCGGCGACTCCACCGACACCCACGAGCAGCGCGATGTGGAGCGGTTCCATGGCTGGTGATCTCCGCGGTGGGGCCGCCAACCCATAACCCAGTGCCGGCTGCATGGCACGGGTGCGCGCGGGGCAGACGTCGTGCTATTTGCGTGGCTCCCCGGGGCGGGGCCTGCACCGCGGGGCTTGGATGCATGCTTGGATGCGTGAAGGGAGCCGGTCGATGAGCAAGCGGGTCCGACCCTACGGGAGCTGGGGATCGGCGATTGATGCCGGCGAGGTGGCAAGCGCTGCGAAGCGTCTCTCGCAGCCGAGGCTCGACCGCGGGGCCGTCTATTGGCTGGAGGGCCGGCCCGCCGACGGCGGTCGCCAGGCGGTGGTCCGTTACGACGCTGGGCAGCTTGGTGACGTGACACCCTCGGACGTGAATGTCCGCACACTCGTGCACGAATATGGTGGCGGAGACTACCAGGTCGGACGGGGTCGAATGTTCTTCGTGAGCTTCGCCGACCAGCGCATCTATGTCTCGCAGGGGGGTCGCTTGGCGCCGCTCTCGACGGCTGCTGGATCGCGGTACGCAGACTTCGCCATCACACCAGACGATCGCTGGCTGCTCGCCGTCGAGGAGCGCGAACGGGCGGGCCGCGAGGCGGAGAATCGACTCGTCGGCTTTCCTCTGCCCGCACAGGGTGTGCCCGACCAGCCCGCGGAGCCGGTGGTGATCGCGGCCGGGCACGACTTCTATGCCGCGCCCTGTGTGGCACCCGCCGGCGATCGGATTGCGTTCGTGGCCTGGGACCACCCGAATATGCCTTGGGACGCGACTCGTCTCTACGTACAGGCGTGGGGTGCCGGAGGTTCCGCCGGCGAGTCGCGCTGCGTGGCCGGCGAGGGCGAGGGCGAAGCAATCCAGCAGCCCGCGTTCTCGCCCGCCGGCGTGATCACCTGTGTGTCGGATCGCAGTGGCTGGTGGAACCTCCAGCAACTGCGCGGTGGCGAATGGAGGCCGTTGTGTCCACGCAGCGCCGAGTTCGGCGGCCCGCCCTGGGTCTTCGCAGGGTCGAGCTATGCATTTGTCGACGAGGGCCAGATTCTCTGCGCGTACGGGGTAGGCGGGCGCCAGTCGCTCGCCACGCTCGACGTGGAGAGCGGATGCCTCGAGGACTGGGCGCTGCCCTTCACGGGCTTTGGCGGGCTGCGGGTCGGGGACGGACGCGCATGCTTCATCGGATCTGCGCCGGATCGCCCCGCGAGTGTGGTCGTGCTCGATGTGTCGGAGCGACGCCATCAGGAGGTGGCCGTTGGCTCGTCGCTCGAGCTGGGTGTCGAGGTGCTTTCGCAGCCCGAGAAGATCGAGTTTACGTCCGCGGATGGGCGCAGCGCATACGCGTGGCTGCACGTCCCGACCAACCCCGCCTTTGCGGCCCCGCCCGGCGAACGCCCCCCACTCCTGGTGAAGAGCCATGGCGGTCCGACGGCGTCCGCCAGCCCGGCCCTAGATCTGCGAATCCAATACTGGGTCAGCCGCGGGATCGCGGTGGTGGATGTCGACTACGGCGGATCCACCGGTTACGGGCGCGCGTATCGAGAGCTGCTCGACGGCGAGTGGGGGATCGTCGACGTCGAGGACTGCGTGCACGCCGCGCTGCACCTGGGGGAGGTCGGCCGTGTCGACCCGGGCAGGCTCGCGATCAGCGGAGGCAGCGCCGGTGGCTACACGACCCTGTGTGCTCTGACATTCCATGATGTTTTTCACGCTGGCGCCAGCCACTATGGGATCGGCGATCTGGAGGCGTTGGTGCGCGACACGCACAAATTCGAGTCGCGCTATACCGACAAATTGGTCGGCCCCTATCCCGAGATGAAGGCTCGCTACGTCGAGCGCTCGCCGATCCACTTCCCGGATCGCCTCTCCTGTCCGGTGATCTTCTTTCAGGGACTCGACGACAAGATCGTGCCTCCGAATCAAGCCGAGGCCATGGTGGACGCGCTGGCGAAGCGCGCGCTCCCACATGCCTACGTGCCCTTCGAAGGCGAGCAACACGGCTTCCGGCGGGCCGAAAACATCCGCACGGCGCTCGAGGGCGAGCTGTATTTTTACTCCCATATCTTCGGTTTCGACGTCGACGTCCGGCCGCAGGGCGTCGAGATCGTGGGTTGAGGCCGACGTGCCGCCCTTGCCGATTGCTGCCGGAGCGAGAGCATGAGCCGAGAGAAGCTGCTCACCACACCCTTCGTGCTCTGCTCGATCTCGAATTTTCTGCAGGGCATCGGGTTCAGTCTCTTCCTTCACGTGCCCGCCTTCCTCGAGCAGATTGGTGCCGGACCGGTGGCGATTGGCTGGATCTTCGCAGTGATGGCGTTGGTGGCGATTGCCGCGAGGCCGGGCCTCGGCGTATTGATGGACCGGCGCGGGCGGCGCGTGCTGATACTGGGCGGGAACCTGCTGAATGTGGCGGTTCTCGGTCTCTATCTGACGATTACCGAGATCGGCCCCTGGGTCTATGTCGTGCGCGTGCTGCACGGCCTGGCCGAGGCGACGCTCTTCACGGTGCTCTTCACGTATGCGGCCGACCACGTGCCGAGTTCGCGCCTGACCGAGGGGTTGGCGATCTTCGGTGTTTCGGGGATGTTGCCGATGTCGCTCAGTGGCGTACTGGGGGACGTGATCCTGGAACGCGCCGACTTCGATGCGCTCTTCATGGTGGCGTGGGGCTTCGCGCTCGCGGCATTGATCGCGGCGCTCCCACTGCGTGACGCATTGCCGGCGCAGAGCGGCGAGCGGCACCCGGGCGAGCCCCACGGCTTCATGGCCTCCGTGCGCCGGCCCGAGCTACTCCCAATTTGGTGGGTCTCGGCGGTCTTCTTCACCGCACTGGCCGCCATCTTCATCTTTCTCAAAACGATGGTGATGACCCGCGGCGTCGGCTCGGTGGGCAGCTTCTTCACGGCCTACACCGCCGTGGCCATCGCACTGCGACTCTTTGCGGGCTGGTTGCCGGATCGCGTGGGGTCGACCCGCGTGCTCGTGCCCGCGCTGCTCTCGATCGCCGCCGGCTTCTTCGTGCTGGCCTTCGCGAGTCGCGATGTGGACGTGATCGCGGCAGGCGTGCTCTGCGGCATCGGGCACGGCTACACCTTCCCGATCCTATTCGGGCTGGTGGTGCGGCGCACGCCAGAGCGCGATCGGGGCTCGGCGGTCGCGGTCTATACCGGGCTGTCGGATCTCGGTGTGGTGATGGGCGGCCCGCTGCTCGGCTGGGTGCTCGAACGCTGGAGCTATGAGACTCTCTACATGACGGCCGCTGCCTTCGTGATCCTGGGAACGAGTTTGTTCGTGCCGTGGGATGCGCGCGTGGCCCGGACGATCGACGAAGGGGCGAAACGATGAGTGGATCGACGCCCCGGGTGGCGGGCGGGGCGCGGCTCTCTCTCCTATTGGGCGTCGTGGCGGCCGTCGGCTGTGCTCCGCTGCGCGGCGGATGGGACGTCGGCGCGCTCGAGGCCCGTGTGCCCGCACTCGAATCCGTCGGCGCGGCGCGTCTCGGCGATCTGCCACCTCACTTCTTGCCGCAGCAGGGGAACCTCACGCTCTTTCTCTGCCGCTGGTCCACGCTCGCGGCAATTCCAGTCTCGCTTCCCGCCGATGCGACGGCCACCGAGCTGGAGCTGCTGCGTGGGGCGCTGATCGCGTGGGCCGATGCCGGGCTGGGCGTTTCATTCGAGCAGCGAGAGTATGTGAAGCACGGCATCGAGATCACCTTCGCGGTCGAGGGCCGGGGTCGCTCGGTGCCGAAGGGTGCGGGCGACACGATCGCGGATTGTGCACTCGGCGGTGGCGGCGAGGCGGAGCGGCTGGACGTCGGACTGCGTCACGCTTCGATCCTGCTGCGGCGCTCGAATACGGATCTGCTCGGTCGTCGTGTCCCCCTCACGCGCGACGAGCTGATGGGCGCGGCACTCCACGAGATCGGCCATGCGCTCGGTTTTTCGGGCCACGTGGCGCCCGGGGCCTCGATCATGTCGGCCACCACCGAGTCCGTGCGCCGCGCGGGCAAGCGGGTCAATGACGGAGAGCCGTTTCGCGACGCCACCCTGATGGCGCTCTATGCGGTTCCAAATGGGTCCGTGGTGGGCTCCGTGCCGCTCGCGCCCGGCGCGATGGCGAGATTCGATCGGCTGTCGACGCTCACCGGGAACCAGCGGCTGGACGGTCCACTCACTCGCGTCGGCGACCGCAGCGCGCGGATCTTTTGGCAGAGCGAGCGTGGCGTGCCGTTCTCGTTGCGCGTGCAGGGCTGGCCGTCCGTGATCGGGCGCTCACGCCAGATCATCTTCGAGGCCAATCCCCCCGCCGAGCTGCTGATGCAGCGGGGCGACCCGCGCGAGGACTCGCAATAGATCCCGACCTGGCTTCGCTCAGCCGACTTCGGGATCCAGTGCTTTGGCGATCGCGAGAGCCTCTCTGGCCTCGTTCTCCTCGCCCATCGAGCGCAGCACCGTTGCGAGCCGAAAATGCGCGACAGCGTCCTGCGGCGAGAGTGCGATTCCGCGCGCCAAGTGGGTGCGGGCCGAAGCCGGGTCGGAGGCGGCCTGCTTGTAGAGCGCCCAGCCGAGTGTCGACTGGTAGATGCCCTCGTCGGGCCAGATGTCGACCGCCGGCTGGAGGTATTCGAGCGCCCCTGCGAAGTCGCCCATGCGAATCAGGATCTCACCCTTTCGGTAGGAGGTCTCGGCCTGGGCCAGGCGGGTGGCGTCCAGGTCGGTCAGCTCGCCGCGCATCACCGCGTCGTAGTCCTTGCGCCGCCGGGCGTTGGACAGCACCCCGAAGGCCTCCGCGATCTGGGCGAAGACCTCTGCGGCCTGGTCTTTCAGGTCTTCCAGGCCGAGCCGAGCCAGCGTGTCCGGGTGGAATCGTTTGGCGGTCTTGAAGTACGCCTTCTTGATTGCGCTGCCGCGGGCATCGCTCTTCACTCCGAGCAGGCGGTAGTAGTCGAGCACGTCGAGGGAGTCGTGGAGCTTCTCGATCTCGGCGCGCAGCGCCTCTGCCTTGGCGTCGTCGTCCCCACCCGACTTCTTCGCACCGCCTTTTCCGCCACCTGCACGAGCGGCGCCCTGGTCGGCGCCTCCCGCACCTTCGACGTGGATCTCGATGTCCGAGTCGAAGCGGGGCGTGCCATCGTCGTCTTCGCGCACGGCCTCGTCATGGAATTCGAGTCCGGACATCGCCTCTACGACCCACACCATGGCGGCCACGGCGGGCGAGCTCGCCGACGCACCGAGCGCCCGACCAAGCGGGTGCTCGCCGTCCATGCGAGCAAGACACATGCGCTGCTCGTCCTCATCGGCGACCCGCTCCGCGATCTCGGCGAAGTGCTTGCCAGGGACTGCATACTGGTCCATAC
Source organism: Deltaproteobacteria bacterium (assembly GCA_019310975.1). GTDB lineage: Bacteria > Myxococcota_A > UBA9160 > UBA9160 > UBA4427 > JAFDDH01. The sequence continues at coordinate 15,747 of JAFDDH010000028.1, read as the reverse complement.
GCGGCATCAGGTCCGAGAGGATGCGTTCGATCGGCCAGTGCGCCGCGATGGCGTCACGCACGATGGGTAGGGGGTCCGTGCGAAGGGCCTGAACAGCCTCGACCTGCTGCTCGCCAGCCTCGACCATGAACTCGCCCCCAGGCCAGCCGAATGCCTGCATGATCCGGCTACGGGTCTGATCCTTCAGCGCCGCGAGCAGGCTACGGGCATCGAGCAGCTCCAGGGAGAGCACGGCCGCGCTCTGGCGACACTTTTGGTCGCGCGCCTGATCCACGACGCGCTCGCGATCCTCTGCGCTGATCAGGCCGCGGTCGGCCAGTAGCTGGGCGAGCGATTCGCCCGTGAGATTGGAATCGGTCTCGACCGGGTAGCCCTTGTCGAAGACGATGCGCTTCTCCTGGCGTCCCGAGCGAATCGTAAGCGTGCCCTCGAAGCGAGAGCGGTGCAGATCGAGGAGCAGGCGCGATAGAGGTGTCTCGGTGAGCTGGCCGGACTCGGGCACGGGCGGGTTGGGAGACGACATGGACAGCTCTTCGAATTGGGCCCGGCGCGTTGGCCCGGGCGATCAGAGGACGTGGCGCTGAGCCTCGGCGATCTGGAAGGCTGCCGCGATGGCGTCGGGCAGCTCCTTGCGCGTCAGCAGCCGGCTCGCTTCGAGCTCGGCGACGATGTGTTCGCAGGTCGGGGCCACCCCGGCCAGGATCGACTCGGCTCCCCAGGTTTCGATGAGTCTGAGCATGTGCTCGAGGCCCGCGGCGCCGAGGTCGTCGTCGAGCGGGCGCTGGCCCAGGTCGAGCACGACGACGCGGACATCGCAGAGGCTCGGATCATGCGCGAGCATCTCCAGTGCGCGCAGCGACTCGTCGATCTCGCGTACGGGCAGCACCATCACGGGCCCCCAGACGTGGATGGCCTCCTCGTCGGGATCGAATTCGGGCGTCACGCTGCGCGGCGCAGCCGTGTGCAGAGCCTCAGCGCTCGAAGCCTCGATCGGCGCGACGCCCAACGGCATTGCCGGGAGGCTGGGCGTCGCGGCACCGCCGTATTCTTCGGCGAAGGATGCGGCGTCCAGCGCACGAAAGCGGCAGGCCGCCGCACCGGCCGCCGCACACTCCGTCTCGATTGCGATCACGTCCGTTTCGCGGGTGGCCGTCAGCCAGCCGGATGTATAGCCAGCACTCAGCCGGCACGACGCCGAGTCGGCGCGGCCCAGCCGGGCCAGCCGGGCCTCGGCCTCGTGGCGTTCGGGCCATTCGCCGTGGATCTCGAGGCGTTCTGCCGACATCCGAGGGGCCGATAGGGTCATGACCAGCGTCGTCGAGCTGTAGAGATGGGGTACGCCGCGATCGGACTCGGCGATCCAGTGACCGGTCAGCATGCGCTGCGCGTCGCGCATGCCGTGGCTCGCTCCGATCTGGAAGAGTGCCTCGCGGGCGCCGTCGGGTCCGAGCTCACCCTCCAGCTCCTTCAGCAGGGACGAGAGGAAGCGGCCGTCCACGAAGAGCTTGGGCTCGTTCATCAGCACGGAGTCGGGGCCAAAGCCCAGGGCGGCAAGCACTCTTGCGTCGTTGTGGGCCGGTCCCGGCCCAGCCTTGGTATCGCTCTTCATCGCTTGCGATCCGCCTCTAGCCACCGATGAACGCGTAGATATCGAACTTCTGGTCCTTGGAGATGAACGCCTCGCCCTCCTCCTCGAGGAGCTTCAAGAAGGCGGTGACGCAGACGGGATCGAATTGACTGCCCGAGAATTTGTGCAGCTCGGCGACCACCACTTCGAGGGGGAGCGCGTTGCGATAGGGACGGTCGCTCGTCATCGCCTCGACGGTGTCGGCCACCAGGATCACGCGGGAGGGCAGCGGGATCTTGTCGCCGAGCAGCCGGTCGGGGTAGCCCCGGTCCGAGCCGTCGAACCACTCGTGGTGGTGGCGAACGCAGGGCACGATCTGGTGCAGGAACTCGACCGGCTCGAGAATTTTTGCCCCGATCTCGGGATGTTTCTTGATCTCCTCGTACTCGTAGAAATCGAGCTGGTCGGGCTTGGTGATGATGGCATCCGGGATGCCGATCTTGCCCACATCGTGCAGTAGGCCCGCAAAGTAGACCCGTTCGATGACCTCCTTCTGGAGGTTCATTTCCCGCGCGATACGCGACGCGTAGACGGCCACTCGTTCGGAGTGGCCGCGCGTGTAGGTATCCTTGGCGTCGATGGCCTCGGCCAGAGCTCGGATCGTCTGGATGTAGGCAGTGCGCAGATCGGTGTTTTTCTGATCGAGCTGGCGTGTGCGCTCGCGAACCTTTCCCTCCAGGTTCTTGTTCATGTCCTGAAGCTTGAAGTTCTGCTCCCGAGTCACGTGGTTGAGACGCTTGATCTCACGTTTGAGGTCGTGGTGATCGAAGGCCTGGCGCAGCGTGGCCTTGAGCTCGTCATCGTTCCAGGGCTTCGTAATCAGCCGGTAGATCTCACCGCGGTTGATCGCCTCGACGGCGATATTCATTTCCGTGTATCCGGTGAGCATCATGCGTACCATGTCGCTGTGACGCTCACGGATGTTGGCGAGCAGGTCGACGCCGCTCATCTCCGGCATGCGCTGGTCGGAAACCACGACTTGCGCCTCCGTGCGGTCGAGTAGCTCGAGAGCCTCCTGGGGACGCGAGGCCGTCACCACATTCATGGGCTCGTGGCGCAGCAGGCGCTGGATCGCCTTCAGGATATTGACTTCGTCGTCGACGAAGAGGACGGTGTGATCTTGCATGCCCCCGCTCCAGTCCGAGTGTAGAGGCCGCCCACTCGCCGGGGGGGCTGCGCTCTTTGTTGGATGCAGAGCCTCTTATCGGACAGTGGCTGCTTCCGCGTTAGGTCTGTGCCGAGGCGGCAGCTCATGTGCAGCTCCGCGCTACGCCCCACTCGGGTCAAAGCCCGAGCGGATCCAGTGGAGCTGGAAGGCTTGCCTGCAAGCTGCCCCATGAAAGCCGGCCCGAGCAGCCCGGCGCGCCAGGCCGGCACGACGCCCACCCGACCTCGGGCCTGGACCGCCCCATGGCCTGGGGACCCGGCTGTGACCTAGAGCACGCCAGTGGCCTAGAGCCTAGAGAACGCCTGTGGCCTAAAGATAGTTGCCACCGTTGGTGAAGCGGATGCGGCGTTGCGCCTGATTCCAACGCGTGACCTCGGCGTCGAGATCTGCGGTGTTCACCAATGGGGCCTCGGTGGTGGTGGCCGTCACGTCGCAGCGCGCCTTGCGTCGCAGGACGCCGTGGAGGATGCGGACCCAGTCGCCGGTCCCGGCCTCCTCGGATTGGCGCACGACCCGTTTCCAGTCGATCTCTTCGAAGAGCGGTCGGCCGGACCGCTCTTCAGCCAGCTTGGCATGGATTGCGAGCGCCTCGATGATGTCATCGGGGAAGCTCGGCGTCACCTCGACGACCCGCTCCAGCCGACCGGGTCGCGCAAAGGCGTGGCGGATGGTGTCGGGGTAGCCGGTCGAGCCGATCACGAGGTGGTTGTGGCTCGCGATCGTGCGATCGATCAACTCGAGCAGAAAGTCCATGATCGGGCCCAGGGGCAGATCCGGGCGCGGGCCACCCAGATCGTGGGCCTGCGAGAACTCGAGCTCGTCGAAGAACACCGTGAGCGGCGGGATCTCGTCCAGCACCTGCGACCACTTCTGGATCAGCTCACCCACCTTGCCGCTGCCGTGGATCACGTCGAGCACCATGCGCGGTACGTCGACGTGTACAAAGGCCGTTTCGGTTTGGCGGGCCAGTGCCTGTGCGAGCAGCCGCTTCCCGCACCCCGGTGCCCCGATCAGCAGCACGCCGGAGGGAGGAAAAGTGCCCCAATGCGAGTACACCTCGGGGTTCGTGGCCGCACACGCATAGGTGAGGATCTCGTCCTTGGCGGCCGCCAGCCCGCCGATGCGGTCGAAGCCGAAATCGGGATCGGCCACGATCTGGGCCCCCCGCGCCAGCGGCTCCACGCTGCGTACGAAGCTGGACCAGAGGTTCTGGGCGCGCTCGATCTGGATGGAACGGTCGTCCATGGTCCCGAGTTTACCGGCTCGCCCCAGCTGCGCTCGGCGCCGGGTCGGGGTGGGCGCTGGCAGGCGCCTGCGTCATACTCGCGCGTCGCGTCCCCATCGTCTATCGGTCAGGACATGAGCCTTTCAAGCTCAAGAGGCGGGTTCGATTCCCGCTGGGGATGCCACCCTTGGATTCTCGGCCGCGAGCGGCTCCAAGTAACTGAAGTGCGAAGAGGTTCTCGCGGTTCGATCGAGACCGTGCCCGCAGCGAGTCCTGGTGGATCGGTCGTACCGGAGGGGCCCCGAGTCGGCGTGGCCCTTTGGGGGACCCGGAATTTCTCGTCAAGTCGGACGCGGGCTCGACCGATTCAAAGCCTGGTGTCCCGTCTACTTCTCCTTGGGAAGGGGCATCGCCTTGTTCCCTGGGGTTCCGACCGCGTTGGCTCGATGCGGGGCACCGCGCGGTACCGCATCCACCGTGTCGGTGTCGAGCCGAAGGGACAGGTCAGTCGGAGCCGGCAGCGCATGTCGCTGTCGGCTCCTTCTGCTTCTGCTCTCGGCTTCGAGACACGCCGACAGAGGGCCACACCGGCACGCTACGCTGGCGTCCAGCTGAAGGAGGGCGCATGCGGCCGCGGCGAGAGGCTCGGGTTCGACGGGTGGCGATCGCCGTGTTCGGGATCGGGCTGCTCGGCTGCGAGGGAGCGGACTCGCTGCAGATCGGCGCTGCCATCGAGCCACTGCATGGGTCGCGTTACACCGAACTGGACACCGCACTGGCCGCGGACGAGACGAATCCTGCCTTCTTGCGTCGCCATGCGGAGATCAACTCGCTGCCGGATCGCGATCGGATCGAGCTCGTCTTCCTGGGAGATTCGATCACGCAGCGTTGGGAGAGCGCCGGCCGCTTCGTCTGGAATCAGCGCTACGCAGGTCGCGGCGGCGCCAACTTCGGAATCGACGGTGATCGCACGCAGAATGTGCTCTGGCGGATCGAGCACGGCAACTTCGACGGCATGCGGCCGCTCGCAGTCGTGCTGCTCATCGGCACGAACAACACCTACGAGGCCAGTGACGCCGACGTCGTGCGGGGCGTGCTCGCCGTCGTCGATATGCTGCATGCCCAGCTGCCCGAGACGCGGATCCTCGTGCTGGGCCTCCTGCCCAGGAATCGAAATCCCAATGCGCACATCCGCGCGCGCATCGGCGCCATCAACGCGCAGCTGGCCGAGCGGGCGCCGCGCCCACGCGTCGCGTTCCTCGACATCGGAGCCACCTTCCTCGAGCCCGATGGCACGCTCTCCGCCGAGGTCATGCCCGACGCGCTGCATCTGGGCCCGCGTGGCTACACGCTCTGGGCCGAGGCCATCGAGCCGAGCCTGTCCTGCCTACTCGCCAATCTCTCCCCGCCATGTTGAACCTCGTATCCGCTTCCAACCCGGCCTGGCTCGAGTCTGCACTGGCGCAGATCGAAGAGGTGCTGGTCGATCACGCGCACTGCGAGAAGAAGGCGGCGGGTGCGGCCGTGAAGCTGCTCTTCGCCTACCCCCACCATCGTTTCATGCAGGAGCCGATCGCGGCCTTGGCGCGTGAGGAGCTCGAGCATTTCGAACGGACGCTGGCTCTGCTCGAGCGCAAGGGGATCGCGTACCGGAGCATGCCGCCGAGTCCCTACGGCGCGCGCCTGCATGCCCACGTACGACATCGCGAGCCCGAACGCTGCCTCGACGTGCTGCTCGTGGCCGCGCTCATCGAGGCGCGCAGCTGCGAGCGCATGAAGCTCCTGGCCGACGCGGTGGTCGACCCCGAGATCGCCGTCTTCTACCGCGATCTGCTCGCGAGCGAGGCGCGCCATCATCGGCTCTACGTCGATCTGGCGATTCGGCTCAGCGACGAAACGACCACGCGCGATCGACTGGCAGAGCTCGCTCTCGTGGAGTGGAGTGCGCTTGCGGAGCCGGCACCCTTCGTGCGGCTGCATACGTGAGGCAGCCCGCATGACAGTGCGCGCGCGGATCGGGGACGTGGACATCGCCTGGGAGGACGAGGGTGACCCCGAGGCCCCCGTCCTACTGCTGCTGCACGGATTCACGGGCCATCGCGACGATTTTCTGGAGGTGCGCGCCGATCTGGCGCGTACGCACCGCGTAATCGTGCCGGATCTGCGCGGTCACGGGGACTCGGGGCCGTCGCCGGATCCGGCGGGCTATACGTTCGATGCGCTGGTCGACGACCTCGAGCGATTGCTCGTCCACCTGGGCGTCGAGCAGATCGACCTGCTTGGACACTCGTTCGGCGGCATGCTGGCGCTGCGCTTTGCGCTCGCGCATCCAGAGCGGTTGCGCTCACTCACGCTGATGAGCACATCGCCCGAGTCTCCGGTGGGCATGAGCGCCGACGGATTCGAGCACGCGATCCAGATTGTCCTCGAGCAGGGCATGGCCGAGCTGCAGAGGCGCGCCGAGGCCGCAGGGCGCAGCCGGGTCGACCCTGTGATCGAGCGCTGGGCCGACCTCTACTGGCCCCACCACGCTCGCCGCTACCTGGCAATGGATCCCGCCGCATACGCGGGGCTCGGTCGGGCCATGGTGGGACAGTGTTCGCTGACGCCGCGGCTGGGCGAGATCGAGGTCCCGACCCTGATCCTGGTGGGTGCTCACGACTCGCAATTCCTTCCGGGCGCGGATCTGCTCGACCAGCACCTGCCTGCCGCGCGGCGCATCACCTTCCCCGAGGCCGGACATCATCCGCATCAGGAGAGTCGCGTCGCCTTCCTCGCCGCAGTCGCCGAGCATCTGCGGAGGACGGGTGCGCAGCCGGATGCTGAATGAAGTCAGTCGTGGGTTGCCCGGGCCGGGGGGACGCAGGGTCGGCCCGGCCACCCGACGTCGGGTTCTTTGAGCATCCTGCTACCCGAGCTCCGCGCGCAGTGCCTCGAGCAGTCGATCGACGCACTCGCTGCGAGCGTTCTCTCCCATCAGACCGATGCGCCAGACCTGGCCGGCGAGCGCGCCGAGTCCCGCTCCCACCTCGATATCGTGTCGGTCGAGGAGTGCCCGGCGTACCTTGGCCTCACCTCGCTCGGTGACAGAGTCCGGCAGGCGTACGGTGGTCAGCATTGGCAGCCGGTGCTCGGCTTCGACGAGTGGCTCGAAGCCCAGCGGCGCCAGCCCGGCGATCAATTCTCGGGCCGTGGATGCGTGGCGGTGGTACCGCTTCTCGAGCCCCTCCTCGGCGACCACGCGCAGTCCTTCGGCCAGGCCGTAGATCGCGGAGATGGGTGCGGTGTGGTGGTAGACACGCTCGCCGCCGTAGTAGTTGGCCAAGAGCGAGACATCGAGAAACCAGCTCTGCACAGGTGTCACACGGCCCCGCACGCGCTCGATGGCGCGATCCGAGAAGCTGACCGGAGCGAGCCCGGGCGGGCAGGAGAGACACTTCTGGGTCCCGCTATACGCGGCGTCGATCCCCCAGGCGTCGAGCTCCACCGGGATGCCGCAGAGCGACGTCACGCAGTCCAGCACCACGAAGGCGCCGGCCGCGTGCGCAGACGCAGCGATGGCGGCCGGATCCTGTCTTACGCCCGTGGATGTTTCGGCGTGCACGAGGGCGACGAGCGCCGGTCGCTCACGTTCGATGGCGGAGATCATCTCGGCCTCGTCGAGTGGGCGGCCCCACTCGGCCTCGACACACACCACCTCGGCGCCCGCGCGCTCTGCGACGTCGACCATGCGCCGGCCAAAGACGCCGCTCACACCGATCAGTGCGCGATCGCCGCGCTCCAGCAGGTTCACCAGGCACGCCTCCATGCCCGCACTGCCCGTCGCGGAGAGCGGCCACGTGAAGGCGTTCTGCGTCCCGAATGCATCGCGCAGGCGATCCTGCACCTCGTCGAGGATTGCGAGGAAGATCGGGTCGAGGTGACCGAGTAGAGGCTGCGCCATCGCCTCGAGAACGCGCGGGTGGACGTTGGAGGGACCGGGGCCGAGGAGCAGACGGCGGGGCAGGATGCGGGCTTCGGGCATGCCGGCAGCTTAGCCTCACGAACCCGGTCGAGCGCTTCACCCCGCTCCACTGATGAGCGAAAAAGCAAAGTGAAATCAGGCGCCTGCGCGTGTTTCCGGCGTTGACAGCGCAAGCCCATCCGCCTACGTTCGGGACTTCTCGAACCCCCCGGCAGGATGCGCGATGAGGCGACGGGTCATGCTGGCCCTCACGCTGACCTTCGGGCTGGTGGTGGCCGCTGCGGCGACCTTGCTGCTGGCCACGCTCGAGCCGGCCGGGGGGCCGAGCCAGCCTTCGGACGGTGTCCGGAAGAGGTCAGCCGCCACGCCGCGGGCGGCCGAGCCCAACGACGAGATCAGCGAAGAGTCCCGCGAAGCGCTGCGCGAGATCCTGCGCGAGGTCGAGTAGCCGCGCCAGGGTGCGGGCAGGGAGGATGGCGGACATGAGTGCGCCGACGACGGCGAGCCCGTCGCTGCGAAGCCGCGCCGGACACGAAAAGGATGAGCAGGAGCACCTGGCGCCTTGCGCGACGCGCAGTATGGAGTCGCGCGGGCGACTGCATCCCGAGGATGAGCACCCCTACCGCACCGCTTTCCAGCGCGATCGAGACCGTGTGGTGCACTCCACGGCCTTTCGTCGGCTGCAGTACAAGACCCAGGTATTCGTCTATCACGAGGGCGACCACTACCGGAATCGCCTGACCCACAGCATGGAGTGCGCGCAGATCACACGGACCATCGCCCGTGCGCTGGGGCTGAACGAGGATCTGGCCGAGGCCGTCGCGTTGGCCCACGATCTCGGTCACACACCCTTCGGCCACGCCGGCGAGCGCGTGCTCGATCGACTGCTCGCCGACGAGGGCGGCTTCGATCACAATCGCCAATGCCTGCGTGTCGTCGATCTGCTCGAGGTGCGCGATGCCGAGTACGAGGGGCTGAACCTGACCGATGAGTCGCGCGAGGGCATCCTCAAGCACGGCTGCAGCTGGTCGCATCCCGTTCGCCTACCCGAGCTACGCGCACAGCGGCACCTCGAGGCTCAGATCGCCGACGCCGCCGACGAGATTGCGTACACGAACCACGATCTCGATGATGCCCTGCGCTCGGGTGTTCTCGACTTCGCGATGCTGGCCGATCTGCCCCTGCTCGGCCCGCTGGTGGAGGACGTCACGAAGCGGCTCGGTGCTACCCGGGAGTCCGTGCTTCGGGCTCGGCTGATCGTTTCGCTCATCAACCGATTGGTGACGGACCTGATCGAGACCACCGCCGCCCGCATCGATGGGCGCGGAGTGCGTTCGCCTGCGGATGTGCGCGACGCGGCCGAGCGCACGGCCGTCTTCTCGCCGGAGGTCGAGGCCGGCAAGCGCCAGATCAAGGCCTTTCTCTTCGACACCTTCTACAATCATCCAAGGGTCGTGACCACGACCCAGAAGGCCGAGCGCATCGTCGAGGATCTCTTTCGGGTGTTGCGCGAGCGACCGGGCCTCTTGCCGGCGGGCGTGCAGGCGCGATTTGCGCGTGAGGGTGACGGGCGCGCCGTGGCCGACTACGTGGCTGGAATGACCGACCGATTTGCGATGGCGGAGCACAGGAAGCTGCTCGATCCGCACGAGGGCATCGCCGGGTGATCGAATCCGGCCAGCCGGTGGGGGCCGCGGGGGTGAGGCTCGACTATGCTGAGCGCCCGGCCAGGCCCCGACCCGCCGGGGGGAGCCCGGGCCGGATCCCCCGATTGGAGCGAAATCGATGAGCCTTGCGGACAGCCTCGAGCAGGCCGCCGCCGATATGCCCGCGGAGGCCGGTGGAATCCGGCCTGCGAACGGGGACCCCAGCCTGTTGCTCGAGCACCTCGAGGTCGCCTCCGCGGCGCGCGTGCTCGCCTGGCTCCTGGCTCGTGCGCCCGACGATGCAGATGATCTCTGCCAGGTCTGGGTCGAGAAACCGGCTGGTGTGGCGGCGCTGGCCGCCGTCTCCGAGGATGCTCTCCCGAAGGCCGGTCGCAAAGTGCTGCGTCGGGCGATACACCGCGCGCGCTCGCGCGGTGTCGAGATCGTCACGGGTGGCGAGCAGGGCGCGCCCAAAGTGGCGCGCCTGCCCAAGGTCGACGATTCCCTGGCCGGTGCGTATGTGTCCGGTTACGATCCGCGCGGCGCACGGCTCGTGTACATCATCGAGTCGCTTCCCAGCGGTGGTGCGCGTGTCTTCGAGGCCTTGCTCGACGAGCTGCGCGGGCTGGTGGACTTCCAGGTCTATCGCGCCGGGCGGCGTCAGGTGCGTTCGTTCATCCGCGACATCACGCGCCGGCCGCGCTTCGGTGCGGTCGAGGCGGAGGGCGGCAGTGTGCGCGCCCTGATCGCACGCCGCGTCGCCGCGCAGACGCCCGATCGCGTGCTGCCGAGGGCGTTCGGCGAGTGGCGCGGCAAGCTGATGCGCGACGTCGAGAGCGAGCAGACACCGGGGATGCGGGTGCGCACAGCGCTTGGCGCGGAGGCCACGGAAGCCGCGCTCGGCGAGCTGGCCGCGTTGGTAGAGCGTCGCGAGATCGGCCCCTGGCCGCCCGACGCCGAGCCGCTCGAGAAGGTGATATCGGGTCTGCGCGAGCAGCTCGCCGGCGAGAGGGATTCGGGTGAGACGCCGGACGCGGAGACCCTCGATCAGCGGGTGCGCGAGACGCTCGGTGCGCTCTATGCGGGTGAGGCCGCGGCCGCCAACGCGGAGCGCTTCGACGAGACCGCCTACCTGGTCTGGCGGGGCGGCCACGAGGACGTGGCGCGCGCCTGTCTCGCGACCGCAGATGCTCTGCGGGCGGGCGACGCGGCCGAGCAGATCGTCGTGAGCGCCCTGGCCGGTGTCCTTGGACAGGCGCTGGCAGAGGATTTGAAGAAGCGCCCGGGCCGCGAGGGCGAAGAGGACGAGGCGTCGGATTCCGAATCCGACAACGACTGAGAGCAGCTGAGCAGAGCTGGGGAAAACTACGAAGAGCTTGAGAGCGGCCCGCCCAGAGCGGGCCTGGCATACAACGAGAACAGGCAGTCCGAATCTCCGCCCGGCGGGCCGAATGCCGCAGCCCGCCGCCGCGTCGAGGCGGACTCTCGAGGGGGGACCATCAGATGAGACGATTTTCGAGACGACGGCGCGCGGGCGCGCCGAGCGGGAGTGGCTCGCCGATCGATGCAGAGCGCTGGCTGGGCCGGATCTGCGAGGAGGGCGTGGTCGACGCCAGCAGCCTCGAGCCCGTGTGCCATGACGAGGTAGCGGCCGACTACGCGGCCGTTGGCCGCGGCGAGCGCGCCGACGGCTCATCGCTGGTCGTGAGCTATTCGCCCCGGGCCGGTGATGCGTTGATGGCGGCACTGGTGACCGCTGCACGCCTCGCCGAGGACGAATCCTACGCCGGTGAGGTGATTGCGATCGGGCCCCAGTGGTCGGTCTCGGACCGGCGTCGCCTGGGCGTCGTGCGAGCGGAGCTGCCCTTCAAGCTGAGCACGCTGGCGGCGCCGACGCTCTCGGAGAGCGCGCTCACGGTGGAGCCGGAGACCGCACTCGAGCCCTCGGTGGTACCCGTCGACCAGGTATCGGCTCATCTCGGTGATCCGACGGCGCGCGATCTCTTCGCGCGAGCGGCCGTCGCACTCGAGGGTCTCGCCTCCAAGCACGGTGGCTGCGTACGCGGCGTCGGGCAGGCCGTCGAGCTGGTGATCATGGCCCGTCGCGTCGCCGAGCTGCGCGCCGACGACAACGGAGTCGTGCTGACGACCCTGCTGCCGCAGCGGGCGACGGCAAGGCTCTCCCTGGACTCGCTGGCCGGTGCGCTCGACGCGCTCGAGGGGCAGCTGCGCCGGAGAATGAATGACCGCCGCATTCGCGACGGCGAGGAAGGCATGCGCGCTCGTCTCCTGCCCTTGCTGGCGCGCTCGCGTTCGCTGCGGCAGGTGGTGGCGTGGCCCCTCGGCGGCGGCGATCGCGACGAGATCGATCTCTTCGGGCTCGATTCCGAGGTTGCTCGATGCCGTGCAGGCGCTGCGCCTGGCGCTGCCGACACTCTTGGTGGGCGCGACGCCCCCGGCACGCCTCGAGCTGCCCCGTTTGCTGCTCGCCGCGCAGGAGTTTGGACCGGGTGCGATCCGTGCGCTCTCGGGTCTCTCCCTCGCGCACGATCTCTTCGAGATCAGGCCGGACGGCCGGAGCGGCTTCGAGCTGGCAGGCGTGGGCGCAGAGGACGCCACGCGCTCTCGCAGCGAGCCGGTCGGCCGTGGCCGACGGCGCGAGCGCGCGGGGGCCAGCCGTCGCCCGGCTGAGTCGGCGCGGACCGAGACAGTGGCTGCAGCCACGGATTCAGCGGCCCCGGCCCCGGCCGCGGATGAGGTCGAGGGGGGCGCGGGCCGCAAGCGCGGGCGCCGGCGTGGGCGTCGCCGCGGACGCGGCCGCGACGACGGCGAGGTCGGCGAGGTCAGCGAGGAAGTCGAGGTCGGCAGCGAGGGCGCGGAGGATGACGCCTCTGCGCGCGCACCGGCACGCGCGCGCTTCGAGGAGATGTCTCTGCTCGATGTCGAGGACACCGCGACCAGCGACGAGGAGGCCGGACGGCGCCGAGGGCGCGGCGGTCGCCCGCGTCGGCGCGGACGACGCAACGGTCGTGACGATGGCGGCGAAGGCGCTGACGGCGGCGAGCGCGGCGGCGAGAAGCGCCGCGCATCGGCGGCGTTGGACTCCGACGAGCAGCGCAGCGACGAAGCCGAGCCTGGCGAACGATCGGGACGCAAGCAGCCTGCTCGCGAAGTCGACGAGGAGGACTTCCCGGAGGAGATCGATGAGAACCTGGCCGAGCTGCCCGAGAACGATGCTGCGCTGATCGATGAGGCGGCACGCGTCCAGTACCAGGAGGACGAGGAAGGTGCGCCGGAGGGCCACGATCGTGCACTCGAACGCGCCAAGCGCCGTATGGCACGCAAGGCCACAGCGGAGGAGGTCGCCGAGCCGCCCAAGCCGCGTCGGCGCGCCGTCATTGTCGCTCAGGCGGATCGGGACTCGCTGCTCTCCGCGGTGCTCCTGGCACGCGACATTCGTCTGCTCGAAGGGCTGTGGATCTATCCCCAGTCCGATCTGATGAGCTTCTTTCGCGAGGTGACGCCGGATATCAAGCAGGACGTGCCGATCTATCTGGTCGGCTTCGTGCCCTCGCCGGCGGTCGATATCCTGCAGGCCGTGGGGCTCTACCGAGATCGCGTGACCTGGTTCGACCATCACACCTGGCCGCCGGAGGACGACTACGCGCTGCGACAGACGATTGGCGACGAAGCGGTTCACCATCTGCCGGGCGTCGGCTCGAGTCTGCCCGTGGTGCTCGAGACGTGCACGCGCCGCAGCCGTTTTTCGGACAAGCTCGTGGACGTGGGCACCGGGCGCTTCACCCAGCACGACTATGAGCGCTGGGGGCGTCTGTGGTGGTGGCGGCTCGGTCAGATCGCCACCAAGAGCGGCGATGTGCGCAAGGACATCGAGCCGCTGCTGGCCGGTCGGCCCAGCGATCTCGCCAAGGAGGCAGCCAAGGCGGATCCGCCGCCGATCCCGGAGGAGCTGGCCTGGGTGTCGAGCCGCGACTTCCGCCTGGTGCACTTTGCGGGCTACTCGATGGTGGTGCTCGAGGTGGCGAGTGATCTCGACCCGCATATCGCCAGCCGCATCGCCCGCGAGCGCTACGGCGCGCTGCTCTCCCTGGCCTGTCGTAAGGGCGAGACACTCTTCCACTTTGCCGGCGAAGAGCTGAACGGGCGCCACGTACTCGACTTCGGCGCATTGGCCGAGCACCTGGCGAACAAGCTCGACTGGGTCGACGCGCTCGCCGACGATGACCATGTCGCACGCTTCAACGTGGCCGGGCTCAGCGAGCATCCCGAGCGCCTCGATGCCGTGATCGGTGAGATCGCCATGGGGCGCTCGATTCTCGAACGTTAGGAGAGCGTTACAAGAGCGTTGGGAGCCTGTGGGCCAGGCGCCGCGCATTCGGAGCGAGCTGAAAGTGTAGGTCTGGTGCGCTCGGCGACGTGGCCGGGGGAGGTCGGCCTGGCGAATCTCGTCGAAATCTTCTGGTCCGCTCAGGGCGAGGGGCCGCATCTCGGCCGCTCGACTGTCTTCGTGCGCTTTGGTGAGTGCGATCTGCGCTGTGCCTGGTGTGACTCGCCGCAGACCTGGCGCCCTGCGAACCACTGCCGGATCGAGGAGGCGCCGGGCTCGGGGCGCTTCCATGAGACGCTCAACCCGGTGACTGCCACGACCGTCGCGGCCGCGCTGGATGCGCTCGCGCCGCGTGCGGGATCGTTCCTCAGCCTGACGGGGGGCGAGCCCCTGCTGCAGCCCGACGCCGTGGTGGAGATTGCCGCGCTCGGTCGCGAGCGTGGCCTGCGCGTGAGTCTCGAGACGCACGGTCTGGGCGCCCCGGCGCTCTCCCGCGTGATCGACGCCGTCGACGTCGTGTCGATGGATTGGAAGCTGCCGAGCGACGTGAAGGCCGCCGATCCCGATGCACAACCCGCGGAGGCGTTCGCGGAGCGCCACCAGGCGTTCCTCGCCTGTGCGCACGCCGGCGCCGAGGTCTATGTGAAGGTCGTCGTGACACCCAACACGGCACAGGTCGAGCTCGACGACGTCTGCCGGCGCGTTGCGCGGACCGCCCCGGACGTACCGCTCATCCTTCAGCCGGTCACGCCCGCCGGTCGCGTGCGCGAGCGGTCGGATGCGAAGGTGCTGCTCGCGCATCTGCGCCGCTGTGAGAAGAAGCTGGCCGACGTTCGGCTGATCCCGCAGACGCATACGATCTACGGGGCCCTCTAGAAGCTGTACTTGAGCTTGGCGAAGAGGCGATCGTTCTTCGCCCAGGTGTCGAAGGGCACCTGGCTGCCGCCGATGAAGTAGAGCAGTCCACTGGTGAACTGGATTGCGTCCGTCAGCTCGTAGGAGGCGTCGAGACGGATCGTCGATCCCAAGAAGCCGTCGCTATTGAGTAGGACCAGGCCCACGCCGCTGAGTGTGAGTCGCGCATTCATGAGATCGCGACTCATGCGTAGAGCGATCTCGACGTTGTCCTTGCGCAGATAGTTGGGGAGGTAGACGAGCAGCGGGTCGTAGCTGAAGACGTGCCTGTGGGCTACCTCGAGCGCGATATTCGTATCCGTCCAGCCGTAGTACTCGATGCCGAGCATATAGTCGAGGCGCGAGACCTGGGCGTCGCGGGTGACCCAGTAGTCCAAGATCTGGAATGGGTTCGGTGGACCCGGCGGAGGTGTGAAGGCGAGGTTCGGTACGAGGAAGACGTAGTCGAGCTCGTCGAACCACGCGGCCTCCGCCTTGAAGAGCCAGCTGCCGCGCGTGTAGTTGCCCCCGGCCCCGACCATTGTCACGCGGTCCTCCCGGGTCAGGACCGGGGTCGTGTTGAAGGTGGGCAGGTTGATGACGGGTGTCGTCCGGTTCTGATACACGCGAGCGACGTAGAGGGAGACGTCCCAGCCACTGAAGATTCCAGTGATCGCGCCGGCGTATTCGGGCGCCGAGCCCCATTGGTCGACCTCGTCTGCGAAGGGCTCGCTGACGAAGCCGCCGCGCGCCACCTCGTCCAGGAAGGCCGCGACCTGGGCATTCGAGAACTGGGCGTTAGGGGGCACCGGCGGCAGATCCGAGAAGCGGATCGTCGGAAAGAAATCGTTTCCGGGTGGCGGATCACAGTCGAA
>JAFDDH010000142.1 GCA_019310975.1 Deltaproteobacteria bacterium | reverse complement strand
GGGCGGCGGGCGGCCTGAGCGAAACCCCTGCAGCGAGCCCGTCACGCGTGGAAGTGCGCAACACAGGGCTGCAGCGTGCGGGAAGGGATGGTCGTGTCCTCGAATGAGCGATAAATAGATCTAGAGATCGTTTACTGACCAAACGGGATCTCCGGGGTTTGATCGGAGTCCGCGTGGGTACAGGAACGATGCAGCGTGCTCGGACGGACTCGCGCAGTGGATCTATCTGTCTTGATAAAGCCTAGCCATCCAGCTCGTCTGACCTTTTCTAGAACGAGGGAAAGGCTGTGAGGGCCGCCGGACGCGTAGCGGGAGACGCTAGGGGCTTCGTCTCGCTGGTGGGTGCTGGCCCCGGCGATCCCGAGCTCATTACCCTGCGGGGATGGCGAGCACTGCAGTCCGCCGACGTGGTCGTCTACGATGCGCTCGTCGAGCCGGCCCTGCTCCGCGAGGTGTCGGCCCCGCTGATCGACGCCGGCAAGCGCTGCGGCCGCCACGGCATGTCTCAGGAGGCGATCTGCGCGCTTCTGGTCGAGCTTGCCCTAGCCGGCAAACGCGTCGTGCGTCTCAAGGGCGGCGATCCGAACGTGCTCGGCCGCGTGGGCGAGGAGGCTCTGGCGCTGGGCGAGGCCGGTGTTCGTTTCGAGATCGTTCCCGGTGTGACGAGCGCGACGGCCGTGCCGTCCGCGGCCGGCATTCCCGTGACGCATCGTGGCCTGGCCGACTCGTTCGTGGTGCTCACCGCGCATCGCCAGGGCGAGCACGCCACGCTCTCGATCCCGACCTATGACCCGAGAACCACCGTCGTGCTGTTGATGGCGCGGGGCACGGTCGCGGCCTGGCGCGAGCAGCTGCTGCGTCGTGGCTATCCCGAAGATCTTCCCCTTGCCGTGATCAGCGCCGGCTGTACGCCGCGTCAGCGCGTCGTGGAGACGACGGTGGCCGGCGTTCCTGAAGCAATGGCCCGCGCGTCGCTCGACGCGCCCGTGCTGGCGATCGCCGGCTGGGTCGTGACGCTGCGGGCGGAGCTGGCTAGCGGGGTCGCCGATCGCGCTCCCGCGTTCGAGTGTCCGGCAATGGAAGTGGGGGAGGGCACCTATGCGGTCGCGGCTCCCTTGGACGGAGCGGAGCTGGCCACGTAGCACCCCCGACGTGCGTCGCTGCCGCGTCGCACGATGACGGTTCCGACGCGGGCCGAGGAGCCACGGATCGGTCCGCCGATGTCAGCGACGAATGGGTCACAAAGAAAGCAAGGGAGATGAATCATGAGTTCGTTGGTTTCAAGTCTCACTAGCAGCATCCGGATCAAGTCGATCGGAGTCCACCTGCTGGGGCTGCTTCTGCTGGGGACTCTGGCTTTGGCGAGCACGGCCTTCGCCGAGAATCCGGAGAATGCGAAGGACTTCTGGGAGGCGCTCACGAAGGGTACGCCGGTGCTCGACATCAGGGGTCGTATCGAGATTGCCGAGGTAGGCAGCCGCGATCAGGCGGAGGCCTACACGCTCAGGACGCGGCTCGGATATGGGACGAAGCCCTGGTACTCGACGCTGGCCTACGTGGAATTCGAGAACACCGCGGCCGTCTCCACGAAGAACTACTGGAACCTCGTCGAGGCCGATACGCTCAATAAGTCGCCGATTGCGGATCCGACCAATACCGAGGTCAATCAGGCCTACATGAAGATCGCCAACGAGGACTGGGCGGACCTGAATTTGATCGGCGGACGCCAGCGCATCATCCTCGACGACTCCCGCTTCATCGGCAACGTCGGCTGGCGCCAGAACGAGCAGACCTATGACGGGGTGTATGGCAGCTCGTCCTTCTTGCTCGACGACTTTCAGGGGCTCTACAGCTACATCGGCAAGGTCCGCCGCATCTTTGGCAACCAGGACTACAAGCCGGGGTCCTCCAACACATTCGATTGGGACTCGAACACGCACCTGATCAACGCAGGCTACTCGCGCTTCTCCTTCGTCAAGCCGGTGGCCTTCATCTATCTGGTGGAGCTCGACAATCCGAAGAGCGCAGCCCTCGTTCCCCCGGTCCGCGCACAGTCGAGTGCGAGCTATGGCTTTCGTCTCCCCGGGGCGTGGGAGTTCGCCGAGGACTGGAAGCTGGCCTACCTGGGAAGCTACGCGTACCAGACGGACTACCAGAACAATCCGACCGACTACTCGGCCCACTACGCGCTGATCGACCTCAAGCTGACCTGGTCGAAGCTCGGTACGCTGGGCGCCGGCTGGGAGATGCTGGGCAGCGACGATGGCACCGCGCAGTTCAAGACGCCGCTTGCCACCCTGCACAAGTGGAACGGCTGGGCGGATGTCTTCCTGTCCAGTGGTGGGCGCAATGGACTGCGCGATGCATACGTGACGCTCGCGCCGAAGCTGCCGTGGGAGCTGAAGATGCTCCTCGTCTACCATCACTTCCGTGCCGACGAGGGGGGGTACACGCTCGGCAACGAGTTCGACGCCCGGCTCTCCCGGTCCATCAACAAGCACCTGAATCTGATGTTCAAATCCGCGTACTTCAAGGCCTCGGATGGCGCGATCGTTGGCACCACTGCCCTCCCAGACGTGTGGCGCATCTGGCTGCAGATTGGGCTGAAGATCTGACGAGGGTCGGAGAGCAACGAGACGAAGCATCGCCGCGGTCGGCCCTCGGGCCGGCCGCGGCGAGCGCGTAGCGGCTCAGGCGGTCCGCTCGGACCACCAGCGGTCGAGCTCGGGCAGGAAGTAACGCAGCCGCTGCTTCTTGAACTCGCGCTCGCTGAAGAGCACCGCGTAATCCCCCACACCGGTCTCGCGCGAGAGGCCCTCGGCCAGCGCGTGGCAGCTCTCGCGGGTGGGCCCGTGCAGCATGCTGTAGAGCGTGTACGGGAAGCCCTCGATGGCATTTCGCGCGTAGCAGTGGCTGACCTCGGGCGCGCTCGCCAGCCGCTCACCCACGACCTCCACGTCGCTTGCCGCCACGCGCCACACCGCCATGCCGTTCTCGCGCACGCCGAGCTTGCGGTGTCGGAGCGTGCCCACGTAGCGGCGGATCGCGCCGCCGAGATGTTCGTTCGCAAACGCCAGCAGCTCGTCGGTCTCGACGTGCGCGTGCTCCGCCAGCTCGTCGAAGGGACTCTCGACGAGCGGGAGAGGGATCTGGAGTGCACGCAGCATCCTCACCTCGCGCTCTCCGATGTGGATGGGCTGCACGTTGGACGCGGCTTGCGGCGCGGTTCGATTCCTCAGGCTATCGGGATCGAAGTTGACGCCGATCTTGAAGGTGTGCGTCCGCCGAAGCGGGTGGAAGCCGATGCAGCCGGTCTCCTTCGCGAGCAGCTCCAGCGTCCGCTCGAGATCCATCTGCTTGGGTACGGCGACGGTGAACCAGAGATTGTAGGCGTGGTTCCGGGTGTAGTTGTGGCTGACCGTCGGGTGCTCGTTGATGATCTCGGCGACCTCTTCGACGCGTTCATCCGGCACGGATCCCGCTACGAGCGCGCTCTCGTAGCCCAGCGCGCTGCCCTCGAGCACGGCCGAAATCTCGCGTAGCACCTGCTCGGTCTGCAGCTCGCGCAGGCCCTCGATCACCGGTTGCTCGCCGAGCCCCAGCGCCTCGCCGAGCTCGGCGAAGGGACGCGGCGCGAAGGGCACCCCGTCCTGGATGGCTCGGATCAGGCTCTTCCGGTCTTCTTCGGCCAGAATCTCCACGCTCTCACCTCTCTTCACGCTCTCAGCTCTCTTCACGCTCTCGGCTCTCTCACTTCTGCTGCGAAGGGCTAGAGCCCGGTGCGGAATGCGCGCCAGACCCCGAAGATGCCGGAGGGTGACGCGACCTCCTGCTCGTCCTCGATCTCATGGGTCGCCGCATTGACGAGGAAGAGCCTGTCGTCCGCGTTCGCACTGATGAGTACGTGCGAGCCCCTGGGCGTGAAGTCCATGTGATAGATGCGGCGTCCGACTCGAATCGTGTCGGTGACGGCCAGGCTCTCGACGTCGACGATTTGTACGAACGCATCGTCCTCCTCGCCCGAGAAGCTGACCCAGACCTCGCGCTCGCTGGGCGAGCGCACGGCGTAGACGGGGTGGCCCCGCAGCGGGATCGACTGGACGAGCTTCCAGCTGGTCCGATCCAGCACGGCGAGACGGTCCTCGCCCACCAGCGGTACGAAGATCCACTTGCCCGCAACCGCCCACGATGCCAGGTGCGGGAGCTTCACGGGCATGGCCTTGTCGTATGCGACGCCAGGATCGCGCAGCGATACCTCCAGGATCCCGTCGCCGGGCCGGGTCAGGTCGAGCACCGACACGCGGTCCGACTCCATATGCCCCACGACATAGAAGCGGCCGTCCGGCGTGATCATGGCGTCGTAGGGGTTGTTCTGACGCGTCGCGATGCGGTGCTCGATGGGGAAGTCGGGCTTCGACGCATCCACGATCCAGATCTCGGCGCCCTCGATCAGGACGCATACGAAGCGGTTGCCCGGGGCATCCACGACACCGGTCACGCGAGACGGATGGGATATTCCCTCAGCGTCGAAGGTCGCGGTGTGCCTCTTCAGCACCTCCATGCTCGCCGCGTCGAGAAGCGTGAGTCCGCCCGGTACGTACTCCGCGGTGGCGATATAGCGACCGTCCTGGCTGATCGCATTGTCGATGCTGTTCTCGGACGTGAAGACCACGCCGGTCTTCTCGAGCCTTTGCAAGTCGATGCGGCTGACCTGGCCGTTGCGCGTGGCGAGATAGCCGAAGCGCAGATCCGGGGAGAAGATCATCGTCGCGTGGCGCAGGTTGCCGAGCCCGGTGATGCGCTCGGGCAGCAGGCGGCGCTCGATATAGTCGTAGACTGCCAGGCTCCCCGATGCCCGCTCCACGACGAAGACCCGCGAGCCGATGCCGCCGGCATCGGCCGCGAGAGCGGTCGCGCAGGCGACGAGGGCCAGCGCGGAGGTCAGGATGCGAGCGCTCGGCCTCATCCCCTCTGTTCCGCGGCAGCCTGCAGGGTCGCGATCCCGATCTCCCGATCCTCCATCACGCAGGCTGGATCCGACGCCCAGGCGTCACGGTAGATCGCGAGTGCGCGTTCGCGGTGGGATCCGCGACAGATCTCGCGCTCAGAGCAAGCGGCGCAGCGTCCGGTGATGTTCTCGAGGCGCTGGCCGAGCTGCTTGCGCAGCGGATGTTCGAGGATCTTCGCGAACGGCTCCCGGCGCACGTCGCCGAGCACGGCCGCGCGCCAGAATTGATCCGGGTGCACGCGGCCGCGCGAGTCGATGTTGAGAACGCGCTCACCGGCCGAGTTGCCGCCGCGCAACAGCAGCAGCTCGCGGATCGCGGCGGCCGCGTCGACCCCGTAGCGGGTCTCGATCCAGTGCAGCAGCAGGACTCCGTCCGAGTCGTTCGATCCGGTGACGATTCGGAGCGCCTCGCCGGCGTCGATCAATGACTCGGCGCTCTCGAAGAGCCCGAAGAGCACGCGACGTACCTCGGCCCGCGAGAGATCGTCTTTCGCGACCTTGTAGCCGCGCCCTGAATAGACCAGATGCGAGACGTAGAATCGATCGATTCCGGCCTCGCGGGTGAGCTCGAGCATGCCGTCCAGCTGGTCGGCGTTCTTGCCGGTGAGGGTCATGCGCAGCCCCGTCTTCATGCCTGCACCCTTTGCAGCATGCAGTCCGCGCAGGGCGGCCGCATGGCCACCGGGCCAGCCGCGATACGCGTCGTTCCAGTCGGCCCGCCCGTCGATGCTGACGCCTACGTAGGCCACGCCCGCTTCGCTCAGCTTGGCGGCCACGGCCGCGTCGATGAAGACGCCGTTGCTGGAGAGCTGGGGCGAGATTCCTCGGCGCTTCGCATGCGTCAGGAGATCGAAGAGATCCGGCCGCAGCAGGGGTTCGCCCCCGCTGAAGATCACGATGCGCACACCGCAGTCCGCGAGCTGGTCGAGGAGGTCGATGCCCTCCGCGGTGGTCAGATCCGTCGGTGATGGCTCGGCGACGGCGGCCGCGTAGCAGTGCGGGCAGGTCATGTTGCAGTGCATGCAGATGTTCCAGATCACCACGGGTGCGTTCTGCCCGGGCGTCCCGAAGCGGCGCGGTGCACGCGATCGCAGATCGTCGCTGCTGACACGGCCACGTGCCATCTCGATGAACTCACTGACCGGAAGCAAGGCTGCTCCTTCGTAGTATCAGCCCGGGTAGTATCAGCCCGAGAGGATAGCCCTGGGCAGAGAGTAGAGATCTGCCGCCCAGGGTTGCACCCCCGGCGTTGGGATGCAGCGAGAATCGTGCCCGGACCTCTTGACCGGGGTTCTGCATTGCAAGAGAGTCGAGCCGGGAGAATCTCGATGCATCCTCGCGAAGTCCGCACCGCCGCGTGTCTGCTCGCACTGCTCTTCGGCTGGATCAGCGTGCCGGAGTGGGCGTGGGCGGGCGATTTCGACGAGGTGGCCACATACCAGGCGCTCTGCGCCTCGTGTCACGGGGAGCGAAGGTACGGCGGCTACGCGCCGCCTCTCGTCCCGTCCACGCTCGAACGCAAGTCGGACGCTGCGCTGGTCGAGGCGATCCTTCGGGGCCTGCCGAATACGCAGATGGCGCCTTTCGCGGGTCAGCTCGATGACACACAGGCGCACGCGCTGGTCGGGTTCCTGCGCCGGCCGGTCGGGGAGATTCGCTGGACGATCTCCGACATTGCGGCGAGCCGGGTCGTGGATCCGCCTGGCCCCGGGAAGATCCCGCCGACGATCGACCGCGCGGGCCTGATCCTGGTCGTCGAGCGCGGAAGCGGCAGCGTGGTGGTCCTGGACGGGGATCGCATGCAGGAGCTGGACCGCTTTCCGGTTGGGCGCATCCACGGAGGCATCAAATTCGATCGGGGCCTCCACCGGGCGTTCAGCGTCACGCGCGATGGGACGCTGGTCGAATACGATCTCGACGTCGGTCGGGCGCGGAGCCGGGTGAAGGTCGGTGTCAACACGCGAAATATCGCCGTGTCGTCCGACGGGCGCTTCGTCGCGGCGGCGAACCAACTGCCACAGGGGCTCGTCGTCCTCGACGGCGGGCTCGAGCCGATCGCGCTGCATACGCTTCCCGGCCAGCCGAGCGCGGTCTACCAGCTTCCTGGGAGCCCGCGCTTTGTCCTGACCCTCCGGGACCTGCCTCTGCTCTTCTACGTGAATCCGCACGCCCCAGCCCCGGATCAAGAGCTGCAGCAGGTTGCGCTGCCGGAGCCCTTCGAGGACTTCATCTTCGTACCGGGCCGCAGCCAGCTCGTCGCGAGCTCGCGCCGCGGTCGGCGTCTCATCCTCTACGACTACGCGAAGGACGAGATCCTGGCGCGCCTCACCACCGAGGGCCTGCCGCATCTCTTCTCCGCGAGCTTCTTCATCCGTGAGGGCACGCTCCACGCTGCGTTCAACCACATGGGCGCGCCGCGGCTCTCGATCATCGATATGGAGCGCTTCGAGCTCGCGAAGCAGATCCCCCTGGCGGGCGCGGGCTATTTCACTCGCACGCATGCGGGCACTCGCTACCTGTGGATCGACACCAACACCGACGCGATCCAGCTCGTCGACAAGAGCTCACTCGAGCTCTTGGAAAGGGATCTCGTGCCCGAGCCGGGGAAGAAGGCGATGCACGTCGAGTTCACCGCCGATGGCCGCCAGGCGCTGGTGAGCGTCTGGCACGACGAAGGGGCCGTGGTCGTCTACGACTCGAACGACCTGCATGAGCTGCACCGGATCCCTTTCGAGATGCCGGTGGGCAAGTACAATGCCGCCAACAAGACCCGTGCGTTCCGCTGAGCGAGTAGCCTTGTCCCGGAGAGCCGACATGTCCCAGGAGCGCGCCGTTGCCTACCTCAGAGCGATCCTGGGGTTCGCTTTCCTCTCCCTTCTGCTTCCCACGGTGGCCGCCACCCGCGATGACGTTCCCGCGGACGTTCGCAAGCTGCAGAACCCAGTCACCCTGGAAGCGAGCGAGCTCCGCTACTACCACAGGCAGTACAAGGGCAAATGCAAGCGCTGTCACGGGCCGGACGGCAGCGGACGCGGCGCGGACGCGGACAGAACCGGCGTCCCCCCCGCCAACTTCACGGATCGCGACTATATGAGCAGCCGCAGCGACGGAGAGCTCTTCTATCAGATCATGATGGGCGGGGGCAGCCGTTGCGCGATGCCGGACTTCGGTCCCGAGTCCGACCACGGCTGGACCGAGGACAAGGTCTGGCACATGGTGGCCTTCGTCCGCCGCTTCGCGCAGCCGGCTCCGAAGTAGCTCCGCCCTCGAGCTCCCGACATACTACTCCGTGGGATCGCCTGCGATCCTTTCGAAGCTGTTACCGATCACTCTCGCGTTGCCGGACCGGATCGCATGGCACATCATGCAGCCATAGCGCGCCCCATTGATCTCGTCGCCCTTCTCGTATCCCTTCACGATCGAGACCATCGGATCATTCTTCTCGCCCTTGCCCATCACGGGATAGCGGAAGTGGCTCTTCGGCAGCGGGACGTCCTCCTTGCCGATCGCATTCTCCGGGTCGTGACAGTCGAGGCACTCGTTCTCCTCCAGGGTGATGGGGAGCATGTCCTCCAGCGTGTGCGGGATCTGCGGCGGTGCGTCGGGGAAGGCGCGCTCCAGATTCTTCGACTCGCCGGCGTCCGTATTCGGGAAGGTCGCGAGATCCTGCTTCGCGAGGGACTCGAGACTCGAATCCCTGAAGTAGAGATTGTTGCCATGCTTCGAGTCCTTGTTGGGCTCTCCGGCGTTCGCTCCCGCGGGCAGCAGAAGCAGCAGCGATACTGCGAGCCACAAGACTGTCGACATCGAATTGCGCATGATGATCTCCTCTCACGTGCGAACCCCCAGCCGGGGGTTGCGACTCAGATCTTGCGGGCCTTGACGGCGCACTTCTTGTAGTCCGTCTCCTTCGAGATCGGACAGGTTGCATCGAGGGTCAGCTTGTTGATGAGCACGTTCTCGTCGAACCAGGGGACGAATACGAGTCCGGGCGGAACGCGATCCCTGCCCTGGGTATCGACCCGCACCCGAACTTGCCCGCGCCGCGACTCGAGCAGGATCTCGTCATTGCGCTTGATCCCGCGTGCCTTGGCGTCCGCCTTGTTCATATAACATTTGGCGTAGGGGACGGCGCGGGCCAGCTCGTTGACTCGTTTGGTCATCGTGCCCGAGTGCCAGTGCTCCAGGACACGGCCCGTGCAGAGCCAGAGATCATACTCGGCGTCAGGACTCTCGGCGGGCTCCGCGTAGGGCCGGAAGAAGATCTTTGCCTTGCCGGCGAGATTGATCTTCTCCCCCTTCGGGCCACCAAAGGGGATCTTCTTGAGGGCCTTTCCGTAGAACTCGAAGTCCTTGGACGGATCCACGTAGGGGTCGAGACCCCCCGCGAAGCGCCACTGTGTCTCCTTGCCGTTGACGACCGGCCAACGCAGACCCCGAACCTTGTGGTAGGTGTCGAAGTCGGTGAGGTCGTGTCCGTTGCCCAGGCCGAACTGTCGATACTCCTGCCAGAGCGCCTTGTGGACGAACCACCCTGCATCTTCGGCCACGTCGTTCTCGTGCCCATTCGAGATCGGATCCGGCCAGGCGTACTTCTTGTTCGCCGGTGTCTCGAAGAGCACCTCGTAGAGCGTCTGATCCGGGCTGTACCCCGCCTTCTTGGCGTCGGCCAGGACATCCGGCAGCTTGTCCTTCTCGAAGCCGGGCACATCCAGCCCCGGAAGCGGCTGCTCCTTCCAGACCTCCGAGAGCTTGAAACGCTTCGAGAACTCCAGGATCTGCCAGAGGTCGGCCTTGGCCTCACCGGGCGCCTTGACCTGTTGCCGCCAGTGCTGGGTGCGTCGCTCCGCGTTGCCATAGGCTCCCCACTTCTCGAAGATCATGGCTGCCGGAAGCACGAGGTCGGCCAGCTCTGTGGAAACCGTCGGGTAGCAGTCGGAGACCACGATGAAGTTGCCCTTCTTGCGTGCGGCCTTGGTCCACTCGTTCGCGTTGGCGAAATCCTGGAAGGGATTGGTCACCTGCGACCAGAAGAACTTGACCTCACCGCTCCGCAGTCCACGCATCATCTTCACGGCGTGCGTGCCGACCTTGGGGTTCAGGGTCCTGGCCGGCAGCTTCCAGAGCTCCTCACAGCGCTCGCGATGCCCCTTGTTGGCCACGACCATGTCGGCGGGCAGACGGTGCGCGAAGGTGCCGACCTCGCGAGCCGTACCGCACGCCGAGGGTTGCCCGGTGAGTGAGAAGGCACCCGAACCGGGAATCGACATCTTGCCGCCGAGCAGGTGGATCATATACGCCTGCTCGTTCACCCAGGTACCGCGCGAGTGCTGGTTGAAGCCCATCGTCCAGAACGAGACGATCTTCGTCTTGCGGTCCGAGTAGAGCTCGGCGAGCTCGACCAGCTTTGCCGGCGGCACACCGGAAAGCTCGCTGACGTACTGGGCGGTATAGGGCTGCAGCGCCTTCTTGAAGTCCTCGAAGCTGATGGCCCAATGGGCGCCGGCCTTGCTGCGCATCGTTTGGTTCTGCTCGCGCGGGTCATCGGCGGGAAGTCCGTAGCCGATGTCGGTGGGGCCCGTCGCGAAGATGCAGTGGTCGTCGATGAACTTCTGGTCGATCGC
>JAFDDH010000360.1 GCA_019310975.1 Deltaproteobacteria bacterium | reverse complement strand
GTCACGTAGGAAGCCTCATCCGACGCCAGGAAGAGCGCCACATTCGCGACCTCCACGGGCTGGCCGCAACGGCCGGCCGGGACGAGTTCGCCGAAGCTCTCGATCCGTACCTTCTGGTCGGCCTCCGATAGCCCGTCGCGCTCGCCCGTCGACATCGGTGTGATCATGAAGCCCGGCCCGATCGCGTTGACTCGAATGTCGTCCGGCGCGAGCTCGACCGCCAGCGTCTTGGTGAGCATCACCACAGCGCCCTTGGAGGCGGTGTAGTGCCCGCCGCCCACGGAGACGATTCCGGCGATCGACGCGATATTGACGATTGCACCGCTTCCCCGCTTCTTGATCTCCGGGATTGCGAACTTGGAGCAGAGGTGGACTCCCTTCAAATTCACGCCGATCAGCCGATCCCACTCGTCTTCCTCGACGTTCCAGCTCTCTTCGATCGTGGTTGCCGCGAGGCCCGCATTATTGACCAGCACATCCAGCCTGCCGTAGCAGTCGATCGTGGCGAGCACCGCACTGCGGGCCCCTTCGGTGCACGAGATGTCGGCGGCCGTGAAAGAGGCCATGCCCCCGCGCTCCACGATCTGCGACACCACGCGCTCGCCACCCACCTTGTCGACATCGATGATCGAAACGCGGGCACCCTCCTCCGCGAAGCGCAGCGCGATGGCCTCACCCAGCCCGGAGCCACCCCCGGTGACCATCGCCACCTTGCCAGCGAGTCTCATGTCTTCCTCCTCCTGTGACACGCACTGTGGCGCTCTTTCGTGGCCCCCACATCGGCACGCTGCTGGGAATCGAGCAGCGTGCGCTCGTCGCGCGCCTCTACGAACACATGATATCGGTCAGCAGCCGGCGCGATCTCGCCGCCACGGTCGGTCTCGAGGGCAAGCTGGAGGGCAGCACACTCATCCTCTACGGCGATCCCGACGCGGGCCGCAGCCACGCGATGATCAGCGGCGGCCACATCCTGCTGCTCGGCGACGGCGACTCCCGCCGCGGCGAGGGCCAGCGTGGTGAGCACCAGGATCACCAGGAGCCGGTCGGCGACCCCGCCCGGGCTGCGTCGGAATCGGGGCCAAACCCCGCCGATCCGATTCCAGAAAAGCTGCAACGATTCCATTTCCCCTCCATCCGATCCGCTGATTGGAATCCACCGGGCGGACGCAGGGCGGGGCGGATCGGCCACGAACCGGCTCCGGATCGGCATCCAGACGCCGAAAGTGGAATCCCGAGTCGCCTTTCGGGTAGAAAAAAAGCCAGTGAATTCGTGAGTCTAGGGTTTCCTCGGGCGGTGCGATGGAGGATTGCCCAAAGCGGCTCCGACACCAGCGGAACCGCCCTTTCTGCGCGCCGAGCGGCTGCGAACACCGGTTGGGGGAGCGGCGCCCCGCGGCGTGCCGGATCCGGCTCTGGGCGCGCGCAGCATTCGCCAGGCGCGCGCCCGATCCAGGCGGGCGCGAAATCCCCTGCAGCGTCACCTGCATGGCCGCTTCGTGCACTCACCCAAGAAGCGGTCGGAATCCGATTTCGGTCCTCAATTGTTCATGTTACGGTTTCGAGCCTCGCCGGCTTTTCACCCCCCGGACCAACCGCTCCGACGGGCCCCCGCGCCCGCATGCCACCCCAGATCCCATGGGGAGATGGAATCCATGACATCCAATTCGAAGCTGCGCAGCTGGGTCGACGAAATGGCGGAGCTGTGTCAGCCCGACGAAATCCGTTGGTGTGACGGATCCCAGGCAGAGTTCGACGCGATGTTCCAGCTCATGCTGGAGGCCGGCACGGCCGAGCGTCTCGACGAGACCAAGCGTCCGGGCTCCTACCTGGTCCGCTCGGATCCGGCCGACGTGGCCCGCGTCGAGGACCGCACCTTCATCTGCACGTCGCACGAGGCGGACGCCGGGCCCACCAACAACTGGGCCGATCCGGTCGAGATGCGCGACACGCTCGCCGGCTTGTTCCGCGGCTGCATGCGCGGACGCACGCTCTACGTCGTCCCCTTCAGCATGGGTCCGCTCGGCTCCCACATCGCCCACATCGGTGTACAGCTGACCGACTCCCCCTACGTCGTCGCCAGCATGCGCACGATGACGCGTATGGGGTCGAAGGTCCTCGATGTGCTCGGCGACGGCGACTTCGTGCCGTGTATGCACTCCGTCGGGCACCCTCTCGAGCAGGGAGAGAAGGACGTACCCTGGCCCTGCAACGCCGACAACAAATACATCGTGCACTTTCCCGAAGACCGCGAGATCTGGTCCTTTGGCTCCGGCTACGGGGGCAACGCCCTGCTCGGCAAGAAGTGCTTTGCATTGCGGATCGCCTCGGCGATGGCGCACGACGAGGGCTGGCTCGCCGAGCATATGCTCATCCTCAAGCTGACCTCGCCGGAAGCAGACGTGAAGTTCATCTGCGCCGCATTCCCGAGCGCCTGCGGCAAGACCAACCTCGCCATGCTGATGCCAAGCATCGACGGCTGGAAGGTCGAGACGATCGGGGACGACATCGCCTGGATGAAGTTTGGCAATGACGGCCGGCTCTACGCCATCAATCCGGAAGCCGGTTTCTTCGGCGTGGCGCCGGGCACCAATATGCGGTCCAACCCCAACGCCATGCTCACGTTGCGCGAGAACTGCGTATTCACCAACTGTGCGCGCACGTCGGATGGCGACGTGTGGTGGGAGGGCATGACCGACGAGCTGCCCGAGAAGCTCACGGATTGGCGGGGCAACGATTGGACGCCCGAGACCGGCACCCCCGCCGCGCATCCGAATGCCCGCTTCACGGCCAGCGCCGCACAATGCCCGGTGATCGGCGACGAGTGGCAGGACCCGGCCGGTGTGCCGATCAGTGCCATCCTCTTTGGCGGCCGACGCGCCTCGGTGGTCCCGCTGGTCACCGAGGCCCGCGACTGGACGCACGGCACATTCCTCGGCTCGATCATCGCGAGCGAGAAGACGGCCGCCGCGGCCGGAAAGATCGGCGAGCTGCGCCGGGACCCGATGGCCATGCTGCCCTTCTGCGGCTACAACATGGCCGACTACTGGGCGCATTGGATTCGCACCGGCCAGCGCGAGGGCGCTGATCTGCCGCAGATATACTATGTGAATTGGTTCCGCAAGAACGACGAGGGCGAGTTCCTCTGGCCTGGATTCGGGGAGAACAGCCGCGTCCTCAAGTGGATCTTCGAGCGCTGTAGCGGGACCGCCAAGGCCCATGAGACGGCGATCGGCCTGCTCCCGACCCCGGACGACCTGGATCTCTCGGGCCTCGACCTCGATGCCGACGATCTGAAGACGCTCCTCAGCGTCGACCGAGACGGCTGGCTCCAGGAGATCCCGATGATTCGCGAGTACTACTCGCAGTTCGGGGACAGGCTGCCGCCGGAATTCCGCGCCGCCGTGGATCAGCTCGAAGAAGCCCTCAGCGACTGACGAGGGCGCCCGCTCCACCGACACCCGGCTCGGATGTCGAAGACGCCTCCATCAGGCGGGGCGGGTCGATCCGACGCCCTCGACGATTCGGTCCGACGATCGGCCGCGGCGGCCGGCCC
>JAFDDH010000359.1 GCA_019310975.1 Deltaproteobacteria bacterium | reverse complement strand
AGACGTCCACCTCGAAGCGCAAGGTGTCGGTCTCGATGAACTGGGTTTCCGTCTCTTCGTACATAGCGGGGCCGACGAGATGCTATCATGGATGCGCGGCCTGCTTCGTTCTCGCGTACGGCCAGCCCCGCTACCGCGCATGGCCGTCAGGGGGATCGCGCGGGGACACGCACGGGGACGGGAGGCGAGCGAGTGGCCGTTGCCGAGATCGATCCGCATCGCATCACGCGGCTCGAAAATTCTGCGTCTGTCGATTGCGATCCTGCACGTCAACGGCCTCTTCCACCGAGTGGCGCTCGGGCGCGGATCGCACACGCTGCGCCCTCGCTTGCGACCACAGGACTGGTAGCTCGGCGCCGGGATCAGCGGGTCGACGCGGCTGGGAATGACGGTCGCGCTCGTCGCATATGGATGACGACCGACGCATGCCGACCCGAATTCGGACTCGAACGCCTGACGAGTCCGCCATGCAGCCCCATACCCGCGGGATTCAGGGGCGTCGGCGGCTTGCCGCGTCCGCGCTTCTTCTCGATGCTATTCGAAGCATTCGGCCCGGGCGATGAGCCGTGTGGGCCTGCGGCGGGGGGGATATGGCAGTCGAGCAGCTGAGCGGGAAAGCGGCTACGCAGGAGCGGATTCTGGCGGCCGCTACGGAGCTCTTTCTCGAGAATGGCTACGAGAAGACCACCGTCGCGCAGGTCGCGCAGTTGGCGGGCGTGAGTAGGGCGACCGTCTTCTGGCACTTCAGCGACAAGGCCGGACTCTTTCGCGAGGCCTTCAATCGCCTGGTCGATCCCTTCCGCGAGTCCCTGGAGCGCAGCTTCGAGGATCTCGATCCCGAGAAGCGACTGCACGAGCAGATTAGCCTCTATCAATCGTTCACTGGGCAGCATCGCATGGCGCTCGAGGGCTTCGTGCGCTGGGCCATGGAGGCGCAAGAGTTTCGCGATTGGCTGATCACCACGCTACTCGACATGCACCAGCGCTATACGGGCGTGCTCACCGAGTCCATCTCGGAACTGGCACCGCCGGAGGTCGATGCACGATCACTCGCCGTCGGCCTGATTATTCTGCTCGACGGCGACATGTTGATGTCATGGTTCGACCCGTCGCGCCATCGCAGCGAGGAGCGCAGCCTAGGGGTGGACACCTATGCGGCGCTGATCCCGCGCCGGGTACGGCACGCACGCTGAGCCGGCCTACTCGATCAGCGCGATGATGTTCTCGCAGCGGTTGAGACGATCGGCCGAGCCCTCCTTGATCCGCTGACAACGCCCCTCGAGATCCACCATCTTGCGGTCGATCCACGACGCGGCGAGATCGATGCGAGCCGGGTCAGCCCGCGCCTGTCCCAGCAGCTCGGCGCCGGCGATCACGCTGCTCACGACCTCGGCCAGGCTCTGCGCCGACATCAGCGCGTACGAGAAGTCCGCGACCAGGGAGCCGGCCGAGTCGAGGATGAGCCGCATCCCGTTCAGCACCTTATCCGCGAATGGGCGAAGCTCCGGCTCGTCGAAGGCCTTGAGCTCGAGCTCGAGGCTCTCGAACACCACGGAGAGCGCCCCTTTGCCAATCTCCTTCAATGCGAAGGAGACCTGGATCTCGGACGTGCCCTCGTAGATGGTCGTGATGATGGCGTCGCTGTGTAGCTTGCCCACTTCGGACTCCGCCATGAAGCCGAGGCCGCCATGGATCTGGATGGCGTCGCGCGTGATGGAGTCGGCCGCCTCGGTGGCCATGTACTTGGCGAGCGGGGTCAGGAGCCGGATGCGCGTGAGATTGCGGATCCGTTCCGCTTCCATCTCGACGCGCTCGGCCTCGGAGAACTCGTCGCTATCTGCAGGCGTGCGCCGGAAAGCGGCTTCGATGGCACGATTGCGATCGGTGAGCGAGCAGGCGCGGTAGAGCAGGGCCCGACTGCCCTCGAGTGTCAGCGTCATGCGCGCCAGCTTGTCCTTCATGAGCGGCTGTTCGGCGATCGGGACGCCGAACTGCACGCGCTCGCGCGCGTAGCGGAGCGCGGTGGAGAGCGCGGCCTCGGCGATTCCGATGCCCTGTGCGGCCACGCCCAGCCGGGCGTTGTTCATCAGTGCAAGCATGGCCTTGAAGCCCTCGCCCTTCTCGCCCAGCCGGAAGCCCTCGGCGTGCTCGAACTTCATCGCTGCGGTGGGTGAGCCGTGGATGCCGAGCTTCTCCTCCAGGCGCGTGACCTCGACACCATTGGGATCGCCGGAGGGAAGCGTGCGCGGGACGAGATAGAGCGAGAGCCCGCGCGTGGTTCCCTTGGATGCCTCGAAGGTGTCGTCGTCGCGCGCCAGCACCAGGTGGACCTCACAGCCACCATTGGTGATGAAGATCTTTTGGCCGTCGACGAAGCAGCGGTTGCCCTCCTCGGTGGCGCGGGTCGTGATGGCGCCGAGGTCCGAGCCGGCCTCTGGCTCGGTCAGGTCCATCGCGCCCATCACTTCGCCGGACGCGAAGCGCGGCAGGTACTCGCGCTTGAGCTCCTCGCTGGCGTACTCCTGGATGTCCTCGGCGACCCCCGCCTGCAGCCCGAGCATCGTCATCAGGCCAGCGTCGGCGCGTGCGATCATCTGCAGGATGAGTTGGATGATCAGGGACGGTAGCCCGTAGCCACCGTACTCCTCGCGTACTCCGCAGCTGACCAGGCCCACCTCCTTGAGCGCGTTGTAGGCGCGCTCGATGTGGGGCGGGTAGACGACGCGACCGTCTTCGAGTCGGGCTTCCTGGTCCCAGCCCGCGCGGGCCTCTGCCTCGAGGGATTGGCAGATGTCTGCGGCGGTCTCCAGGATCTGGTGTAGCGCCTCGCGCTCGGCGTCGACGTCCACGCCCGCGCCCTTCACCCAGCGGAAATAGTTCTCCCAGTCGACGAGCTCGTTGAGATAGACGCGAACGACGTCGTTCAAGTAGCTACTCATGTCGGATCCTCCGGTCCCTGCGCGGGTGGCCCGCCAACGGGTCGGGCGCGCTCCACCGCTGCATCGGATGTCCGCCCCAATCCTATTGTCGAATCCGGGGACTGCGAGTCAGGATGCATGGGACCCGTCGCTCGTCAGAGGGACGAGAGCCTCACCCACAGTGGCGATCCCAGGGTCAGCAGCCCGATTACCGCCGCCCCGATAGCCGCGACGAGCACCGCTCCCGCGGCCGCGTCCTTGGCGTCGCCCACGAGGGGATTGTGGTCGGGTATCGCGGCGTCGGCCAGTCGCTCGAGCGCCGTGTTGGCTGCCTCCGCGCCCCAGACCAGCGTCATGGCGACGATGAGCCAGCACCAATCGGTGCGCGACACGTCCAGCCACCCCCCGAGGCCGACTACTCCTGCCGTGGCCGTGAGATGGATCCACGCGTTGTGCTGAGTGCGGACCACCACAGCCAGACGCTGAAGCGATCGCTCAAATGGGCCCCGTACCGGCGGGATGGGTGCGTGCGCGGTTGCCGCGACCTTACCACGCCACTCCGGCGGGACGACCCGGGTGATATAATCCACCCTGACCTGGCGGAGACGGGGAGCGGCAGCCCGATGGACCCTGCGCGGATCGATGCGCTACTGGATACAGCCATGTTCGGGGCGGTGAGCGAGGACGTCGCCGTCTTCGTGCTCGAGCGGGCCGCGCATCGCGAAGTCGGGGCGGGCGAGTTCTTCTTTCGTCAGGGTGAGCGTGGCGGTGCCGCCTTCCTGCTCCAATCCGGTCGCGTCAGGGTCATCAGGGCGTGGGGGGTTCGCGTATCGAATCGGTCTCGGGTGGCGTCGCCGAGGGCTATTCGTTCGCGGTGCTCTAGGGAGCCGGTGCAGCGCCCAGCGGCCGATCGTGCTCGGCGCCCGTCCGAACTCCGGGATCGGGCGCCGCCGGAGCGGGCACGGGATCCGCAGCCGGCGCTGGGCGAGTGGCGGCGATCCGCATGCTCGGCGTGACCGCCGGACGCGCAGTGGGCTTCGAGGCATCCGGCTCCACCCGCGTCGGTATCGGGCGAGTCCGCGCACGGGCTTGCTCGGCAGGCGCAGTCGCGGACCTCTGCCGCACCAGACCCGAGGGCGGCCCGACCGGGCTCTGAATGACAGAGGTGGCCATGCGGGTCGTGGCTGAAACCGGTGCGACGGCCCGCGGAGGCATTCCGCCCGTGACCGCTCTGCGAA
>JAFDDH010000358.1 GCA_019310975.1 Deltaproteobacteria bacterium | reverse complement strand
CACCTCTGAATTCTCGGGATCCTCGGCAAGCAGCTCGCGCAGCGGCTCGAGCGACGCTTCGATCCTTCCGTCGGCGTGCAGCGCCTTGATCTCGGCAAGTGGATCGGAGCGATGGCAGGCGGTACCGATCGCGAAGATCGAGATCACGAGGGCGACGAGCGCCGGGCGAATCGACAGCGATCGAATGACGAGCACTATTGTCATCCAGCGTACTCTACCAGAAGCGCCGGCCTGATCGAATCGCACTCATCGGATGCGCTAGCTTCGCAGCGCGATGTCCGCGATGTCAAAGAAGCTGTCCGACAAGCGTTGGCCCTGGGTCGTGGCCAGTATAGCCGTCTTTCTCATGTTCCTCTCCGCGTTCGTCCGGATCGATCTGGGTGCCGGCGTCGATCCACGTCCGATTGGCAACCTGGAGAAGCCAGACGACCTGGAGCGGCTGGTGAGGATGCGCAAGCAGGGCAATCTCAACGTGCTCTTCATCCTGGTGGATACGCTCCGCGCCAGTCGCCTGGGAAGCTATGGCTACGAGCGGGACACCAGCCCCACGATGGATCGCGTGGCCGCACACGGCGTGCGGTTCGCGCGCCACATGGCCCAGTCTTCCTGGACCAAGTGCTCGATGGCCTCACTCTGGACCGGACTGAACCCGGCTCGGACCGGCGTCATCAAATTCGATGACGTGATCTCCGACGATGCCCTGATGCCCGCGGAGATCCTGAGGGACGCCGGATTCCAGACCGTTGCGATCTACCGCAACGGCTGGGTTTCGCCCAACTTCGGCTTCAATCAGGGCTTCGAAGTCTACACGCGGCCGGCCCCGGCAGGCCTTCCCGCTTCCGTGCGCCGCGAGAACCCGACCATCACCGGCCACAGCTCGGACCAGGACTCGGTCCTGACTGCGGAGGAGTTCCTACGCGTGCGCGGACACGAGCCCTGGTTTCTCTACCTGCACCTCATGGACGTCCACGAGTACGTCTACGACCAGGACACCGCGCTCTTCGGAAGCGATATCTCCGACGTCTATGACAACTCCATCCGCTGGACCGACCGCATCATCGGGCGTTTTCTCGACTATGTCGAAGCGGCCGGCTTCGCGCAGAACACGATCATCGTGATTGCCGCCGACCACGGCGAGGCCTTCCTGGAACGCGGCTACGAGGGACACGCCCGCAACGTCTACCCGGAGACCACCGAAGTACCGTTGATCATCCAGCTCCCTTTTCGCCTGGAGCCGGGACTCACCGTCGAGACGAGATCACGCAACGTCGACATCTGGCCGACCATCCTCGATCTGATCGGCCTCGACTCGATGGGGCAGATCGATGGTCGAACGCTCGCTCCGGACATGATTGCGAGCGCCGAAGGCTTTCCCTTGGACGACGATCGTACGGGGATCGCCTTCCTGGACATGCGATGGGGACAGCAGACCGAGGACCGGGTCCCCAGCGTGGCGGTCACCGAAGGCTCCTATCGCTACGTTCGCCAGGGCGCGGTGGGCAATGCAAGGGCCATCGAAGAGCTCTTCGACGCAGCCAAGGACCCGGCCGAGCTGATCGATGCATCCGCCAAGGACGTCGCTCAGCTCGAGCACATGCGCCGTGTGGCCGACGATTACTTGAAGCTCGAGCCCGCCTGGGGCGTCACCCCGACCAGAGAGCTCGGCGAACTCGAGCGCAACCAGTTGCGCGCCCTGGGATACTCGATTCCGTAGAGGCAGGTCGGGAGAAGCAGGTCGGGAGAGGCAGGTCGATCGAGGCAGGTCGGGAGGCCGTCGTGACCTCGCTCAGAACTGGTACCGGATGTCGATTCCGTAGGTCCGCGGGTCCCCCACGAAGAAGACCGTGAAGTTGCCGAAGCCCTCGGCGTTGAACGCCCCGGCCTTGTAGAGCTCATCCCCAGCATTCCGCACCCAGCCGGCCAGTGTCACGCTGCCACCGGACGAGACCCACTCGAGCCTGGCGTTGTGAAGCCAGAAGGGCGCCTGCGCCAGGGTCCCTTCCGGCAGGACGAAATCGCCGCCGCCGGCGTTGGGCGTGCCGCGGCCCTCGGTGGGGTCGAAGAAGGTCTCGCTCTTCCAGGCCGCATCGTATCGCGGAATCAGGGTTCCAAACTTCCCGAGGTCGAGCGTGTAGCTGGCGGTGAGCGTCAGCGACAGCTGCGGGGAGTTGGTGAGTCGGTTCCCGCTGTTGTCGATCAGGATCGGAAAGTTGGTCTGCCGCGGAACACCGTCCACGATGGAGATCACCTGCACGGCGTTCTCCTGCGTAAAGTCCAGATACTCGCTCTCGAGCCAACCGAGGCTGGCTCTCACGAAGAGTTCGTCCCAGGGGCGCAAATTGACCTCGATCTCGGCCCCGTAGTTCTCGGCGTCGTTGGCGTTGATGACCTTCAGCTCGGGGGGCACGTTGAAGCCCTGAACGAAGGTGAAGACCTGATAGTTCTGGTAGCGGTAGTAGAAGAAAGAGGAATTCAGGGCCAGCCGGTGGTCGAACCAGGCCCCCCTGAATCCCGCCTCCCAGGCATCGATCTCCTCGGGCTCGGCCTGTTGGATCCCGGCCGTGTCGACACTGGAGGCCGCGTTGAAGTGGCCGCTCTTCCAACCGTGGCCATACTTCACGAAGAGGTCGGTCGTCTCACCGAAGTGATAGTCCAGCCGGATCGATCCAGTCGGCACCGTCCATGAGACCGTCTCGCTGTTCTCCTTTGCCGGGCCCACCTCGAAGAGGCTATAGGCCATCGACTTCTCCTCCCAATTGAGACGCACGCCTCCATCGAGAGTCAGGACTTCCCAGATATCCCAATCCAGACCGAAGTAGCCGGCCACGTTGATCGTCTCCTGGGTGTAGATGCGCCGCGGTGAGCCGAAGTTGGTCTGCGCCGCCGACGTGAACGACTTGTTGTTGACGTGGAGTTGGTCGGTCAGCAAGTAGACGCCCGACTCCCAGCGGAGTGAATCGCCAAACTCGCCATTGAATCTGAAGTCCTGACTGAACTGCCAACCCTCATCCTTCTGCTCGACCTCGAACATGGGATCGGGTGAGTTGTCGATGTCTTGATCGTTCCATCGGTCGAAGCTCTCGAACGCGGAGATCGTCGTAAAATCGACACTGTCGAAGAACACCATGTCGCCGCGCAGGAGGGCCCCGAAGGTGTCGTTCCTGACGCTGCCAACCCGGTTGTAGTCGCCCACTCGGGGATCGGAATCGAGATTCCGGGCGAGAACCGGGGCCAGGTCGAGCGCTGCCTGATTCCTGGCGTCGCGCGGGGCCAGACCCTGGTCGATGTAGTCGAGGCGAATCTGGTTGAGCTGCTTGCTGATGTCGGGGTCGCGGTAGCCTTTCGAATTCTGCCCACCGAGCAAGCCCCTCTGTGAGGAGCCGTCGGGAAGCGTCACGTCGCCCCGGGTTCCAATTTGTTGCCCAAGCGGGGCCAGCTGATCGCGCTGGCTGCCGTGCAGATTCAGGATCCAGTTCATGTCCAGAAGATCGGGATCGAAGCGGAGCATGCCACGCGCCGCCCAGTTGCCCAGATCGTTGACGACCGTGGGGAGCCCCAAATCGA
>JAFDDH010000141.1 GCA_019310975.1 Deltaproteobacteria bacterium | reverse complement strand
GTGGCTTGCGAGCCAATTTCGGCGCCCACGGTCCAGCCCGTGTCATTCTCGAGCCTGCTCGGTACTCCGAAGAATCGAACGTCGCGATCTGGCACGATGCTCACGCCGGCGTCGATACTTGCGTACATCAGCGGAGTCCTGTCGGCGAGCGAGGTGTCGGGATCCGCGGCCATCGCCGGGGTCGCCGCCGCCAAGAGGAGGCCAATGAGCGTGATGAGCATCCTCTTCATGTTCATGTCCAATCCTCTGTCCCTCTTCTCTCGCATTTTGTCTCTTGTCTTTCGTCCTTCGTCGTGGACGAGTGCGGCGCTCCGATGAAGAGCGGCCGGGTGCCTATCTGCAGAGCATCGCATGACGATCGGCGATGAGCCACCGGCCAGCAAGCGAGGCCTGGTGGCTCCGATCAGGCATCCTGGGACGGCCGATTCTCCAGCTTGTCCCAGACGCGCTCGTCGCTCTCGACGAGCGCCGCCACGAATCGAGCCGACGCGGTCTTGTCCGGCAGATCGGTGACGATCGCATCGCCGTCGTAGAGGGCGGGCCGAGCGATCGAGCTCGCCAGGTCCAGCTCACGAGCGGAAACCCGGTTGGTGAGTGCCTGCGTCATGGGCTAACGCTAGCGCGATGCAGGTCTCCACGTCAGATGCCCTGCGGCTCGACAATCCGGTTTCCCAGATCGAGTCGCAAGGCGGTGCGCTTCGATCCCGAGGTCGCGTTCTTCGCCGCCGTCGAACGGGTCGAGCCCGACGCGTGGGTCGCTCTGGCGGAGCTCGTCGGACCGGGAGGCGTCGCGGTTCTCTTTCGCGACGAGGTGCCGCCACCGCCCGGTGGCTGGACGGAGGTCTATCGTGGCCCGACCTATCAGCTCGTGGCCGGCGATCTCGATACCGCACCGGACTCTGGCTCAGCACCACTCGGCCGCGACGACGTCGAAGAGCTGCTCGCGCTCACGCAGCTCACCGAGCCCGGTCCCTTCCTGCCCAGAACCATCGAGCTGGGCGGCTACGTCGGTGTGCGCCGCGAGGGACGGCTGGTGGCGATGGCCGGTCGGCGCTTCAGCCTGCCCGGCTGGACCGAGATCTCCGCGGTGTGTACGCACCCCGAAGTACGGCGTCAGGGGTTGGCCGCAGCGCTGACTCTGCAGGTCGCGCAAGGCATTCGGGATCGCGGCGACGAAGCCTTCCTTCACGTCCTCGAGAGCAACCAGCACGCGCTGCGGCTCTATCAGGCGATCGGCTTCGAGGTCCGCCGCAAGATCGACGTCGTGGCCGCACAGCTCGGTGAGGCCGAGGCGTCATAGCGTATGACGGAACACCGTCGCAAGGTCGTCGTCCGAATACCACCCCGTCGGACGAGACCAGACCCTGCTCGAGTCGCTTCCTGCCGGGGAGCGATGGGATCGCGTGTTCAGAGCACTTCGATGGTCCGCTCACCATCGCTGAGCTGGATGCTCGCGAACGAGCAGCGGCCCAGCTGGCGCGCAAAGATGCTGTTGGCGATCAGCCAGACTCGCACGACGCGCGCCGGCGGCGTGCCGATGTAGTGCGCGTAGTCGGCGTGGAGATTGCGCGACTCGTCGTGCCATACACCCAGTCCCTTCTCGCCACTGCGGACGACGACGTGAAACTCCCTATGCTTCCAATTTGGGAGCGGGCAGTTGTAGCCGGTGCCCGGCGCCAGGGATCGACTCCAGTAGTAGGTGATGTCCCGGCCGTCATCGAACTCCACCGCGATGCTGAGGTAGTCGTGGCTCGGCAGACTGTCCTCGCGCATCAGGCCGGGCAATGATCTGATCTGCCAACGCCAGTTGATACGGGTCTGCGGTGTGAGCGGGAGGTCGGCCTTCCTTTGTAGGATGCCGACGTCGCCCTGCACCGAGCAGTCGATTGCGTGCCCGCCGTCCGGCGTCTCGCGCGAGCGGAAGATTTCCGCATCGCCGAGATGCCAGAGATAGTGCCAGCCCTCGGGCGTGGTGGTTCCGGCGCTGAATCGCTCAATCTCTCCGCTCACGAGCTTCTGCGGGTCGGCGATGCGTCGGAGCGCGTCGAGGCCGGCCAGCGCGGAGTCGGTCCAGCGGATCGCCGCGATCAGAGTGCCCCCCTCGACGCTCTCGTAGACGGCATCGTCCTGAAGCGTCGAGCCGGTGACGTCGGCCCAATCATTCGGAAAGTAGTTGCCAAATTGCAGTCTTCCGGCACGCTCGGCAACCAGGGTATGGCTGTCGCGCGTCGACGAGAAGACACGTCCGTCCTTGCCGATGCGCGCCCAGATTTGATTCTTCGGCCCCACCCAGATATCGAGCGGCTTCGACGCATAGACGCGGCCCAGCGCCAGCCAGGTCAGCTCGTCGCCGGGCGAGAGCTCGATCCCGGAGTCGTGCCAAGGCGGCTCCTGGGCCGGCAGATCGATCCACTCGACCTGACTGACGAGACCGGCGGGCAGGGCGGCGAGCGCCTGATCGAGGTCGCGGCGAAAGGCGTCGCGATCGGGTGCCGGCTCGATCTCGCCACGCAGGCGGCGACCGAGCGCGCGGATCGCGAGCCTGCCGGCGACGGCCGCATCGACGATCGCAGATGACATGGCGTTCCTCCTCGTGCTGCCTGCCGGACGCTCGGCCCGAGCCGGCCTTCTGCGCTGTGCTCAGGAGTCCGCTTCGGCTCCCTGCTTCGCCACGTGCACCGGAGGCTGGGGGTCCAGCGGGACGAGCTGGCGGCCCTTCAGGCCGGGATGGTCCGCCGGGATCCGCGTAGCGCGAAACACCGCGTGTGGAGAGTCGTCGAGTCCTGGCTGCGGCATGGAGCCGTCCTTGTTCCGCACCGTGCCGCCGTAGGGGACGAGATAGTCCCAGACCACTCGACCGTCTGGCGCGATCTCGAAGAGCCGGCCCGAGATACCCTGACAGATCATCGTGTTGCCATTCGGCAGCCGGTGCGCACCGGAGATGAAGGGCGAGAAGAAGCGGTCGCGCTCCGAGTAGCTCGCCGCCAGCTCGCTGGGTCCAAAGGGCGCACCGTCCACCAGTCGGTATCGCCCATTGGCGTCCAGAGGCGGATCGATTTCGTCGATGGACGAATAGCTGCCGTCCTGCCGCCCGTCTCCGTTGTTGAAGATCATCAGCCGACCAACCCCTTGCGCGCCGGCCGGAATCCAGCGCACGTCGTGTTGGTAGAAGAGGCGCTTCTCCTCGGGCGTGCCGCGCCCGTAGGCGGCGGGGTTGCCCCAGCGGTAGATCAGGTCACCTCCGCGACCCGCTCGCCCCCCATTCGACCCGGCGGCCTCCGCAGTGGTCGTGCCGTGGTCGATGATCCAGATCTCGCCAAATGTCGGCACGCTCAACGCGATCTGATCGAGATCTTCGTTGTAGGCCACGGAGTTGATGTGTAGGAAGTCACGCCGGCTCTCATCGGCGCTGGGGTCCGCATCAGCCGGCACGTAGCCGATCGCCTGAAGCTGGGCGAGCTGATCGGGATCGATGGGGGGCGCCGCGCTGAAGCCATTGAGGTCGATACGATCGGGGTGGTCTGCGGGCTGGCCATAATCGGGCCGCACGGGATCCTCGCTCTGCACGAAGTGATCCCTCGCGTGCCACTCCCACACCACCCGTGCACCCTTTGGTCGGATCGGCTCGATTTCCACCACCCAGTCCGGCCAGAGTCCTGCTTCGGAGGTGGTGCCCCCACGGCGGCCGAGCCGAAGCGCCTCGTCGCGCTCCAGGGTCTCCCAGGCGAGGGCAAGGATATGGCCGCCCGGCATCGGCTCGATATCGTGGTGCAGAATCTGATCGGCATTCGAGAGCCGCCACTCCCAGACCACGTCGCCCTGCCAGTCGAGCTCCTGGATGTAGCCGCCGGCGCCACCGGCACGAAATGCCAGGGCTTCGGGATCGCGACCGGGACGCAGCAGGTGGCCGTTCGGCAGCAGGTACTGTCCACCGCCGGGTGAGTAGGCAGTCTTCCAGAGGTGGACGACGCGACCCTCGTTGTCGACGAGATAGGATGTGTCGGAGAGAAGCGGTGAGAAGAGGACATAGCCTTCCGTGACACCCGGCTGGCTCGCCTGCAGGCCCCGTGTCACTTCGGCCGGCGCACTCTGCCCGTTCGCGTCGGCCGTGGGCTCGTCCTGATCGGCGGGGGCCGCGGCTGCGGGCAGGACTTCGCCTGCATCCGGCGCCGGGTCGGATGCGTCCGAGCAGGCGAGCAGGGCTGCCAGCAGGCCGAGCGCGAGGTGGAGGGCAATTTTCGCCAGGGCGATCTCCCCCTGTGGCGAATCGTCGCACAGTCGTGTCGGGACAGCCATTCATCCTCGAGTCGCCCAAGAGCATGGCTGCGGCGAAGGTCGCGACTTCTGTCTCGGCGCCCAGATTCGGCGCCTCGCAGTGCGGCCCTCGTCTATTCGATCCGCGCGGCGCGGGCGCGTGCACGCACGCGCCCCTCGACGAGGACCACAACACCATCCTGCAGTGGCTCGCTCGAAGGGTTGCCGAGCCTTCGGTGGCGAAATTCGACACGCTGGTCGGGGAAACGGAGCTCGGCCCACGACGGCAACGAATAGACGTGGAGGAGCCTCGCGCGGGTTGCGCCGAGTGTATTTCTTCCGGCGCGCCGGCTGATCGGGGGCGCGAGCACCGTGACGACTTCACCATCGTCGGCCGCCTCGATCGTCCGCGCGAGATCGGCGAGATAGCGCTCCACGGCGACGTGACCGAGCTTCCAGTGACCGTAGTCATGCAGGAGCGGGGACCAGCGTGCCTGCAGACCGATGACCACCACGAGCACGCCAACGCCAAGAGCCGTGAGTGGGCGGGGTCGAGCGCGCAGTCCAGCGTGCAGCTCTTCGGCGAGTGCACCGAGTCCGAGCGCAAATGCCTGGCCGGGTATGAGGAGATCCCAGCTCTGGATGAAACCGTTCACGCCATGGACGCAGGCGACGAGGGTGATCCACGTGCATGCGAGTAGCCCCGTTGCGGCCGTTGCCGGAATCGTGGCTGCCGGCAGCGCGTCGCCACCGCTGGTTGCGGTGCCGCGCCGCACCAGCGCAATGATCCAGAGCAGGACGACGATCCAGAGCAGGGTCGCACCGAGCACCGGGATCCACTGAGTGCGAATCGGCACATCGGCGTTCTCGAAGAGCGACGAGAGCCGAACGGAGAGCAGGCCCGTCGACCAGGGCAGCTTGGTGATGGCGTGGGCGAGTGGTGGGGTGTCGTGTCCGACCAGCTGACCGAGAGCTGCAGAGCGCGCGGCGAAAACGAGGGCGGCGGCCACGAAGTGGGGCAGGGCTGTTCGCGCGGCCCGCCCGAGCTGCGCGCGCGCGGAGGCGGCGGGGCCGGAGAGCAGCGCCAGCGCCACGATCAGCGGCGCGGCCACGAGTCCCGTCTGGTTCGCGCCCACGGCCAACATGGTCAAGAGTGCCGGCCAGGCGCTGCGGGGCGAAAACGGATCGTCCATCCGGCTGGCCTGCGCGGTGAGCGCGAGCGCGACGAAGAGAGCGCAGAGTACGTCCATGCGCCGCGAAACCAGCGGCAGCACCTCTGCGTGCACGGGCAGTAGCAGGAATGTGATCAGCGCGATCCAGGGGCCGACTCGTGCCCCGGGACCGAGCAGGCGGCGCGTCAGGCCGAATAGCGCCAACGCGCAGGCGCCGGCGAGCAGCGCATCCGTCGCGTGATAGCCGAAGGGCTCGAGGCCAAAGAGCGCGTGGTCCACGGC
Source organism: Deltaproteobacteria bacterium (assembly GCA_019310975.1). GTDB lineage: Bacteria > Myxococcota_A > UBA9160 > UBA9160 > UBA4427 > JAFDDH01. The sequence goes on along the minus strand of JAFDDH010000141.1, from coordinate 5,693 downwards.
CAACGAGAGGTTCATGACCGGCCGGTAGAACGAGAAGCTGTGGCTGCTCTTCGGGCTCTCGAGGGTGAAGTTCGCGACCAAGTCGGCCCATGATTCGATGCGCGCCGAGGCGATCAGCGGATGGGTGTCCCAGCCCATCAGGGCGTAGTCGTGGATCTGTGCAAAGAGGACGCCCTGCACAATCGCCACGAGTCCGAGTGCCAGCAGGAGCTCACTGCGGCTCCGGGCGAACGACGACACTCCGGCTGCCTCCCCGCGACGATCATCGCACAGGCTGGCCTCTGCAGTGGACAGATGAGCGCGAGCGGATCCTGTCTGCAGGACGAAGTCGCGCATCGCGCCGAGTCTCCGACATCCCGGGACGGCACGGGTCTTGCTTTTTCAAGGGCGGGGGGAAGGTCGAGGCTGTGTGAAACGAAGCGAGGGCATCGAAACAACGCCAGGACATCGCGGCAACCCTTCCCCGCGGGAGCTTCGATTCGGGAGTCGGAGCATCGCCGCTCGTGGCGATGGGTCGAGTTGTGTGAAGGCTCGCCGGAGAAGCGGAGCCAGCCGGATGGCGAGACGACCGGGCGCGCGGCGCCGCGGGCCATGTACAGGAAGGAAGGATGGAAGGAAGGAAGGAGGGTAGGAAGAAAAGACAGAAGGAAAGAAGGAAGAAAAGAGAGAAGGAGAAGAGAGAAGAACGATGAACGTGAATCAGGAGATCAAAGTCTTAACGCCTTCAAGGCGCTGAAGCGAATGGCGGGCGAGCTATTTGCGTTCGAGGCCGACGTGCTGGTGTCGCCCGGGCTGATGGTCTGGGTAGGCGAGCGCTCCGACCGCGATGCCCGCGTGCGGCGGCGGGCGCCGCACTTCAGCTCGGAAGCGGCCGCAGGATGAGCTCTGTGCGGCGGTTCTTCTTCCGCCCCTCGCGCGTGTCGTTGGACATGATCGGTACGAAGGGACCGCGCGAGACCGCGCGCAGCCGAATCGGTTCGACGCCGTTCTCGCTCAGTAGACGCACGACGCTGCAGGCCCGTGCCGCGGCGAGTTCCCAGTTGGTGGGGTAGCGGTCCTTCAGGGATCGGCTGATGGCGACGTTGTCGGTGTGACCTTCCACCGAGATGATCGCGTCTTCGTCGGCGATCTGGGCCGCCACCCGCTCGAGCAGCTTGCGGCCTCCCTCGTTGATCCTTGCGGAGCCAGAAGCGAAGAGCAGCTCGTCCGAGACGTTCAGTCGGATACCGTCGAGCAGCTGTTGGACCTCCACCTGGCCGGCCTCCACCTCGGTCTGAAGCTCCATCACCAGGTTGTCGTAGGTGCCGCGCAGGCTGCTGACCTCCATCTCTGTCGCCTCGAGCTCATCGCGCAAGGCGGTGTTGGCTGCGGTGACCTCGCCGAGCTGCACGGTCAGGTCGTCGCGCTGTGATAGCGCCCGGTCCCGTTGTGCCTCGGCATCCTCGAACTTGCCCTTGGTGACGCAGCCGGCCGCGCTGGTCAGCCAGACGAGCGCGCTGGCCAGAAGAACGAGTCGTGTGGCGTTGCGCATGGATTTGTCTCCTTGATGGGATGAGGATGCGATCCGCGAAGTGTGTCGTAGGGTCGGTGCGAGACGAACGTGATCTGCAGCACGCCCCGACGCGAAACAGCGACGCGGGAGCACACCCGGCAGGACGGGTGAGCGTAACCCAATGCCGTCACAGGCAGTCGTGTCTTCCGGCCCTCACCTCATCGGGCGGGGGTGCTTGGCCCCGTCCGAGCTCAGTCCTCGAAGACGGGCTTTCGCCCTTCCTTCCTGGCCCGGGTCGCCTCCTCGAAGTTCTTGGTCGTGAGACGCACGAAGAGCTGCGTGTGGCTTTCGAGCTCGATCGCGGCTTGCAGGCTGGCGGTTTCCAGGCCCGACCACATCATCTTCTTGGTGAGTTGAACGCCCTGAGTACTCCAGCCATTGATCTGGTCGGCGAGGTCGAGGGCGGCGTCCATCAACTCCGCGTCGGGCACCGTGCGTGACACGAGACCGATCGCCGCGGCCTCGGAGGCACTCACGTCGCGGCCTGAGAGCATGATCTCGAAGGCGCGGGACGAGCCGATTGCGCGCGGCAGCAGGAAGCTGAGGCCGAGCTCCGTCGCCGTCAGGCCATTGTTGATGCCCGCTGCGCGGAAGTAGGCGGACTCGGCGGCGAGGCGGATGTCAGCGCCGAGTGTGAGGCAGAGCCCGCCGCCGATCGCCGCGCCATTGATGGCGCCGATCACCGGCTGGGGCATGCGGCGCATCGCCGGAACGAGGTCGGCGAGGATCGACATCGAATGCGTAGCGATGCGCGTAAGCGTCATGCCCTCGATATTCGGCGGTGGCTCCGTGGTCTGTGTGTCGGCGCCCGAGCAGAAGCCACGCCCCGTGCCGGTCAGAATCACGCACCAGGTGTCGTTGTCCCTTGCCACCTCGGCGATCGCCTCGTGGAGCGGCACTGCGAGATCGAACGCCATCGAGTTCATTCGCTCGGGACGGTCCAGGATGATCACGCTCGTGTGCGGGCGCGGCTTCTCGATTCGGACATGGCTCATGATGGACTCTCCTTGGGATTGGGACTCGGCAGATATGCTCGCAGCAGGTAGCAGCTTCGTTCGGACTCGTCGTCCATCTCCTAGCCGGTATTCGAATGACGGATCGCGCGATCGGTCAGGCATTGGATTTTGCCGAGTGCGAGCTTCATGAATAATCCGGGCTAGAAGCGGAAGTAAAGGAAGGGACTGAAGCTCTCTCCGGCAATCCGCCCCATCGAGAGCACGAAGAGCAGGATGGCCGTGGCAGTGTAGAGCTCGTCGCGGAAGGAGAGCCGCTCGAGGCGCTCCATCAGCGGCTCGAAGAAGCGGGTGGCGGGGAAGAAGCTCAGCACGAGCCCGATCGACACATAGGCGAGGATCTCCGGAGTCGCAGGGACGGCGCGCGGGAGGTCGGATGCGACGGAGAAGAGTGCCACGAAATAGTCTCCGGCCTCAGCCATCGTGCTCGTGCGGAAGATTACGAACCCAAACATGGTGATGAAGAAGGTCAGGCCGATATTGAAGAAGCGCGGCAGCCGCGCCTGGAGATCGATCCAGAAGATCTTGTCGAGGACCATGAAGACCCCCTGGTAGGTCCCATAGATCACGTAATTCCAGGCGGCTCCGTGCCAGAGCCCGCAGAGCACGAAGCAGAGCCAGAGATTTGCGTATGTGCGCCACGTCGAGCCACGATTGCCGCCCAGCGGGAAGTAGAGGTACGAGCGGATCCAGGACGAAAGCGAGATATGCCAGCGTCTCCAGAACTCGGTCAGATTCATCGAGATGTAGGGCATGTTGAAGTTTTCCTGGAATCGAAATCCCATCGCTCTCGCCATGCCGATGGCCATGTCGGAGTAACCCGAGAAGTCGAAGTAGAGCTGCAGCGTGTAGCAGACGATGCCGAGCCAGGCGGTGGCGGGATCCAGCTCAGAGGGCGGCAGTGCGAAAGCGGCCTCTACGGTCGGTGCGAGGGCGTCGGCGAGCAGGACCTTCTTGGCGAGCCCGACCGCAAAGCGCGAGAGCCCCTGCACGGCCCCGTCCAGCGTATAGGGTCGCGAGTAGAACTGGTCCTCGATGTCGTGGTATTTGATGATCGGCCCGGCGATCAGCTGCGGGAAGTAGTGGATATAGAGGAGGTAGGTGACGAAGCTCCTCGCCGGATGTCCCTCCCCTCGATAGACGTCGACGATGTAGGTGATCTTCTCGAAGGTGATGAATGAGATACCGATGGGCAGTGCGATACCCAATAGAGGGATCGGCTCGAGGCCCAGCATGGCGAAGATCGAGTTGAGTGAACCCAGCGCGAAGTCGGTGTATTTGAAGTGGCCCAGCAGGAGCAGGTTTGAGGCCACGCCCAGAATCAGGAGGCGCTTGCGCCTGACGGTGTCAGTCGCCCGATGGATGCGAGCCGTGACCAGCCAGTCGAAGAGACAAGAAACGAAGACGACCGCAATGAACTTCGGCGCCCCAAAAGCGTAGAACACGAAGCTGAACGCGAGGGCCACGTGGTTGCGAAATCGTACCGGCGCGAGGAAATAGAAGAAGAGAACAGCCGGAAGGAAGGCGAAGACGAAGAGCGGAGTGCTGAATACCATCGATGCCTGGAAGATGGATTGGCGAACGTCCTGCGCGCGGACGTTGCGTTTCCTTCGTGGTGGGGCGGCTCTCGAGCGGGGAGACCATAGCCCCTTCGCCGGCCGAGTCTAAGAGTGCGTCGGCAGAAGCACGCCTAGCGGGTGAAAGCGCTTGCCAGCGATTGGAGACAGGCCTCCTCATTGGCCGAGATGTGGGGCGAGCGATCCAATGTGCTGCCTGCGGCGGCCGCAACTTCGCGGGCGCGCCCCAGCAGATTCGCCTCCAGCCGTTCGCGCTGTGTGCTGGATAGTTCTGTACAGAGCGCGCCGATGTATCCCCGCCAGGCATTCGTGAGATCCGGTGGCGGCTCTTCGAGGATCCAGATCTCGAGCAGTCGGTGGCTCGTCGAGCCCTTCTCGCTGCCGGTCGAGACGGCGGCGTCGAGAATCGCGTCACGCTCACGCGCGTCCATCTCGCCGTCCACCCAGGCGATCTGGATCAGCGGAATGAGGGTCAGCGCGGCCAGCGTATCCACCCGGATGCCAAGCCCTGCCAGCTCGGCAACGACGGCCGGATCGCTGATGCCTGTCGCGGCTGTGAGCGACATCCGAGCCGCCTCCTCCTCACCCTGCAGCTGCAGATGCTCGCGAAGAGTCTCGGCCGCACCGCGGTAGAAGGCCTGCCCCAGTTCATGCTCCCGACTCTCGATGTGGCCCCCGGTAGCCCTATCCGCCATTCCACGTGCTCCTTCTTCCTCTTTCCCCTTTTTTCCTTCTGTCTCTCGGTCTCTCTACTCTCTATGCACATCGATCCCAGAGATCCCGCCTCGCGTCTCTCTTGCGCATTTGCGGAGAGTCGCGAATTGTAGACGAAGCGGGCTCCCTCGGTGTGTGTCCGGATTCGATCGGTCGGGCGCGGATTTGGCGCCGGGTTTGCGGCCCAAGATTGAGGCGCTGCGGACTCATGGCGGGCGCGTGCCCGAGCATGCGAGAATGCATCCGATGGCTCCTCGCCGCAGCTGGATTCTTGCCGATATGGGCTCAACGACGTCTTCGCCGATGCGGGTCGTCGCGCTCGTTCTCCTGGTTCTCCTTGGCACGACGGGCCCGGCCAGTGCATTGGACGACTCGCGCACTAGATTGGATCCCGGCTTGCGCGCGAAGCTGGAGGCGTTGGGAGGCTCCGAGGAGATCGCGGTCAATGTCGTCCTCAGGGATGCGGGACTGCCGGATCGTCGTCAGCGTGCGTCACGTCGGCAGGCGATTCGCAACCGCCAGCAGGGCGTACTCGATGCATTGCCCCGGCGTGGCTTCCATCTGGGAAGGCGCCACGCGAATGTGAATGGGTTCTCACTGAGGGCCTCGCTCGAGGTGATCGATGCGCTTGCGCGGCATCCGGAGACCGAGCTCGTCTACGAAGACAGGCGCGTGCACGCGGTGGTCGCGCAGGGCTCCGTGCTGGTGGGGGCGGACCACGCGCATGCGGTCGGCGTGACGGGCGCGGGCGTGAACGTCGCTGTCCTGGACTCGGGGATCGACACCGACCATCCCGAGCTGGCGAACGATCTGGTCGAAGAGCGCTGCTGGTGTCGG
>JAFDDH010000357.1 GCA_019310975.1 Deltaproteobacteria bacterium | reverse complement strand
CAGGCGATGAAAGAAATCCACCACCAGCGAGGCCGGCGTACCGTCGACGTTGTAGACGAAGTGGAGCTTGGCCTGCCTGGCCATGGCGAGAACCTCCATCGTCCATTCTAACTCCAGCGAGAGGCTCCGGGGAGCACGACCCGCCTGGCCTCGATAGCATCACGCGATATTATTGGGGGGGGCTGGGATCGGTTGAAGACTCTGCCTGCAGGGGGCGTGCGCGAGAGCGCGAGAGCGCGAGTGCGAGAGAGAGAAACCCAGCTCCCTGGGCGGCCACTCGGATGCCGATCTTGATCGCCGACTACGACCCGCAATGGCCCGATCAATTCGAGCAGGAGGCTGCCCGTCTGCGCACGGCGTTGGGTGGGCTGGCACTCCGCATTGATCACATCGGTTCAACGGCTGTGCCCGGCCTGGCCGCCAAGCCGGTCATCGACATCCAGGTCTCCGTCGCCGATCTCGACCCATTCGCCGCCTACGGATCTCCGCTCGCCGCCATCGGGTACGCCCATGAGACCGTCCCGCTGGCCTATTTTCACAGGCCGGCCGACTGGCCCCACACCCACCACATTCACGTGCGTGCGCGGGCGAGCCGGGACGAGCAGCGCACGCTCGCCTTCCGGGACTGGCTGCGTACGCACGACGACGATCGTGTCGCCTACGAGGCGCTCAAGCGCAGGCTCGCCGGTGATGCGGACGCCGACACCGTGGATGGGCGCTTCCGCTACTCGGAGGCCAAGACGGAGTTTGTGCGCGCCATCGAGCGCAAATCCCTGGCCAAGGGGTAGGCGCTCAGGCCGGCTTGAGCTTGGCCCCATACTCGCCCAGGAAGGTGAGGATGCCCTGCTGGCTGTCGGGATCGAAGCTGTCCGAGAGCAGCGCGATGCGGTCTCCCTCGAAGTGGGCGTTGCTGGTTCCGTCGATGACCAGGCCCGGTGTTCCTTCGCGCTCATAGCGGACCCGCCACCTCATCCACACGTCGCCGTCGCGCAGGTCGGGACCCTCCAGGATGTCGAGACCTCGCGTGTCGAAGCGCCGGTCGGTGGAGTCCACGGACTGCTTGAGCGCAGCAAAGACTTTCTCGCGCCCCTCCGTGCGCGAGGCGAAGGGCGGATCGGCGAGGATCTCATAGATCGCAGCTTCGGTGAAGTAGGGCTCGAGGCGCGACCAGTCGTCGTCCTCGTAGGTCTCTTCGAACGCGTCCGCGTACTCCTGGAACCGTGTGACGAGGTTCATTGGCTTCGTCCTCCTGCTGCCGACAGGCTACCACAGGAATGTGTTGCGAGTGCATGGTAGGATTGGTTTCTCGAATTGGGGATAGGGTGAAGCACGCAGGTCCGAGAGCGATCGAGCAGCTGGCTCCGCTGCTCTTGAGGTTGAGGCAGAGGGAAGCGCTCCAGGAGAAGCGGCCCGGCGTCTTCTATCTTCGCTCCCGTGCCTTTCTCCATTTTCACGAGGACGCGGCGGGTCTCTTTGCCGACGTGCGCCTGCATGCCGTCGACTTCGACCGCATGCGCGTGACGACGCGGAAGGAGCAGGACGTGCTCGTGCGAAAAATAGACGAGAAGCTCGCCGAGCTGACGCCTGCTCGCGCTCAGAGGGCCACGAAGGCATGAGGCTCGAGCGACCGTACCCGCCTATCGAGTCTCTCCGGGAGATGGCCGAGGAGTTCCGAGCGGAGGGTGACGACCGATTCCGAGCCGTACTCGAGGACCCCACGGAGTACCTTCAGGCCGCATGGCGAGATGAGAACGACGTCGGGCTGGACCCTTCGCGTGTGGGCCAGTCGCACTTCCTGCTCGTCGATCCGAGCCATCGAGTCGGCGGGCGGCCAGCCGGACGGCTCAACCATCTCGCCCGAGAGTGGAGACGTGATGCGGCGGTTCTGGATCGATCTCTGATCCGGATCGGGGAGGGAGCATGAAGGTCCTGCGCATCGTGAGGAGCGGAGTCCTCCGCTTCGACGTTCTTTCAACGTGACGCATGCACCGATCGGATACCGGATCGAGGCGGCGCGGCCCGATGCCGTCGCCGCGCTGCCGGCCATCGAGCTGGCGGCGGCAGCGCGATTCTCCGATCAGGACATCGCGCCGGAGTTGCGCTCGCACGGGCTCTCCAGCTCGTTCTTCGCGCAAGCCGCTCGCGACGGTCGCGTCTTCGTCGCACTCGAGGAAGATTCCGGCGATCCGGTGGGTTTCGCCCTCGCGACACGCGTGGACGGCTCCGCGCACCTCTACGAGATGGACGTTCTGCCCGAGCACGGCGGTCGTGGGCTGGGACGCGCCCTGGTCTCGGCCGTGGCGGCGTGGGCTCGGTCGAATGGATACGCGACCCTCACCCTGACGACCTTTCGGCATCTGCGCTGGAACGCGCCCTTCTACCGCAAGATGGGATTCGAGGAGCTCGACACGCTGGCCTGTTCGCCCGAGCTGGCCGACTGCCTGCGTGCCGAGGCCGAGCACGGCCTCGATCCGCGCAAACGCGTCGCCATGCGACTCTACCTGTCCGCGCCCTCACGTCCCGTCAGCGCGGAGGTGCAGCGTGAGGTGAAGGCGCCCATCGAGAAGGTCTTTGATGTCTTTGCCCCGATTGATCTCACTCGCATCATGCTCGGCTTCGGTCCGATGCCCGCCGTCAGCGCGGTGGAGGATCAGAGCGGCGGTTGGAATGCGCCCGGTCAGTCGCGCACGATCCGACTCGCCGACGACAGCACGATGCGCGAGACGCTCACGCGGGTCGAGCCGCCCGGGCACTTCGCGTACCGGATCGACGAGCTCACCAGTCCACTGCGCCATCTGACACCGCGCTTCCGCGGCGCCTGGTGGTTCGTGCGCGTGGGCCCCGAGCGTACGCTGGCGCGCTGGCGCTACGAGTTCGAGCCGCGCTCGGCGCTGGCGAGACCACTGACCGCGCTCGTCGTCAAGGGGCTCTGGCAGCCCTATATGGCGCGGGCCCTGGAGCTCGCGACCGAGCAAGCCGAGAATGGAGATCTCGGCCGCTAGCCTCTGTCCGCGGTGTCCGCGTTGAAGGGATTGGCGAATCGTGAGACGCTGCAGAGGGACGGCCCGGAGATCGGCCACAGCGAGGTCGCAAGCCATGAGTGAGACGTACGAGGGCAGCTCTTCGTGTGGTGCCATCCGCTACCAGCTCGTCGCGCAGCCGATCACGTTCTACGCCTGCCACTGCACGGGCTGCGCGACGCGACTCTTCGGCGAGCCGGCGCGCGATCCCGATCTTTTCGTGCTACGCCCAGGGACGCTCGACGATCCGGGCACGTTCGATCCGATCGGATATATCTGGACCGGTAGTGCCCGGCCCTGGGTGTCGATACCCGACTCGGGTGTGCGTTGCGAGGGCCAGCCCGATGACTCGCGGCCGTGGCTGCGGGCCTGGCGGGATCGGTAGGTCGATGCGAACCCTCACCTACGCCGAGGCGCAGCAGGTCTACGATCGCATCGGCGCGGGCCAGGACTCGCAGGCCTTCTACGAGGACCGCGCCACCGATCGCCTGCTCGCACACGCGGATTTTGGGTCCGCCCACGCGGTCTTCGAATTCGGATTCGGAACCGGTCGCTTTGCAGAGACATTGCTGCGCGATCAC
>JAFDDH010000356.1 GCA_019310975.1 Deltaproteobacteria bacterium | reverse complement strand
GGAGCGTTCCGAGCACCTGGCCGAGGGGGCGCGGCGCCGAGTGCAGGCGAAGGAGAAGGGCGAGCAGCGGGTTCAGCAGGCAGAAGCCGCTCGCAAGGAGGCGGCCGCCGGAGCGGGCGCCCGCGATCGCGCGGACGCCAAGAGCGATGCAAGGGGAGCCGTGGCATGACGGTATTGGATATCGAGGTCGGGCTGACCGACGAGATCAGCGAGATTCGAGATACAGCGCATAAATTCGCCGAGCAGATCGTGCGACCGACCGGGGTCGAGCTCGACCGCCTGAGTGACCCCGCCGACGTCATTACGAAGGGCTCGCCCCTGTGGCGTTGCTTCGATCAGTATCACGAGCTCGGATTTGGTGCGCTCAACTACGACGAGTCGATGCAGCCGCAGACGAAGGCGCTGATCGGCTGCGTGGTCAACGAGGAGCTCGCGTGGGGCGACGTCGGCCTCGCGATCTCGATGGGACTCTCGGGCTTCCATCAGCCGTGGTGCCTTCAATCCGGCGACGCGGAGCTGATCGAGCGCTTCTGTGATTCCGCAAACCCGACCATCGGCTGTTGGGCACTGACCGAGCCCGACCACGGCAGTGATAGCGTGAGCTTTACCGAGAGTTTTTTCGAGGATCCGGACATCAAGGCGAATTGTGTCGCCATCCAGGATGGCGACGGTTATCTGATTCGCGGCCAGAAGGCGGCCTGGGTGTCCAACGGATCGATTGCAGACATCGCGGTGCTCTTCTGCACCCTGGACCCGAGCCGGGGCATGAGCGGAGGCGGCGTCTTTCTGGTGCCGATGGATCTGCCCGGTGTGAGCAGACCGCGTCCGCTCGACAAGCTCGGACAGCGCTCGCTCAATCAGGGCGAGATCTTCTTCGACGACGTACGCGTGCCAGCAAGCCATATGGTGCTTGGACCCGACGTCTACTCGATCGGCCTCGAAACCATGCTCTCTCACGGCAACGCGGGTATGGCGCAGCTCTTCGTCGGCCTCGCACGGGCTGCCTTCGACTTCGCCCACGCCTACGCGAAGGAACGGCGCCAGGGTGGGGTGCCGATCATCGAGCACCAGAGCGTCAAATCGAGGCTCTTCAAGATGTTCACCAAGGTCGAGGCGGCGCGCGCGATCGCGCGTCGCGTCGCGATCTTCAATTCGGGTGGTGCCCCGAAGATCGCCCACTGCATCGCGGCCAAGACCTTCGTCACCAATACAGCCTTCGAAGTGGCGAGCGAGGCGGTGCAGATCTTTGGCGGAAACGGGCTTTCGCGCGAGTACCCGGTCGAGAAGCTGTTGCGAGACGCGCGCGCCTCGATGATCGAGGACGGATGCAACGAGATGCTCGCGATTGTGGGCGCAAGCCGACTGGACTGAGTCCGGGCGATCCGCCCGTGTCGTCCAGCGATCCGTACGAGCTGGCGGCTGAAAAGAGAAGAGAGAAGAGACGAGAAGAGAAGGGAGAGGGGTCCGTGGAGCTTCGAAGAGCGATTGGGGATAGGCGGTCGATTCGCTTCCTGCTTCCGCACAAGCCCGTCGAGCGCGAAAAGATCCAGCGTATGCTCGAGGCCGCGAGGCTCGCTTCGCATTGGGGCAATATGAACAGTCTGCGCGCGGTGGTGATCGAGCGCGACGTCGCCCCAGACGATGTGATCGAGGCCCTCCCGTCTCCGGTGGGTGGCTATCAGATCGCTCTCGCACCGATCGTGATCGTCTGGTACATCGAGACTGCGGCCACCGATCAAGCCGCCGAGCGGCTGCGCGAGCTCGTCGCCATCGGCGCCGTCGGCTACGGGGACAACAAGCGCCAACAGCTCGAGGACACGCTCGTCCCGATGTTCGCCGCCATGGGCGACGCCGTGAAGCAGCCGGGCCTCGGTGAGGTCGACTGCGGTCAGGGGATTGCCCAGGCGACGCTGATGGCCTTCGAGCAGGGGCTCGGCACCTGCTGCCTCGGAACCGCCAACGCTGAGGCGATCCGCATCAAGCTGGGCCTCCCCCAGAGCTGTCGCGTCCTGGTGACCCAGACCGTCGGCTACCCGGCGGAGAGCCCCGAGGCGGGCGGTCAGCGCCCGCGCAGACCCTTCGAGGAGCTCTTCTCCCTGAACGGCTACGGCCAGCCCTTCCCGCGTGATCCCGAGGTGGTCGCCGAGCTCGAGCGCGATGCGATGATCCAGACCCAGGCCCCGCTTCCCTGGCGCGAGGAGGAGCTCCTCTATCTGCGCAGGGCACTCGAGCTCGAGGGGGAGGGCCTCATCTGAGGCCGGAGTGCTCTTGCTACCTCGAAAAGGAGATCGATCGTGCGCTTCGATGTGAAGATCGCCGGCGTCGGCATGACGCGGTTCATGAAATATCCCGACAAGGGCCTGAAGGAGCTGGGCGGCGAGGCGACTCACGCCGCGCTCACGGATGCCGGTCTCGAGCTGTCCGATCTCGACGCCGCCGTCGTGGGCAATTGCGCTGCGGGATTGGTGACCGGGCAGGAGAGCATCCGCGGGCAGGTGATCCTCGCCTCCATCGGGCTCGGCAAGATTCCGATCATCAACGTGGAGAATGCCTGCGCGAGTGGCTCGACGGCGCTCTCCCAGGCCTGCACGATGGTGCGGGCCGGCTTCTATGACGTCGTGCTCGCGCTCGGTGTGGAAAAGCTCACTCACGAGGACAAGGCGAAGAGCTTTGCAGCCTTTGCCGGTGCGATGGACGTCGACGAGCTTGCGGAGATGATGGCCGACCTCGCAAGCGCCGCGAAGGCGAGCGGCGAAGGGGCCGGTGCGGGAGAGAGTCGCTCGATGTTCATGGACGTCTACGCCCGGGCGGCGCGCGATCACATGGCGAACTACGGCACGACGGTCGAGCAATTCGCGGCGGTCTCGGCGAAGAACTCCCATCACGGTAGTCTCAATCCGCGTGCGCAGTTCGGGCAGGAGCTCTCCGTCCAGGACGTTCTGAACGATCGGCCCATCGTGGCGCCGCTGACACGATCGATGTGCTCGCCAATCGGCGATGGCGCGGCCGCCGCCATCGTGGTGAGCGATCAGAAGGCCCGCGAGCTCGGCATCAGCCGACCCGTCACGATCGTCAGCAGCGTGATGCACTCGGGCTGGAACCATGCGCTGGGCGAGCCCGATACGGTGATGCTCTGCGCCGAGGAGGCATACGAAGAGGCGGGAATCGGCCCCGAGGACCTGGATGTCGTCGAGCTGCACGACGCCTCGGCGCCTGCGGAGATCATTGCCTACGACGCACTGGGCCTCTGTCCCAAGGGAGAGGGCGGACCGCTCGTCGAATCCGGCGCGACGAAGCTCGGCGGACGCCTGCCGGTCAACACCTCCGGTGGCTTGCTCCGCAAGGGGCATCCGGTCGGCGCCACGGGTCTGGCGCAGATCGTGGAGCTGACCGAGCAGCTGCAAGGTCGCGCCGGTCGGCGTCAGGTCGAGGGCGCCAGGGTCGGGCTGGCCCAGAACGGCGGCGGCAAGAGCGGTAATGATGCGGCGGCGATGGTGGTCACGATCCTCGAGGCGTAGTGGGTGGGAAGGGGAAGGGCCGGGACGGTGTGCACGGGAACGCGGTGAGATGAGAGAGCGCAACGAGCTCATTCTGGCCGATCTGATTCA
>JAFDDH010000355.1 GCA_019310975.1 Deltaproteobacteria bacterium | reverse complement strand
TGACTGCCCGAGGACACCTCCTCGAGAAAGCTCACGACCTCCTGGGTGGCACCGGATTGGCTCTGCAGCGAGGCGTTGATGGACTCGGTGGCATCGCGCACGCCGTCGATGCTCTGGCGGATACGGGCACCACCGCGGGCCTGCTCCTCGGTCGTGGCGCTCAGCTGCTGGGCGACCTCGCGCATCGCCACCGTGGAGCGGTAGACCACCTCATTGCCGCGATCCTGCTCCTCAGTGGCCCCGTGGATGGCCTCGACGCCCGTATTCACACGCTCCATCATCTCCACGACGTGGGTCGCGGCTCGGCTCTGCTCCTGCATCGAGCGAACGATCTCGTGAATACGCTGGCCGCTGTCGTGCGAGGCCCGCGTAATCTCCTCGAGGGCAGAGCCGGCTTGCCGCGATCGCTCGACACCGGCGGCCACGCTCTTCGCACCGTCCGCGATGGCGTCCACCGCGTTGTCGCTCTCGTCCTGGACCGCACGGATCAGCTCGCCGATCTCCTTGGTACTGGAGAGCACACGATCCGCCAGCTCCTTGATCTCATCGGCCACGACCGAGAAGGCGCGGCCCTGCTCGCCCGCCTGCGCGGCGATGATCGCAGCATTGAGCGCGAGCAGGTTCGTCTCGTCCGCCACGTCATCGATCACGTCGAGAATGGATCCGATCTCCTTCGCGCGACTACCGAGCCCGCTGATCACGCGTTGGGCGGTGGCGGTGGCCTGGCGGATCGACTCCATGCCCTCGATGGTCTGCTGCACGGTGGACTGGCCACCCTCGGCTGCATCGACCACGGCCTGGGAGAGCTGCGCGGCCTCCGCCCCGATGGTGTCGATCTGGCGCATCGCGCTGGCCATCTCCTCCATCGAGGAGGAAGTGTCGTTCGCGGCATCGGTGAGCAATCCCGTATGGGAGTTGACCTCCTTCACGCTGCGCACCATCTGCTCGATCGAGGTGGAGACCTCCTCGACGCGCGACGAGAGTACGCTCGCGGTGTCGTTCAGCTCATCGCCGGCTGCGCCCATCTCGAGGATCGAGCTGCTCGACTCCTCGACCAGCATATTCAGCTCACCAGCCGATGACGAGATCCCGCCGAGCTGAGCATTGATGCCCTCCATGGTGGTGGCGGCCTCCTGCACGCCCTTGCTCTGCGCATCTGCATTCTCGGCCACCTTGGAAGTGATGCTGACGATCTCGCTCGCCGTCGACTCGACGAAATTCGCCGCTTCAGCGACGCCGCCCACGGCTTCGCGCAGCGCTCCCGCCATGGCCTCGAAAGCGCGAGCCAACTCGCCGAGCTCGTCCTCTGCCTCCGGCAGCGCCACGTCGCGCAGGTCGCCCTCGGCCAACCGCTCAGCGGCTTCCTTCAGCTCCAGGGTGCGCGTGCCCACGTCTCGCGAGAGGCAATAGGCGAGCGCAAAGGCAATCCCCGCCGAGACGAGGGCTACAGCCAGAAAGACGCTCCAGAGCTCCGCGCGATCCCCGCGTACCGACTCCCAGCGCGAGACAGCCACGACGATCACGTCCTCTCCCGGAATTCGCTTCCAGGCCATTGCGTTATTCGAGTCGAGCTCGGTGCTATCACCGGTGGGCCGAGCCGCAACATATGCCTTCTCGACCTCGGAGAGCAGCAGTGGATCGCCTTCGAGTACGCGGCCATTCGCGGCGTCCAGCACCACCATCTCCTCGGCGATCTGGAGACGGCGTGCGCGGCCGGCGGCTTCACGCCAATCCAACATCTCGCCGAGCGCCATCGACTCGATCGACTCCTCCAGAAAGGCGGATTGTATGCGGGTCACGTTCACTTCGATGGGCCGTCCCGAGCGAACGAGTGAAAGGAACATGGCAAAGACAACGATCACGAGGCAGACACCGGTGATGGAGACCATCAACTTCTGGCGAAGGGTGACACTTGCCGTGTGCTCGCGGCGCTCGTTGCGGTCCGGCATGCGGGCCGCCAATGCCCCGAGGAGCTCGCGGCACATCTCTTTGTTGATGAAATAGTGGAACGTCGACGCGATGAAGCCGCCGCTGGTTGCGGCCAGACACATGATGACGAGGGCGTAGGCTGGGATCTCCCGGAATCGCAGCCACATGCCAGTGGCTACCAGGCCGCCGCCCAGCGTCCACCAAACGAGTCCAGAGCTGAACATCGAGAGCGGCAGGTGCGAGACGCCGCGAAAAGCCGCCCGGAGCGCCTCCGGGCCGGGATCGGAATGCTCGGCCTTCGTCAGGTAGGCGAGAATCGGGGCCAACAGCTTGGAGTTGAGAACCTGCGTGACAACGAAGAGCGCAGGAAAGAGAAGGAGGAGGAGCTTGCCAAACCAGCCCCACTCCAGAGCGGAGAGGTCCAGCAGGCTGGCCAGGTATCCGCTGATGAAGATCAACGTGACGAGTGAGACCGCAAGGGAGCGCGAGACATACCGCCCCTTGAACTCGCCTGCAGTCAGAAGCTTCTGGTACGTAATATTCATTGCTCGGGTTTCGGTAGGACTTTCATTCGAATCGTAGGATCGGGGCGAAGCTTGGTCTTATTCGACCTTCAGTAGACTCTTGGCGACGGAGAGCACCTTGTTGGCTTGTATCGGCTTCGTGAGATACTCGTTCGCCCCCAGAGCAAGCGCACGCTCACGGTCCTCCTTCGCCCCTTCCGTCGTGATCACGCAGATCGGCATTCCTTCGAGGTTCTGCTCGCCGCGGATCAGGCTGATCAGCTTGAGCCCGTCCATGACCGGCATATTGATGTCGACAAAGGCGAGATCGAAGTGATCGCCGGTGACCTTGCGAAGGCCATCCATGCCATCCTGCGCCTCGACGATCTCGACAGCCTTCATTCGCTTGAGGGCGAACACGAGCAGCTGCCGCATCGTCGGACTGTCTTCGACGATGAGAATTCGATGTCCTGCCATCTTGAGCTCCTTGCTTCGACCAATCCCAGCGACCTGAGAACCGCCGAAGATCCGCTATTTCGTCAGTAGATCGATGAATCCCTGGATCGTGCTGAGCTTCCGCTCCGATTGCGCGTAGAGGCGCGAAGCGAAGATCGCTGTGGCCGCATGCCCGGCCAGCAGGGTGAAGAGCTCGTGGTCCAACGCAGAAAATCCGTCCTTCTGAGAGAGCAGACGATGGATCGAGATCGCCCCGATCGGCCGATCGTCCACACGCAGTGGGATGCAGACCACCGGATGGCCGCCCTCGGCCGGAGGCGTTGACGAGGGCTCGCCGGAGTAGACCTCGCCTGTGGCTACGCACGCGCCCACCGGGCCATCTTCCAGCCGCACGGTCGGGAAATCGCCCACCAGGCCGCCCTCCGCGGCCACGGGCTCGAGAGTGTTGCTGGACTCCTCCCAGACGTAGACACAGAAGAACTCGGCACCGATCAAGTTGATGACGATCTCCTGGATGACCTTGAGAACCTCCGACGGATTCAGCGTCGAGTGCAGCTGATAGCTGGCGACGTAGAGGTTGGCGAGGTTGTTGTTCTCCTCTTCGATCTCGAGATAGCGCTCGGCGAATTGCTGGTTCTCGTTTTCCACGGAGCGGAGCTGTTCGAGGATCGTGACGTTCTCATCCTCCAGGTCCTTGATGCGCGAGAGTTGTTCCGTACGC
>JAFDDH010000354.1 GCA_019310975.1 Deltaproteobacteria bacterium | reverse complement strand
GCTGGGAAGTGAGCCTCTCCGGCGACGGCGGATGGAGCATCTCGGCTTCATCCTCCGTCCCCGAGGTAGTCGTCAAGGCGAAGCACGCGCATCCCGGTCCGGCCAAGGCGGAGAAGCGGAGCTGGAAAGGCAAGAAGAAGTGACTCGCTCGCGAGGCCGCCGAGTGCGCAGGCGGGCTCTGCTCGCCTTGCGCTTCGCCAGTGAAGCTGACTTGCGAAACCGGGCGCTCTTCGTGCTGGCGGGGGCCCGATCTGAGCGGTTGTATACGGGCGTAGAAAGGATCGTCCTGCGTATGCAGTTCGCGTCGTAGCGAGCCGGAACCGCGGCTCGAGCCCGCTCGGACGCGGCCTCGAGCGGGAGAGGACTACGGCATCGCCTCCAGCGTCTCCATCAGACGGCCTGTCAGGCCACCACACACGATCTCGCACACCCGCACGATCGTGGGATCCTGGATGCGGTAGAGCGCGCGGTTTCCGTTGGAGCGACGCTCCACGACTCCCTCGCGGCGTAGCACTGAGAGGTGGCGCGAGACGTTGGGCTGTTCCAAGCCAGTGGCCTTGACCAGCGCCTGCACGCCGCTCTCGCCTTGCATGAGGAGGTTGAGGATGCGCAGCCTCGATGGGTCGCCGAGCGCCCGGAATCGACTGGCGACTAGGCGCAAGGCCTCGTCGCTGAGGATGGGGTGCGCCGCCTGTGCCTCTCTTCTACCAGCCATGGAGCGTAATCGTAATCGGTATATTCTCATATGTCAATATTCGTGTATGATTATGTAATGTGCAAACGATTCGTGGATCTCGTGAGACGATTGCCCATCGCGAGCCTCGCAATACTGACGCTCCTGGGAATGCCCCTCTTCTCATCGTCTCAGGTCGAGGATCGAGAAGAACGCAGCTCAGCCCCGCCGCCCGTCGACCAGACCATCACACTGATTCACCTGAACGACCTGCACGCGAACCTCGTACCGCATCTGGATCTCGTGCGCGTACCGCCCGCAGACGGCCACTCCGCGCGGATGCGAGTGGCGATGCGCGGCGGCATCGCGCGGATTGCGACACTGGTCCACCGGATCCGAAGCGAGAACCCCGCGAGTCTGCTGCTGAACGTCGGCGACACCTACCACGGGGGGGTCGAGGCGCTCTACACGCGTGGCAACGCGATCGTGCCGGCCGTCAACGCGCTCGGTGTCGACGTCGGCGTTCCGGGCAACTGGGACTTCGCGTACGGCGCGCTCACGACCCGGATGCGCTACCAGGCGGAGCCTTCGTGGGTCGTGCGCTTCCTCGACTGGTTGCTATTCGGTGGGCACGTTGAGCGGCCAAACTTTCCGAACCTCGCAGCGAATCTCACGCAGACGATGCCGCCGTTCGCGGCGGGTGAGCCCTTGCTACCCGGGACACTGGTGTTGGAGACGGGCGGTGTGCGCGTCGGCATCATCGGCCTGACATCTGACATCGTCACACGGATGGCCAGGCCCTTCGCCTGGGGCTTCGAGTTCTTGGAGGGCGAGGAGCATTACAGAACGTTGCTCGATGATTCGACGGTACGGCTGCGCGAGGCGGGCGCGCAGAGTGTCATCGTGTTGAGCGAACTCGGTCTGCATCGTGATCGGCGCCTCGCCGAGATCGTGCAACCGGGAATTGACGTCTTCTTCTCGGCGCACACCCACGAGGTAACGCCGCGACCGCTCGAGTCGTCGAGCGGTGCACTCGTCGTCGAGTCTGGTAATGACGGCTATCTCGGCCGGATGGATCTCACATTTCGAGGCGGCAAGCGAATTGCGAACCGTTGGCGTCTGCTGGATGTGGATGCGTCGATACCGGAGGACCCGGCTGTCGCAGCACTGGTGCAGGAGGCGCGGGCTCCCTTTCTGTCGGACACCGTCGAAATGGACTATCCGGCGCCCTGGATCGAGATGCCGCTCCGTCGCCGCATCGATACTGTGGTGGGGCGCGTCGACGCGCCCCTTCATCGACGCAACGTCCTGCAGAATCCCTTCAACGACCTGCTGGCCGAGGTGATCCGGCGCGCCGCCGGAACGCAGGTGTCGATGACACCCGGCTTCCGATTCGACACGCTGGTGCTTCCTGAAGAAAAGTCGCTGCGGAGCGCGGCGGCCGACGGCCCTCTGCCGAGAGGGGAGATCACACTCGAGGAGATCTACCGCTACCTGCCGATTGCCCCGTCACTCGCGGTGGGCGAGATCCGTGGGGAAGATCTACGTGGGATCCTCGAGGTCGAGCTCACACGCGTCTTTTCGCCGGATGTCTTCGAGCACAGTGGCGGCTGGCTTGGCGGCTTCGGGGGTCTCGACATCGAGGTGGATCTATCCAAAGGGGATGGCAATCGCGTTCGCAGAGTGCGCCTGGTGGGAGCGGCCGCGCCGATCGGCGACGACGAAATGCTGAGTGTGGCGAGCTGCGTGCGGCCCTTCGACGATGACGGCGTGATGTGCAGCAACCCGGCCTTCCGCCGAATAGCTGAGTTCCAGAACCCAGCGACGGGTCGTGCTTGGACGCCGGTCGAGCTGCTGGTCAACGCATTCGAGTCCGGCGATGCGCAACGCGCAGCGGCCGCGCCAAAATCTCGTATCACGGACCATGGCCACATCACGCAGTGGCCACAGGCACCCTTCATTCAACCCCTGAACCTGGGCAGCATGACCGCCGACTCACTGGCGCGTGCGGCTCATTGAGGAGGCCCGTTGCATGGCCACGGACGCACCGAGCATCTCCCAGCGAGCCCTCACGCAGCAGGGCTACGACTACTCGCCGACGCAGCTCTCCGAGCTGAGCTGGGGACTTCGCTTCACCCCGGCCGTCTGTATGGCACTCGCGGTGATCGGGCTCGTGACGCAGCAAGCTTGGATCCACTTCGGACTTGCGGCCCTGGGCATCCTGCCGTTCTGGTTCCCCGCGTGGCATCCACTCGACCGACTCTACAATCACGTGCTGCGCCCGTTGTGGAAGGGCGTCATGCTTCCGCCCAATCCGTTGCCGCGGCGGATCGCGTGTCTGATGGGCGGAACGATGAACATCGGCATTGGCACAGCGTTCGCAGCGGGTAGCGCGCTCATCGCGTACCTCTTCGGTACCGTTTTGATTACACTTCAGCTCATCGTGATAATCACTCACTTCTGCGTCGCGTCATGGTTGTACGAAGGGCTATTGCGCCTGATCGGGCGCTGGACCCCGCCCATTTCCAGCGAGCGGGCGCATGAGCTGGTAGAGGCTGGTGCGCTGCTGGTCGACGTGCGCGAGCCGGACGAGTTTGCACGTGGCCACCTTCCTGACTCCGTGAACCTGCCACTGAGCCAACTCGAAGAGCAAATAGGCGCTCTCGCCCGAGGGTCAGAGGGTCCTGTCGTGCTCTACTGCCAGAGCGGCCTGCGCAGTCAGCGGGCGCTGGCACTCGCCATCCAGGCCGGGTCGGATGTGGCCGGTATCTACAATCTCGGCGAAATGAGCCGATGGGGGGAAGTCTGATTCACTTCTCTTCGCAGGAGTTTGCAAGTGCGAAAGAAGCTGAACCGGACTCTGCGCCGAAGCCAGTCGGAGTGACTGCCCGTGCGTCCGTTTCGGTACTCCGTCCCGCGAGCGTCGAGGGAGGGGAGGCTC
>JAFDDH010000140.1 GCA_019310975.1 Deltaproteobacteria bacterium | reverse complement strand
AGGAACATGAACGCTCCCCTTGCCGCGGAGATGGCCGGCTGGAATGGGAAGAGCAATACCTGGAACGCATACCCGACCCTGGCGAAGACGTTCGGCGGCACCACCACCAGGTCGCCGCCCCTCATCATCATGTTGCTGCTGAGGTCGCCTCTCTCAATGCCGGTCATGTCCACGATGAAGACCTCGGTGATCTGGCCGTTCGTGCGGATGAGGCGGATCCTGCGGTTGGAACCGAAGATCGTCGTCCCGCCGCGCAGGCCGAGGGCTTGCGAGACGCGGGTCTCGCTGGTCAGTGGGAACGTGCCGGGCGCACCCACCTCACCCAAGATTGTCACCGAGAGGCTCTGGGACGAAGTGACGGAGACCGTGGCGCGCGCGTCTCGCTTGAAGCGCGCCACGCGCTTCTCGATATCGCGCGCAATCTGCTCGACAGTGCGGCCCGAGGCCTGTACATCGCCAATCAAGTCGATCGAGATGCGCCCGTCCGGCCGCACCACGGCCTCTCGCGCGATGCTCGGTTCCGGCAGAATCGTCACGAAGAGCTGATCCGGCGGACCGACGACGTATTCCGCTGCACTGGGCCTCACCGGCGGTGGCAGCGGTGTCGTCGTGCTGCACGCGGTGCCCAAGGTCATCCAAGCGAAGAGCACACAGAGGCCCAGCGCGCCCACACGGTCGCCGTGGCTGCTCGTCTTCTGCGTCTTCTGCGTCTTCTGCGTCGTCACTCGAGTCCCTCCTTCGCGGACCGCTCGCACAGCGTCATCGACTGCGCGGTCGATGGCTCCGCGCGCTGCACGGGTCGTCCGATATGGTCGCCGCCTTAGGCGCGGCGGATTCGGACGCAATGATGACAGCATCGAGCGAGACGTGCGTGTAGCAGGGCGCCGCCGCGAGCACACGGCAGCGCGGCGGGCTCATGCTTCGGCCGAGTCGGACGCGGGACCGTGGTGGAAGCGGAAGCGCGTGTGACCGACCTGGATCTCGTCGGCCTCGGCAAGCGTGGCCGATCGCACCCGCTTGCCATTCACCTTGGTGCCGTTGGTCGATTGCAGATCCTCGATCGAGAACTCGTCCGTGTCCGGGTCCCAGAGAATCAGTGCGTGCTCGCGGCTGATGCCTTCGTCGAGCAGTGTGATGTCGGTGCTCGGATTGCGGCCGATGATCGTCTCTTCGGCGAAGAGCTCGTAGGTGGCGCCCGCAAAGCCGCCGTTCTGGATCAGCAGATGGCCACGCACCGTCTTCGAGTCCGTCTGCGCCATGCCGCTCCTGGGCTCCTCGGATCGCATCGGCAAGACCGAGCGGATCGGGAGACATATCGGCGGCCCCTGCGGGTTGCTTGAGGGCTCCGGTGGCGGGGCAGGGCGCCCCCTTCCGCCTTTCCCCCTTCCCCCCTTTTCCCCCCCTTACTCGGCGGGGGGAATCCCCAGTCGCCGGTTTGCAAGCGACGGGATGGCGGCCCGCACCCGGGTGAGCTCGTCCAGATCACACTCGGCCTCGATCAGGGCCGGCCGATCGCCGGCCTGGGCGAGCACCAGGCCCCACGGGTCGATGATCATCGAGCGCCCGTAGCTGGCGCGGTCGGATGAGTGGCGGCCGCACTGGGCGGCGGCCACCACGAAGGCCTGGCCCTCGATGGCCCGCGCCCGCAGCAGCACTTCCCAGTGGTCCTTGCCCGTCTGCGGCGTGAACGCACTCGGCACGGCGAGCAGGCGTGCCCCCCGATCGGCGTGGGCGCGGTAGAGCTCCGGGAAGCGCAGGTCGTAACAGACCGAGAGCCCGACGCCGCCAAAGGGTGTCTGCGCCACGACGATCTGCTCGCCGGGCGCGAAGTGTTCGGACTCGCGGTACGAGTCTTCGCCGGCCTCACCGAGGTCCACGTCGAAGAGGTGGATCTTGCGGTAGCGCGCCACCTCGCGGCCCTCTGGGTCGACCACGATGCTGGTGTTGTACACGCGGCGCTCGCCGGCGATCGCCTCGGGGAAGGTGCCGCCCAGCAGCCAGACACCGGCGTCCGCGGCCGTCTCGCGCAGGAACTGGACGATCTCACCATCGGGTCCCTGCACACACGGGAAGGGCGCTCCCTCGCGCCGCATGTAGGCGAAGTTCTCCGGCAGCGCGACCAGCTCTGCGCCGCGCCCGGCGGCCTCGCGGACGCCTTCGGCGGCCCGCTTCAGATTGGCGGATAGATCGTCGTTCGAGCAGGTCTGGACGATGGCGACTCGCACGCTTCGACTCCTTGCCGCCCGGTGTTCGCGAATTTCCAGGCCCGAAACGCCGGGAGGCACCGGCGATGCCGATGCCTCCTGGTTCGTCTCTATGTCTGCCTTGGCTCGGTAAAATGGCGAAGCGCGGGCGTCTAGGACCTGAACCTAGGACCTGAACTGGGCCGGATCGACGCCGGTCCGACGGATCACGTCGTAGAAGTCCTTGCGGTCCTTCTTGGCCAGTCGCGCGGCGCGGCTGATGTTGCCCGAGCAGCGGCGCAGCAGGCCCTCGACGTAGCGTGTCTCGAAGGCGCGCTTGGCCTCCTTGAAGGACGGCACCTCGTCGCCCTCGGTCGAGAGCATCAGCGCCTCGGCGGAGACCGAGCCGCTGCCCGAGAGCCGCACCGCCTGGCGGATGCGCTCGCGCAGCTCGCGCACGTTGCCCACCCACGGCTCCTCGATGAGCCAGCGGCGGGCGTCCACCGTGAAGCCCACCGCAGTCAGCCCCTCGTCGTCGGCGAACTCGGCCAGGAAGTGGGCCGCCAGCGGGAGGATGTCCTCCTTGCGCTCACTCAGTGCCGGTAGCGGGAGCGTCTGCACGGCCAGGTCGCCCAGCGCCTGCTCGGCGCCGATCTCGGCGGTGGCGATCAAGCGCACGCGCAGCGGGATCGAGTCGGCGCCGCCCTCGCGCCTGTAGCTGCCGTCGCGCAGCGCCTGGACGAGCTTCTGCCGCACCGGCGCAGCCAGCAGATCGACCCGCTCGATCACCAGGCTGCCATCGGCGGCACGCGCCAGCGCACCCTCGGCGCCGTCCGGTGCTTCGTCGCCGAGTGGATCCGCCTCGGGTGTGGCCCCGAAGATCTCGCGCGGCTGGAGTGACTCCGGTGTGCCGCCGGCGGAGAGGTGGACGAGTGGCCCGCTTGCCCGCTGGCTCCAGGCGTGGATCGCGCGGGCAAAGTGCTGGCGGCCGCTGCCGCCCGGGCCCAGGATCAGCAGTGTGCTGTTCGACCTCGCGACCGTTGAAGCGCGGTCGACAGCCTGCTGTGTTGCAGTGCTCGCTAGTATGATGCGGTCGGTGCGGCGGCGACCGGCACGCCGCTCATCCGCGAAACTTCCTTCGCCGGCTTCCTTCGCCGTGGTCGCCGTGGTATTCGCCGTACTACTGGAATCGGTAGCGGAAGTAGTACTGGCGATGGCGGCGCCCGAGCCGGAACTCGCGGCGGACGCTTCCAAAGAGGTACGATTGTCCGACATGGCACAAAGCCCCCAGGTGCGAATGATCCCCCAACCAGAAGTATTTTGGTTTCGGGATCTTGTCAACTGTTATTGCGGGTTACGCCCCGGAGGAATCGGCCCCCCCAATCCCCCGGCGGTCGATGGTAACCCGCAACGGGACGATTTTGCGAGTGGTTTTGAGGGAAAATATGCGGGGCGAGACGCCCACAGGATCTGAGAATATTTCTCGCGGCCGGATTCGGGTGCTGCCGGACGAGCTGGTGGACCAGATCGCCGCCGGCGAGGTGGTCGAGCGGCCGGCCTCGGTCGTGAAGGAGCTGGTCGAGAATGCCCTGGATGCCGGGGCCACCCGGATTCGCGTGGAGATCCGCGACGGTGGGGCGGCGCTCGTGGCCGTCGACGACAATGGCATCGGGATGTCGCCCGACGAGGCGCGGCTGGCCCTGCAGCGCCACGCCACCAGCAAGATCCGCTCGGCCGAGGATCTGGCGAAAATAGTCAGCTTCGGCTTCCGCGGGGAGGCACTGCCGGCGATTGCATCGGTCTCGCGCTTCCGGCTGCGCACGCGCACGCGCGGTGCACGCGAGGGCTTCGAGATCCGCATCGATTGCGGACGTCACGAAAAGGAGCGCTCCGCCGGCGGTCCCGAGGGCACGCGGATCGAGGTCGCCGACCTCTTCGCCAATGTGCCCGCACGGCGCAAGTTCTTGAAGAAGCCCGGAACCGAGTGGGGCCACGTGGCGGACTGGCTCGGCCGGCTGGCGCTCTCGCTGCCCGGCGTCCACTTCGAGATCGTGCGCGACAACCGCGAGGCCAGCGTGTGGCCGGCGACGAAGAATCAGGCGGATCGCATCGACGCCGTGCTGACCAAGCAGCAGGCGGGCACGCTGGTTCCCGTCGTCTGGGAGGAGGGCGCGGGCCACGTCGAGGCCTGGGTGTCGGGCCCCGAGCACACACGCCCGAACGCAAACGGGCTCTACCTCTACGTAAACGGCCGGCCCGTGCGCGACAAGCTGCTGCGCCACGCGCTCCTCGATGCCTACCGCGATGTGTTGCCGCGCGGTCGCTATCCGACCGCCGTGCTCTTCCTGACGGTTGCGCCGGACACCGTCGACGTGAACGTCCACCCGGCGAAGTGGGAGGTGCGCTTCGTCGACCCGCAGGCGATCCACCGCCTGGTCCGACACGCGGTCCGCGAGGCGATGCAGGGACGCGGGTACCTCGCTGGCCCGGAAGTCCGGTCCCCCGAGCCCGGCCCTCCGCGCGCGCAGACGGCACCGGCGAGCCGCCCCGGCAGCGCCGGCGATTGGACGTTTGCCACGCGAAAAGCCGAGTCGCCCGCCGACCGTGTCCAAGACCGTGTCCAAGACCGTGGCCAAGAGGCACCCGGCGGCGCACCCTTGGCCAAGACGGCCAAGACGGCCGAGACGGCCGAGACCGCGGCGCCGGCCCTGCTGCCGACTCGGGGTCGTCGGATGGCCGATTCCGGCCGCCTCGAGCTCGGCTCGATGCGCCTGATCGGGCAGGCGCTCGCCAGCTATCTCGTCGTCGAGGGCGACGATGGGCTGATCCTGGTCGATCAGCACGCCGCCCACGAGCGCATCCTCTACGAGCGGCTGCGCGCAAGCTGGCTCGAGCGCGGCGTCGAGCGCCAGGGGCTGCTGGTGCCGGTGACGGTCGAGCTCGAGCCGTTGGCGACGGCGGCACTCGGCGTGGCGGCCGAGAGCGTCGAGCGCCTGGGCTTCGATCTCGAGCCCTTCGGCGAGTCGGCCGTGATGGTGCGCGCGATCCCTGCGTTGCTCACCGGCAGCGACCCCGAAGCTCTCGTGCGCGGCCTGGCGCAGGAGCTCGAGTCCGGCGAAGTGGCACCCGAGGCGGGGGCCGGCGAGACGCGACTGGTGAGTGCGGCCGATCGCGTCTTCGCCTCGCTCGCCTGTCACAGTGCGCGCCGCTTCGGCGATCACCTGCCGGCCGAGGAGCAGCGCGCGATCCTGAAGGGCCTGGACGCGATCCCCTGGGCGCCGACATGTCCCCACGGTCGTCCGGTGGCGGCGGTCATGCTGCACCGCTCGGAGCTCGAGCGGCGCTTTGGGCGGAGCTGAGGATCCAGCGCAGATGAGTGCCCAGAGCCCGCAGCAAGGCGCCGCTCGCGAGCCCGTCGTCGTCGTGACCGGACCGACCGCAGCCGGCAAGACGGCACTGGCGATCGCACTGGCACAGCGATTCGATGGCGAGATCGTGAACGCCGACTCGATGCAGGTGTACCGGTCGATGGACATCGGCACCGCCAAGCCGAGCCTCGAAGAGCGCGCGATCGTGCCGCATCACCTCTTCGACGTGGTGTCGCCGGACGCCGACTACAGCGCCGGGCGCTACGCCGAGGCGGCGCGCACGGTGGCCGCCGACATCCACGCGCGCGGCAAGCTCGTCGTCCTGACCGGCGGCACCGGCCTCTACATTCGCGCTTTTCTGCAGGGTCTGGTCGGGACGGGCGAGGCCGTGCCCGAGCTGCGCAGGCGATTGGAGGCCGAGCAGGCACGCGACCAGCAGGCGGGCGAGCCGGATCGCCTCCACCGACGCCTCGCAGAGCTCGACCCGCAGGCGGCGTCGACCATCCACCCGAACGACCTGCGCCGGACGATCCGCGCGCTCGAGATCATCGAGCAGTCCGGCCTCTCCGCCTCACAGGTGCGCAGCGAACACGGCTTCGGCGACCGGCCCTTCGAGTCGCTGCATCTGGCCATCGACCCCGGCCGCGAGGTATTGGCCGAGCGCATCGATCGGCGCTGCCAGCAGATGATCGATGCGGGCCTGCTGCGCGAGGTGCGCAGGCTGCGGGCCGCGGGCTACGGGCCCGGGCTGCGCTCCATGCAGGCGATCGGATACCGCCACATCAACCCGGTCGTGGACGGACACGACACGCTCGCCAATGCGCTGATCGAGATGCGGACGGATACGCGCCGCTTCGCACGCCGCCAGCGCACCTGGCTGCGCAAGGTCGCCGGCGTCGTCTGGCTCCCGCCGGATGACGCCGATGCGATACTGCGCGCAGTCGATGACTTTCTCGAGAAACGCGGCTCCTAGTAATCCGCGCGGGTGTAATCGATTCCGAACTTGATGTGAATCGCGAAGGGAGCCACGAGCGGGTTCCAGTAGACCCATTTGTTCTCGTTGTACTCGAGTGGATTGTCCCACTCGACCAGGGCGGCGGCGTCCTCGACGGGATCGAAGAGCGGGTCCATATCCGTCTCGAAGGGGAAGAGGATTACGGCGGGGATGACCTCGAGCACGCCGGTCACCGTCCGAATGCCGCCGGAGCCAAAGTTCAGTCCCGTCAGCCAGATCCAGCCGGGCAGGGGATAGACGATGCGGACGGCCGTGCTGTCGTCGATGTCGCTCATATTGCGCGCGAGCGTGAGCAGAGCGGTGATCGGCGATAGGAGCATGTCGAGCGGCCCCTGGAGGATGTTGCCGAGCGAGCGCCGGAGCGTTTCGGGGGAGGCCTGGGCGGGCGCCGGTGCCACGATGGCCAGCGCCAACGCGACGGCGGCGCCCAAGCGCATGATCGAGGCGAGCGGGCGCACGCCTGGCCTCGGATAGTTCGAGCGGATCACTCGGGCTCCTTCACAGTCCACAGTCGGGCCAGCCTAGAGGCCGGCGGCGCGCCTTGTCAAGCCGAAGCGATGGGCAAAAACCATTCGCTGGCGCAGGGTTGTCCCGATCGGGTGCAGCACGCTCCGCGTCTGCGTGGGCGGGAGCTATCCTGCGCGGCCGCATGACGGGCCAAGCACGCATCCCCATCGTCGCCATCGTCGGCCGGCCCAACGTGGGCAAGTCCACGCTCTTCAATCGCTACGCCGGCCACCGCCGGGCGCTGGTTGCGAACACGCCCGGACTCACGCGCGACCGCATCGTCGAGGCGTTGGAGATCGAGGGGCGACGCATCCTGCTGGTGGATACCGCCGGGCTCGATCCCGATGCGCGCGAGGGGCTGCCCGCCGCCGTACAGGCACAGGCCGAGTCCGCGGTCGCCGAGGCCGACGCCATCCTCTTCGTGGTCGATGGCAAGGCCGGGCTGCTGCCCGCGGACGAGGCGATCGCGCGCACGCTGCGTCGCACCGAGAAGCCGCTGACGCTGGTGGTCAACAAGATCGATCGGCCGGATCTCCACTCGGACCGGCTGCTCGACTTCTATGGCCTCGGATTCGAGCGCGTGAGCGGCGTCTCGGCCGAGCACGGGGCCGGTGCGTTCGACGCCTTGGAGGCGCTCGTGGAGGCGCTGCCGCCCGCCGCACAGGCGGATGAGGAGGCGGGCGAGGGCACGCGCGTCGCCCTTGCGGGCCGCCCCAACGTCGGCAAGAGCTCGCTCCTGAATCGTATGCTCGGCGAGGAGCGGGTCGTGGTCTCGGACCTGCCCGGCACCACGCGCGATGCCGTGGACATTGCGTTCGAGCACGAAGGCCAGCGGCTCGTATTGGTGGACACGGCCGGTCTGCGCCGGCCGGGCCGTCGCTCGGGCACGGGCGAGCGCGTGGGTGCGCTGATGGCCGTGCGCGCGCTGGAGCGGGCCGAGGTCGCGCTCCTGGTGATCGACGCCGACGAGGGCCTGACGGATCAGGACGCCCACGTGGCCCGCATGTCGCGCGATATGGGCTGCGCCTCGCTGATCCTGGCCAACAAATGGGATCTGGTCCCGCGCGAGCGCCGCAGCCAGGTGCTCGAGCAGATCGAGCACGGGCTGCGCTTCATGTCCGACGCGCCGATCCTGCCGGTCTCGGCCAAGACCGGAAAGGCGGTGGCCAAGCTCGTACCGGCGGTGATCGAGGTCGCGCGCGTAGCCGGCCACCGCGTGGCCACCGCCGAGCTCAACCGCTGGCTGGCGGATGTCGTCGCGCGCCACGACCCCGGCATGGCGCAGCGCGGTCCGCGCCGACGCCGGCAGAAGCTTCTCTACGCCACCCAGATCGGTGTGCATCCGCCGAGCTTCGCCATCTTCTGCACCGACGCCGACGGCGTCCAGCCCGCGTACCGGCGCTTTCTCGAGAACCGGCTGCGCGAGAGCTTCGGCTTCGCCGGCACGCCGATTCGGTTGCATATGCGGAATCGACGCGAGAGCGACCCGCAACCCAGCTGAAGCGGGCCGGGGCGGGGCGGAGCGCCGGCGCGATGACCCGAAAAACGCTCTCGAACTCGACTCCGGCTCCGATACAATGCGCGCCCTGAGACGGCGCGTGACCGCCGCGGCATCGAGTGTCCCAGCACCTTTTTCACCACCTTCATTCAGCACTTTTTTTCAGCACTTTTTTTCAGCACCCTTTTTTCAGCAGTACGAAGAGCGACGAGGAGTTGCACCTTGGCCCGCAAGAAGCGCCAACCGGAGTCTGCCGCCCACACCCTCGACGACATCGAGGGCCTGGGCGATCGACTGGCCGTCTGGGTCGGCGAGAACGCGATGCTGATCCTGAGCTTGGCGGCGGGCATCCTGATCGTGGCCGCCATCTGGGGCTTTAGCGTCCAGCGCATGCGGGAGGCCGAGAGCGCTTCCGGGGCGGCACTCGCGATTGCGCTCGGCGACTACCGCACCGCCATGGGGGCGACGCCCGGCAGCATCGAGATCGCCGAGCCGGCCAACCCCGAGACCGGCCGGCGCGTGCGCAGCGAGTTCGTCGAGCGCTTCGAGCAGGTCGCCGCCGAGCACGCCGGCACGCCGGCCGGGGCGCTGGCGCTGCTCGAGGCCGGCAAGCTGCAGCAGACGCTGGGGGACACACAGGCGGCTGCAGCCAGCTACCAGCGCGGGGCCGATTCGGTTTCGGACGCCGAGCCGGTGCGTGGCTTCCTGCTGATGCGACTCGGCAGCGTCCACGAGACCGAGGGCGCCTGGGCCGAGGCGGGCGGCGCCTACGTGTCCGCGGGCCAGATCAGCGAATTCCCGCTGCGCTACGAGGCGCTGGCGGACGCCGCGCGCAGCTACGCCCGGGCGGGCGACCGGACCCGCGCCCTCGACGCCTTCGCCCAGCTCGAGAGCGAGGCCCCGGGGTACAAGGTAGTGCCGTACGTCGAGGCGCAGATCGCAGAGCTGCGGGGCACGCCGAGCCCCGAGCCGAACCCCGAATAGGCAGCGAGCACGGCCAGAGGGCCGCGCGGTTCGCGCAGGGGCGACGCAGGGGAGACGCAGGGGAGAGAGATGAGCGCTCTCGCAGGCCACGTCATCTGCGGCCGGGCATTTCGGCCCTTCTTCCTGCTCGCGGGCGTTCAGGCCGTGCTGGGCGTCCTGATCTGGCTGTGCGTGTTGCGTGGCATCGGGCCGATTCCCGGCTGGTCGACGCCGATCCTGTGGCATGCCCACGAGATGATCTTTGGCTTCGCGGGCGCCGCGATCGCGGGTTTCTTGCTTACGTCGGTCCCGGTCTGGACCGGCCGATCGGCGCTTACCGGAGGCCGACTCGCCGGGCTTGCCGGGCTGTGGATCGCCGGCCGGATCACGGTCTTCCTGGCCGCGTCGCTGCCCACGCCCTGGATCGCGGCCGCCATCGATGTGTCGTATGGCGTGGCGCTGGCGGGGGTGATCGCGGCTCCGATCTTCGCCAGCGGCAAGCGGCGAAACTATGTCTTCCCGGTGCTGCTCGGCGTGTTCGCGCTCGCCAACGGGCTCTGCCACATCGGGGCGCTCGGGATCTGGCCCGAAGCGGCCGGGCTCGGCACACGCTTGGGAGTCGGAGTGCTGGTCGTGCTCGTCTCCACGCTCGGAGGTCGGCTGGTGCCGCTCTTCACGTCGAGTGCGCTCGCACGCTCTGAACGCGAGGGAGAGGTAGACGGAGAGGGAGACGGAGAGGAGGGCCCGGATGAGCTGATGAATGTGGTCTCCCGGGTCGTGTGGGCCGATCAGGCGGCCGGGCCGGCCGTCGTGGTCGCGCTGCTGGCCGATGCCCTCTGGCCCGGATCGATCGCCAGCGGCGCGCTGGCCGGGGTGGCGGGATTGATCGTGGCGATACGATCGAGCGGATGGGGGCTTCGCTGGAGCGTCGGCGATCCGCTGCTTTGGTCCATGCACGTCGCCTATCTCTGGATCCCGATCGGGCTGCTCGGGCTGGCTGCCTCCGCGTTCGGGCTGGGCCTGCCGCGTGCCTTCGCGGTCCATGCGCTCACGATCGGCGCGATCGCGGGCATGATCCTGGCCATCATGACCCGCGTTGTACTCGGCCACACGGGCCGACCGATGCGCGCACCCCGGGCGATCTGGATCGCCTATGGGCTTTTGCACACATCGGCGCTGATGCGCAGCGCGCTGGTGGCGGTCGTACCGAGCTGGGCGGGCGGGCTGCTGCTGCTCTCGGGCGGGCTCTTCGCCATCGCGTTCGGGATCTTT
>JAFDDH010000139.1 GCA_019310975.1 Deltaproteobacteria bacterium | reverse complement strand
ATCGAATAGCCAGCGCGCCTCGATCACCTCGAGCCCCTTGTTCATGAGCGTCGCCGAGTCGATGCTGATCTTGTCGCCCATATCCCAGTTGGGGTGTGCGAGGGCTTCCTCGACACTGGCGGTGGCGAGACGCTCCGTCGGCCAGACATCGCGATCTCGGAAGGGCCCGCCCGAGCAGGTCAGAACCAGGCGACTCACGTCCTCGCGACGCTGGCCGGCAAGCGCCTGGAAGATGGCGCTGTGTTCGCTGTCCACGGGCAGCAGGGTCACGTCATGCTCTTGAGCCTCGCGACAGACCAGCGCACCCGCCATCACCATCACCTCCTTGTTGGCGAGGGCGACGTTCACACCCCTGCGGATCGCGGCCAGCGTAGGGGCGAGCCCGACCGCGCCCACGAGTGCGGCAATCACCAGATCGGCGGGATGGGTGGCCACGGCGACGAGTCCCTCGTCGCCGCTGTGGATCGGAATGCCGTCGCCGATCAGGTCGTGCAGTTTGCGTGCGCCCGCTGCATCGGCCACGGCCACGCACTCGGGACGATAGCGTCGTACCTGCTCGGCCAGCTTCTCGATGCGCTGACCGGCGGCCAGCGCGACGATTCGGAAGCGGTCCGGATTCTGTCCGGCCACGGCCAGCGTCTGCTCCCCCACGCTCCCCGTGCTGCCCAGGATGGCGAGCCGCTTCATCCGCTGGGCTCTTCGCCGCCGTCCGCCGCGACCTGGCCCGGCGTTCGCCCGAAGCGCCGCTCACGCGCCTGATAGTCGGCGATCGCGCGCTCGAGGTGCTCGCGGCGGAAGTCGGGCCACATCACCGCGGTGGTGTGGATCTCCGTATAGGCGATCTGCCAGAGCAGGAAGTTGGAGACGCGATACTCATTGCCGGTGCGAATCAGCAGGTCCGGGTCCGGCACGTCGGGTGCGTAGAGGTAGGAGCTGAAGGTCTTCTCGTCGAGCTGGTCGGGATCGATATGGCCGAGCTCGGCGTCGCGGATCAGCCGCCGCGCGGCATCCGTGATCTCGGTTCGCCCGCCATAGGAGAGCGCGAAGATCAGGTCCAGCTCACCATTGTGCTTCGTCGCCTCGACGGCCTTCTGGACGGCCGCGCGGGTCGACGGAGGCAGACGGTCGAGGCGCCCGATGGCGCGCACCCGCACGCCCTTCTCCATCGCCTCTTCGAGCTCCTCGTCCAGGTAGTACTCGAGCAGACGCATCAGCTCGCCCACCTCCTCCTTCGGGCGATTCCAGTTTTCGCTCGAGAAGGCGTAGAGGGTCAGGCAATCGATTCCCAGCTCGCCGGCAGCGCGCACCGTGTCGCGCACCGATTCGAGCCCGGCACGGTGCCCCTCATTGCGCTCCAGGCCGCGCAGCTGGGCCCAGCGTCCATTGCCATCCATGATGATGGCAATGTGTCTGGGCATGCGATCCGGGCGGGAGTCGACCTGCGACATGGCTCAGACCTCGAGGACTTCCTTTTCCTTTTGGGCCGTGAGCTCGTCGATCTTCTTGCTGAAGTCGTCGGTCAGATCTTGTACCGCCTTCTCGCCCCGGTGACGGTCATCGCTGGGCAGCGAGCCGTCCTTCTCCAGGTCCTTCAGCATCGAGAGGGCGTCGCGCCGGCCCTCGCGCACGCCGATGCGATGATCCTCGGCCATCTTGCGCACCTGCTTGACGAGATCCTTGCGGCGCTCCTCAGTCAGCGCCGGGATTGCGATGCGGATCACCTTGCCGTCGTTGGAGGGCGTGAGGCCGAGGTTTGCACTCTGGATGGCCCTCTCGATATCTCCGGTGACGCTCTTGTCGAAGGGGGAGACGACGATCATGCGCGGATCGGGAACACTCAGCCCCGCCAGCTGCTTCAGCGGTGTCGGCGCGTCGAAGTAGTCGATCATGATGCCATCGAGCAGCGCTGTGCTGGCGCGTCCCGTGCGGACCTTCAAGAGCTCGCGCTTGAAGTTGTCCAGCGTCTTGCTCATCGCCTCGTTCGCTTCTTCGAGCACGAGCTCGTTCTCTTCCTCACCCGCCATGGAAGCCTCCCTCTGCTCTACTCGCTGACGATGGTGCCAACACGCTCGCCGGATGCGACCTTCAGGATATTGCCAGTCACGCGCATATCGAAGACCACGATCGGTAGCCCGTTCTCGCGGCAGAGCGCGATAGCGGCCTGGTCCATGAACTTCAGGTTCTGGCGCATGGCCTCATCGAAGCTCAACCGCTCGTAGCGCACCGCCTGCGGGTCCTTGTTGGGATCCCCGCTGTACACCCCGTCGACTTGAGTCGCCTTCAAGATGACCTGGGCTTCTACTTCCGCCGCCCGCAAGGCCGCAGCGGTGTCCGTCGTGAAGTAGGGATTGCCCGTGCCGCCACCGAAGATGACGATGCGGCCCTTCTCCATATGCCGGATCGCCCGGCGCCGAATGTAGGTCTCGGCCACCTGCCTGATCTCGAGGGCCGTCAGCACGCGCGTCTCCAGGCCGACTTTCTCGAGCGCATCCTGCAGCGCCATGGCGTTGATGACGCTGCCAAGCATTCCCATGTAGTCCGCATTGGCGCGGTCCATGCCCTGCGAAGCCGCGGTCATCCCGCGGATGATATTGCCCCCGCCGATCACGACGCTGACCTGAACGCCGAGCGCGTGCACATCCCTGATCTGTTCGGCGACGCCGGCGATTACGCCGGGCTGGATGCCCGCTCCGTCCTCTCCGGCGAGACCCTCACCGGAGAGCTTGAGCAACAGCCTCTGATAGGCTGGCTTCACTCCGCAATCTCTCCCAGTCGAAAGCGAACGAATCCACTGACGCTGGCGCCGCCCGCCTCGCTGAGCACGTCGGCGACCTTCTTGTCGGTATCCTTCACGAAGGGCTGCTCGACGAGGGTGTGCTCGGCGAAGAATTTATTCAGCCGACCCTTCACGATATTCTCGACGATCTTCTCCGGCTTGCCACTCTCGAGGGCCTGATTGCGAAGGATGGTCTGCTCCTTCTCGACCACCCCGGGATCGAGCCCGTCGCGGTCGACCGCAAGCGGCGTCGGATCCGCCGCAGCCACGTGCATCGCGATGTCCTTGGCGGTCTCCTTCACGTCGTCCGGGTTGCCCGAGGCCAAGCCCACGATCACACCCAGCTTGCCGCCCCCGTGCACGTAGGAGCCAACGAGACCGTCCACCGTGATCGCGGCCACGCGCTTGAGCTGGATGTTCTCGCCAAGCCGGCCCACGGCGGTCTTGATGTGTTCATCCACCGTGCTGGTGCCGACCTTGGCCTTCAGTGCGGCTTCGGCATCCGCCGCACCACCGCCTTCGCGGATGGCATCCGCCACGTCCTGGACGAGGGTCTGGAATTGATCGTTCTTCGCCACGAAGTCGGTTTCGCAGCCGAGCTCGATGACGACGCCGAATCCTCCCTCGGTGGAGACTCCGATGGCGCCCTCACTGGTCTCGCGGCCCGCGCGCTTGCCGGCCTTCGAAAGGCCGCGCTCACGCAGCAGATCCACCGCCTGCTCGACGTCGCCGCCGGCGTCGGTGAGTGCCTTCTTGCAGTCCATCATTCCGGCGCCGGTCGAGTCGCGCAGCGCCTTCACATCCTTCGCAGAGATCTCCGCCAAGTTTCCTTCTCCTACTCGGGGGTGCGCGTCCTGATTGGGTGGACGCCGCCCCGCCTGTCTTCGTTCTGTCTCGGCCCGCCCGCACCGGGCGGAACCGTCCACGGGCCTCGATTCTCCTAGGGCTGCGGGGTCTGCTCGCCCTCCGGCTTGGTCTCGCCGGCCGCCGGCTTGCTATCCACGGCCGCCGGCTTGCTATCCACGGCGGCCGGCTTGGTCTCGCTGGCCGGCGGTGTGGCCGGCGCGACATCGGAGTGACCCCCGGGCTTGTCGGACCAGCCACCCGAGCTGTGGGTGCGCCCGCTGCCGCCGCGGCCGCGCCGCGGAGGCTGCTTGATCTCGACGACCCGACGGCCCGTGCTGGGCTTGGCCTCGGCACTCGGCTCGTCCTTCTTCTGCTGGATCAGCTTGGCCTGATGCTGCGCGGCACCCTCGATGCAGGCGTCCGCAACGCATCTGCAATAGAGCTCGATGGAGCGAATGGCGTCATCGTTGCCGGGCACCACGAAATCGACGTCGAGCGGATTGCAGTTGCTGTCGACCACCGCGATGATCGGGATCCCAAGACGCCGCGCCTCGCTCACCGCGATCGCCTCCTTGCCCACGTCGATCACGAACATCGCGTCCGGCAAGCGCGACATGTCCTTGATGCCCTCGAGCGACTTCCGATACTTTTCAACCAAGCGGTGGACGCGCGCGAGCTCCTTCTTGGAGTGCGCGGCCCGCTTCTCCTCGTCGGCTTCGATCTCGAGTAGGTTCTTGTACGTCTCGATCGATTTCTTGACGGTCTTCCAATTCGTCAACATGCCGCCGAGCCAGCGGTTGTTGACGTAGTATTGACCGGCGCGCTCGGCCTCGCTCATGACGATGGGCGCTGCCTGACGCTTGGTGCCGACCAGGAGCACGCTGCCGCCCTCGCCCGTCACCTCACGGATGTAGTCGAGGCCCGAGCGGAACATCGGCAGTGTCTGGTCGAGATCGAGGATGTGGGTGCCATTGCGTGAGCTGAAGATGAAGCGGCGCATGCGCGGATTCCAGCGGCGTGTCTGGTGCCCGAAGTGCACACCGGCCTCGAGCAGGCTCTGGATGCTCAGCTCGGTGGGCTGCATGGCTTCCGCCATGCCGCTCGCGGACGTCTCTTCGGCGGGTGTCGTCGTGGGGTTGGTGGTCGGCGTGCCGGCAGGGGTGGCGGCGGTCGCATCACCGGCCGCCGACGGCGGCGCCGTCGTCGTCTCGGACATTCGGTTCTCCTTCGCGGTTGGGCCTCCGCCCCGGAACCATCCGATCCCCCGACCGGGCTCTGCGTGCGTTCGATGACTCGAACCCACGGGCCCGGCACCGCAGGGGTGGCCCGGAACGTGTGAATTGGCAGGTGTTTAGCAGAATCACCGGCCTGCTACCACGAAGGTCCCGCGGGGCACGCGGAAGTCGGAGATCAACTGGTGTACTCGGCGTTGATGCGAACGTAGTCGTAGCTGAGATCACAGGTCCAGACGCGGGCGGCGCCGCGCCCCACACCCAGATCGACCTCGATGTCGACCTCGTCTCGGTCGAAGCGCGCCCGCGCCCGTTCCCGCGCCGCCGGACCCGCCGAGGCGCCGCGCCGGAAGACCGTGATGCCGCCGAGCTTCACCCGCGTGCGGTCCAGGTTCAGCTGCGTGCGACCCGCGCCCACGGTCTGCAGAATCCGCCCCCAATTCGGGTCGCGGCCGAATACCGCCGTCTTCACCAGCAACGAGTTGGCGATCCGCCGGGCCGCGCCCTCTGCCTGGGCGTTCGAGCGGGCCCCACGGACCCACACCGTAATCAGCTTGGTGGCGCCCTCTCCGTCCCGCGCGAGATCCCGCGCGAGATCCGTCGCCACGGCCCGCACTGCGGTCTCGAAAGCATCGGCGCCGGGGCTGGTGCGGGCCGTCAGCCGGGTGTGGCCCGCGAGGCCATTGGCGAAGAGCAGGACGCTATCGCTGGTGGACGACTCTCCGTCCACGGTTACGCGGTTGTAGGTTTCATCGGCCACACGCCGCAACACGCCGCGCAGGTACGCGGGCGACGCGGCCGCATCGGTCAGCAGGAAGGAGAGCATGGTGGCCATATTCGGCTCGATCATGCCGGAGCCCTTCGCGATCCCGGCCACCCTGACCATGCGCCCGGCCACCGGCACCTTCCGGCATGCGATCTTGGCGAAGGTATCGGTCGTTCGAATCGCCTCGCCGGCGTCCGCGAGCCCCTCGCGCCGCAGCGCGGCCGCGGCCCTGGGGATGCCGGTCCGAAGGCAGTCCATCGGCAGGGGCTCTCCGATCACGCCCGTCGAGGCGACGAAGACATCGTCGACCTCGCAGCCGAGCGCACGCGCAGTCCACGTCGCCATGCGAAGCGCGTCGCGCCGGCCACGCGCGCCCATCGCGACATTCGAGATGCCGCTATTCACCAACACCGCCCGTCCCCGCCCGGAAGCGATGCGCTCGCGACACAGCTCTACGGGCGCGCCCACCACAGTCGAGCGCGTGAATACACCGGCCACGCTCGCCGGCCGGTCGCTCACGATCAGGGCGAGATCGAGGTCCCGCGGCTTGATCCCGCAGCAGATTCCACTCGAGCGGAAGCCCGGCACGACCGGAGCGGCTGTCTTCTTGGCCATCGAAGCGCCGATCACGCGCCGTGGCAGCGCTTGTACTTCTTGCCGCTACCGCAGGGACACGGTTCGTTGCGTCCGACCTTCTCGACCGCCGCAGGCGCGAGGCCGGACCCACCGACACCGAGCATCGGGCCCCGGCGTTCGGCGCCGTGGCCGCCTGCCACCCGCTGCGGCGCCGCGCCGCCCGCAGGCGCGGAGCGCGAAACGGCCTGCTGGGCAGTGCTCTCGAGCTTCGGACGCGGGAACTCGAACTTGAAGATCGTCTCGGTCACCTGGCTATCGACGCGCTGCTCCATCTCCTCGAAGAGAGCGAAACCCTCGCGCTGGTACTCGACCTTCGGGTCGCGCTGCGCGTAGCCGCGCAGCCCGATGGCCTCGCGCAGACCATCCATGGTGTGCAGGTGATCCTTCCACTGCGCGTCGAGGATCTTCAGCAGAATGTCGCGCTCGAACCAGTCGAAGCTCGGGTAGTCGAAGACCTCGTTGTACTCCTCGACGAGCTGCTGGCAGGACTGGCGCTTCTCGCCCAGGAACGCCTGCATGCGATCGAGGATCGCACGACCGAGCTCGTCGCGATCGGAGGCCAGCTTGCCGTCCACCTTGAAGGGTACGTCCTCCGTCGTGAAGGTGATCCCGAACTCGTGCTCGAGCATCGCGGCGAGCTCGCCCAGCTGCTCGTCCTCCGGGTCGCCGCGATCCGGCCAGGTCTCGTCGAGGCTCGTGACGAGCATCCCCTCGACCATCGCCATCACCTCGGGCTCGACACTCTCCTGCTCGAGGGCGTCGAGACGGCGGCCGTAGAAGGCCTGGCGCTGCTTGTTCATCACATCGTCGTAGTCGAGCAGGTGCTTGCGAATGTCGAAGTTGCGGGACTCGACCTTCTTCTGGGCGTTCTCGATCACCTTCGTCAGCATGCGGTTCTCGATCGCCTCGCCCTCTTCGACACCCACGCGATCCCACCATTGCGCCACGCGGTCGGCCGCGAAGATCCGCAGCAGATCGTCCTCCAGCGAGAGGAAGAATTGGCTCGAGCCGGGATCGCCCTGTCGCCCTGCGCGACCGCGAAGCTGGTTGTCGATCCGCCGGCTCTCGTGGCGCTCGGTGCCGAGGATATGCAGGCCGCCCTGCTCGAGGACCTCGCGCTGCTCGGCCGCGCACTTCGTCTCATATTGCGCGAGCAGTGTCGGATAGTCGGCGTGGTCCTTGTCATGGCCGCATTTTGCCAGCGCCATGAACTCGGGATTGCCGCCGAGCAGGATGTCGGTGCCGCGGCCCGCCATATTCGTCGAGATCGTGATCGCGCCCTTGCGGCCGGCCTGGGCGACGATCTCCGACTCGCGAGCGTGCTTCTTGGCGTTCAACACGTTGTGGGGGATGCCCTGCTTCTTCAGCTTCTTCGAGAGCATCTCCGAGGTCTCGATGGAGATCGTGCCCACCAATACCGGCTGACCCCCCTC
Source organism: Deltaproteobacteria bacterium (assembly GCA_019310975.1). Lineage (GTDB taxonomy): Bacteria > Myxococcota_A > UBA9160 > UBA9160 > UBA4427 > JAFDDH01. Next base: position 3,145 of record JAFDDH010000139.1, on the reverse strand, counting down.
GTGGCGCACCTTCAGCTCGTCGACGACGGCGTTGAACTTCTCCTTCTTCGTCTTGAATACGACGTCCGGTTCGTCGCCGCGCCGCAGCGGGCGGTTGGTCGGCATCAGGCTGACGTCGAGGTCGTAGATATTGGCGAACTCGGCTGCCTCGGTGTCGGCGGTACCCGTCATGCCGGACAGCTTCTCGTACATGCGAAAGAAGTTCTGGAAGGTCACCGAGGCCAGGGTCTGATTCTCACTGCGGACCTTGATGCCCTCCTTTGCCTCCACGGCCTGATGCAGACCATCCGACCAGCGCCGACCGGGCATCAGGCGACCGGTGTGCTCGTCGACGATCACCACCTCCTTCTTGCCGTCATCGCCAGCACGCACCACGTATTCGACGTCGATCTTCTTGAGCGTATGCGCCACGAGCGCCTGATTGACGGCGTGGATCACCGGCATCATCGAAGGGTCGAAGAGATTGTCGATGCGAAGCATCTGCTCGACTTTGTGCACACCCTCCTCGGTGAGAGTGGCGTTGTGGGCCTTCTCGTCCAGCCAATAGTCACCGGTCTCTTCGATCCCCTTCGAGGGCTCTCCCTGGGTGCCCGCCTTGAGCGTGGGAATCACGCGGTTGGCCACCTCGTAGAGCTGCGTGTTCGCCTCCGAGGGGCCCGAGATGATGAGCGGAGTGCGCGCCTCGTCGATCAGGATGGAGTCCACCTCGTCGACGATCGCGAAGTGGAGTGGGCGCTGGACGAAGCTCTCGATCGAATACTTCATGTTGTCGCGCAGATAATCGAAGCCGAGCTCATTATTGGTGCAGTAGGTGATGTCGGCACCGTACGCCTGCTTGCGCTCGGCGTCGTCGAGCCCATGTACGATGGCGCCCACCTGGAGTCCGAGGAAGCGGTGCACTGCGCCCATCCACTCGGCGTCGCGCTCGGCGAGGAAGTCGTTCACAGTGACGACGTGAACGCCCTTGCCCGTGAGCCCATTCAGGTAGCAGGGCAGCGTCGCCACCAGGGTCTTCCCCTCGCCCGTCTTCATCTCGGCGATGCCGCCACGGTGCAGCACCACGCCGCCGACCACTTGCACGTCGTAGTGGCGCTGGCCAAGCGTCCGCTTGGCGGCCTCGCGCACGGTCGCGAAGGCCTCGGGCAGCAGGTCGTCGAGGGGCTCACCGTTCTCGAGACGCTGGCGAAAATCCGGCGTGCGGGCGGCGAGCTCAGCGTCCGAGAGCTTCGTCAGCGCCGGCTCGAGCGCATTCGTCTCCTCGACGACCGGCATGATCCGCTTGATCTCCCGGTCGTTCCGCGTGCCGAAGATCTTGCTCAGGGTGCGCTGCATGGGAAGGTCGACCGGCTCCCGGAGGGGGATCGGGGTGGGGAGAGGATCTTAGGAGAGTGCCGCTTTTGCGGCAACGAACGTCCGCGCAGGGAGCGGGAGTCGACCGGGTCGCCGAGCGGAATCCGTCGAGGGCTCGCTTGGCTTCCCTCAGTCGAAGATGTAGTTGAGCGGATTGCGGGGCTTGCCGGCCACTTCGACCACATAGTGGAGGTGCGGACCGGTGCTGCGCCCCGAGCTTCCGATCGAGGCGATCTGGTCACCGCGCTCGACCTTCTGCCCGGGCTTCACGAAGATCTTCTCGGTGTGGCCGTAGAAGGTCTTCACACCGAAGCCGTGGTTGATCACGAGCGCATTGCCGAGCGGACCCTTGCGTCCCACGTAGCTGACCCGCCCCTCGGCCGGGGAAATGATCGGCGTGCCGCGCCGCGACGCGATGTCGAGGCCCGAATGCTGCTGCGTGCGCCCGGTGAAGGGCGAGACCCGCGGGCCGAAGCGTGACGTGAGCCAGCCGCGGGCCGGCCAGATCGACGGCATCGAGGCGAGCTTCACGCGCTTGTCCTCGAGCTGCTCGAGCAGCTGCTCGAGCGAGTCGCCGCGGCCCTCGGCGTGCACGCCCAGTGCGACGGCACGCCCATCGAGACCGAGCACATAGCGCGCGCCGCTCGTGGTCAGCCCACGCGAGTACGCCTGCTCATCGGTCATGGACGAGAGCGGAATTGGAGTCACGTCGCCGCCCTGCCCGTTCATGCTCTCTGTCCCGTCGAGGTCGATCGGAACACCCGCCGGCGGCATCAGCTGCTCGGCCGCCTGGCCTTCCGCACCGGCTGGCACCAGCTCGGTCACGCCGGCACCGCCCACGGCGGCCGCACCGGGCAGGTTCGCGATGATGCGAACCTTGCGCTCCAGATCCTTGACGCGCGCCAGCTCGCTCTCGACATCGGCCAGCGTGCGCTTGAAGTGATCGATCTGCTGGCCCTGCTCGGCGGTCTGGATTCGCAGTCCGTCCAGCTCGCTGTTGTCGGCCCACATGCGCCAGTAGTCCCAGGTGGCGAGCAGGCAGATGAGGCCCACCGCGGCGGCTCCCCAGATCGCCCGCTGCACCCACAGCGTGGGCACCTGGAAGCGCCGAACCGGCGAGCGGTCATCGCTCACGACGATCAGCGTATAGTGGTCCATGCGATCCCCTCGTCTCCTCCTGGCGAGTCGAAACCTCGGCAGGTACCTCAGTAGTGGCGCGCCCCGAGCGGCGCGCGGCATCAGGGCAGCGTCACTCCGATCAAGAGCCGCCCCATTTGAATCTCATCGCTCGACTTCAGGAGTTGGCGCTCCACCTTCGAGCCGTTCACGATGGTTCCGTTCGTGCTCCCCAGATCCTGCACATAGAAGCCCTCGACGTCGAAGCCGATCGCAGCGTGTGCGCGAGAGATGGTCGCCTCGGCGATCACCATGTCGGCGCCCCGCCCGCGGCCGATGACCAGCCAATCGCGATCGATCACCACCTCGAGTCCCTCATAGAATCCGCTCTTGACCAGGACGACGGCGCCCGGAGGCACTTGGAGGTGCTCGTCGCCTCTCGTCTGCCGCGACGCGGCCATCAGCCCTGATCCCCCCCATCCCGATCGCGGGGGCACGGGCCCCACGCCGCGATGCAAGCATCGCTAGGGGCTACATCGGCGCTTCGGATCGGGGTCTTGAACGGATCGGGAAGCGGCCGAATTGCACTCTAGGTGGGGGATTTAACCCTCATTAGATCCCGAGCGTGACGCCGGGTCGCTGCGGTGATCTCCTCACCGCCCGCCATCCGGGCGATCTC
>JAFDDH010000138.1 GCA_019310975.1 Deltaproteobacteria bacterium | reverse complement strand
TCCCCCCCGACAAGCAACCCACGCCATCCAAGGCAACGAGGTGAGCGAACTGGCAGGGGTTTGGCCCCCGTCCCCCCCGACAAGCAACCCACGCCATCCAAGGCAACGAGGTGAGCGAACTGGCAGGGGTTGGCCCCCGGCCACCCCCCAGTTCGCCAATTAGTCGTCGCGCATTCCCTTCCTGCGCTCCATCTCCTTCTGGCGGTGGATTGCGTCCACCTGGTCCTCGGTGAGCAGCGCCGTGGCGACCTTCGGGCGGAAGACCGAGTAGAAGGCGGGCACGACCGTCAAGGCGCCGAGCATGTTGATGACCATCAGGATGCAGAGCATCTTGGCCATGTCGGCCTGGAAGCGCAGGTTGGAGAACGTCCAGAGGAAGATGCCGCCGACGATCGTGCTGGCAGTGAACGATACCGCCATGCCTGTCGTCCTGATCGCGCGTCTCACGGCTTCATCGATGTCCGCTGTGTCGGCCACTTCGTGTCTGATGCGATCCACGATGTAGATCGCATAGTCGACACCGATACCCACGCCAACGGATTGCACCGGCAGGGTGTTGATATTGAGGCCCATTCCAGCGATCGCCATATAGGCCAGCGAGAGCATCGTCGCCGTGGCGATTTGAAGCAGGATGATGAAGCCACTCGGCACCGATTGATAGGTGATCGAGTGGAGGGTAAAGATCACCAGGAAGATCAGCACGATGTTGGCGACGTGGCTGCGCTCCACCTCGTCATCGATCGCAGCCAGGATGCCCATCAGCCCCCCCGCCATCACGAACTGCACGCCTCGGGTCCAGCTATTGGTCTGCTGATAGGCAGGTACGCCGTCCACCGCCTTGAGATCCTCGACGATCAACTCTTTGGTATTGAGCGCCACGGCACGGATGCCGTACTCCTCGTCCTGCCACCAATAGTCGATGTCGTCGAGCGACCATTCGGCCAGCTCCTCGGGCCACGTGAAGATCTCGCCCTCATCCAGGTAGTCGAGCCGGTCCTGATAGTCCTCCTGGGCCGCAGCGCGGAAGTCTTGGATCCACTCGGGCAGGGCGTTGGCCCCCACGAAGGCGTTTACCTGCTGGCTGGTGTACGTGCCGTCATCGTTGCGAATCTGGACGGTGAGCATGTGGTGCCGCTCCGGCAGCAGCGGCCCGAGCATGTAATACCACTTGTCCAGCAGTGAGCCGCGGGAGAAGAACCCGTCGTCCGGCACGGCGCGATCCTTCTCCAGACGCACGATTACCTGGCCGATTGGATTGCGCCGGATGAACTCCTCGGCGGCAAGCACCGTCCGGCGGATCGTCTTGCCCTTGTGGTCGCGGTAGAAGAAGCGGATGTTGGCGTCCTTGCCCTCGGGCGTGAGGTAGGGGTCCATCGCACCCGGGGCGCCGTTTGTGCGCATTTGATAGATCTGCTGTCGCACCACCGCCTGATCGTCCGATACGAAGCTCCACTTCGGGTCGCCGTAGTGGTTCATCGCCCACGCCATGCGCAGGATCGGCACGATCGAGATGGTGGCGCCGAGATCCGAGTAGGCGGCCATCCAGCGCTCGAACTCGGCCATGCGCAGGATCGGCACGGCGTCGCCGCTGGCCTTCTCCTTGTCGCCCTCGAGGAAGACGACGAGGGAGTCGACGCCGCCGAATCGATCAGCGATCTGAGCGGTGGCGATATTCCACTCGTGATCGGGAAATAGCAGCGGAGTACCCGGCTTCGCCTCACCGATCTGGGAGTAGACGAGCGTGATATAGGTGGAGCCGACCAACAGCAGGACGGTGGTCACCGCGATCACGTATTTGTAGACGGGGTGGGTGGTAATGTCGCCCAGGAAGCGCGTGAAGCGCACCATGAAGGACGGCAGGAAGTGTTCGTGCTCGCTGGGAGCGGGCAGATAGCAGATCAACACCGGGTGCAGGATCTCCACGGTGATGATGATGGAGGACACCCAGAAGGCGCCGAAGATCCCCAGCTCGCGCATCTGCGGGATCGAGGTCACCAGGATGACCAGCAGACCGGCCACGTCCGTCACGATGCCGAGGGTGCCGGGCACGATCAACTCGCTCATGGCGACGGTGGCGGCCTCCTTCTTGGCGGCCTCGGGATCGCCCAGGGCGGGCAGCAGGATCTCGTAGTCCTCGAAGAATCTCTCGGCCATCTGCACGGTATGGGAGACGGCACGCGCCGTGATGATGGTCGGGATTACGAGGATGAGTGGGTCGAAGGTGAAGCCGACCCAGCCGGTAAAGCCGAGCCCCCAGATCGACGTCGCCACGGCGGCCACGGCAGGGATGAGCACCCCGTGCCAACGCCGGAAGTACGCCCAGAGCAGCACGAAGATCATCACGACCGTCGCCACCAGGAAGAACGTGATCTCGAAGGCGTGGAGCAGGATCCAGCCGACCAGAATCGGGTAGCCGGAGATGTAGATCTTTAAGTTGTCGGTCTCCTCGTCCTTCTTGATCTGCTGGACGTGGTCGAAGACCGCCATGAAGGTCTCGCGGTTGTTCAGGCGATCGGTCACGAAGCCGGCGCTGATCAGCGCCCCCTTCTCGTCCAGCGAGACGAGGCGGCCGTAGATGAAGGGAGGGTTCTGGCGTACACGCGCGGCGATCGCATCCGCCTCCTCCTGGGTCTGGGGGGGCTCCTTCATGAGCACGCTGGTCTCGATGTCCCCGGCCGCCTCGACTTGGACCACGCGGGTGTTGTTCGCCGTCACCGAGCGGATCTGATAGTGGTTGACCGGGTAGGGGGGATAGGTGCTGTCGAGGATGCTCTGGATCTTCTTAAGCGGGACACCCTGCTCATCGAGCTGGTCGCGTAGCTCGTCGCGTTCGTCGCTGTGGCTGTTGAAGCCGCGACCGTCGAGACGATGCGTGATGCGGTTGATCTTCCCGATCACCTCGGGTGTGAAGATCGTGCCCTCCTCGACCACCACTGCGATCGCGACTTCCGCGGAGCCGCCGAATTTGTTGGCGAATTTGTCCTGGGCGCTGATGAAGGGGTGGTCGGGCCACTGATCGCGCGCTCGGGTGTCCACGTTGACGGCGGGCAGCTCCTTCCAGCCGCTGTCGAAGAAGGCGATCAGTACGGCGTTTACGATCGGGAAGGAGAAGAAGAGCGTGGAAACGATCAGAGCCATCAGGATCGGGAACTTCCAACGGACGACCCACTCGGCGAAGCGCAGGGTCTGGGACTTCTGGGTCTAGTGGTCGGCCATCGTTTCCTCGTGCTCTGCTCGTGCTGGCTGGCTGGGCGCGCGAGTTCACAGGGTCGACGCGCCCGCATCGCGGTTCAGACACCGGCTCGGCATCCACCCATCCAAGTCGGTCTCTGGCGCTGGTGGGCTGGGCTGGGCGCTGAGGCGTACCCCGGAGCAGAGGACGGGGAGCCGGGCGCCAACGTTATTTGGCTTCGCCCCCCGCGGTCAAGGTGAGACAGGAAATTTCTTTTCGGCAGCGCTCCTCTGGGAGGATCCGATTCGTGCCGGCATGGAGTGAATCGCGATGAATCCGGGTCACAGGCCGCGCGTTTTCGTCACTCATTCGATGGCGGGCCTCGCGCGGATGGTGGATCGCGATCCACTCGCACCGCTGCACGAGCGGACCGAGTGCGTGGTGTGGCCGGGTCCCCTCCAGCCCGAGCCCAGAGCGCTTCGCGAAGCGGCCACCGACTGCGAGGGCCTGCTATGCCTGCTCACGGACCGAGTGGACGGGGACGTGATCGGTGCGGCCCGGTCGCTGCGGGTGATCTCGAGCTGCTCCGTGGGGGTCGATCACATCGACGTCGCCGCCGCCACGGCGCGAGGAATTCGCGTCGGCTTTACCCCCGGGGTACTCACCGAGACCACCGCGGATCTTGCCTTCGCACTGCTTCTGGCCGCGTCCCGGCGCATCGTGGAAGCCGACGGCGCAGTGCGTAGCGGCGCCTGGACGCCGGATCGGCGCTGGCAGCTGGACGGCTTCCTGGGCCGGGATCTGCACGCTTCGACCCTCGGTCTGGTTGGGCTCGGTCCGATCGCCCAGGCCGTGGCCAGCCGGGCCCACGGCTTCGGGATGCGCATCCTGGGCTGGTCGCGCAGCCCGCACCGCCTGCCCGGCGTCGAGCAGGTCGAGCTCGACGCTCTCCTTGCCGGCTCTGATTTCGTGAGCGTCCACGTCGCGCTGGCCGAGGAGACACACGGGCTGATCGACGCCGACGCGTTCGCTCGCATACGTCCGGGTGCCGTTCTGGTGAACACCTCACGCGGTGGCATCGTCGACGAGCTCGCGCTGGTCGCAGCGCTTCGCTCTGGCCGGGTTGCGGCCGCTGGGCTCGATGTCTTCGCGACCGAGCCGCTGCCCGCCGACAGCCCGCTGCTGGGTCTCGACAACGTCGTGCTCACGCCCCACATCGGCAGTGCGAGTACGGCCACGCGTCTGCGGATGGCGGACCTCGCGGTCGAGAACCTGCTGGCCGGCGTACTCGGGCGGCCGCTGCGTGATTGTGCCAACGATGCGGAGCTGGCCGCCCGCTGAGCGCTGCCCGAAGAGCCACGCAGGGGCCCTCCGACCCTCCACACTCGCAGGTTCGGCGGGTTCGTGCATCGGGCTTCTTTCCCGTGGTTGCGGTGGTGGAGATTGGCAAGACTCGCGACGTGAGAATGGCACCCGATTCCGACTCGAGTCCCCGTGGCGTCAGCGAGACTTCCTCGTCCTCGGTGGGGGATGCACCGCTCCGCCTCGGCGTGAAGCTCGCCTATGGGGCGCCGGGCATGGCGGGCGCCGCCATGGCGATCCCGATCGCGATCCATCTCACCATGTTCTACTCCGATGTGATCCTGGTTCCGCTCGGCTTCATCGCCATCGTGAAGGCCGTGGCGCGCGCCTTCGATGCGATCACGGATCCACTGATGGGCTGGATCAGCGACCGCACGCGGACGCGTTGGGGAAGGCGCCGTCCATGGATGGTGATCGGTGCGCCCTTGGCGGCCGTGAGCTTCATCGCGATGTTCAGTCCGCCACTTGGCCTGGATCCGCTCACAGCCGTTGGTTGGTTCGCGGCGACCTACACCCTCTACTACCTCTTCCACACCGTCTATCAGATTCCTCACTACGGGCTGGGCCCAGAGTTGACGCAGAACTACCGCGAGCGAGCGTCCCTCTACGGTTGGTCCGAGGGCTTTACCGTCGCGGGCACGATGTTGGCGGCGCTCGCGCCGTGGTTGATGGGGCGGATCTTTGGCAACCAGCGCGACACCTTCGTCGCTTTCTCGATCATCTTCGGAACTCTGCTGACACTTCTCTATTGGAACCTCGCCTACCGGGTAAGAGAGCGGCCCGACTACGTGAATCGGCCGCCGAATCCGCTGGTTCCGGGCCTGCGGCGTGTGATGCGCAATCGCGCCTTTCGACTGCTGCTGATCATCTATCTGATCGGCTCGGTGACGGGCGCAATCCCGGGGCTTCTGATGCCCTACTTCACGAAATATGTGATCCAGCCCGAGGATCCAGATCTCTGGCTGGCGGTCTTCCTGGCTGTCTACTTCGGGGCGGGCTTTGCCTGCTTGCCACTCTGGGTATGGTTTGTGAAGCGATTCGGCAAGAAGCCACTCTGGCTATTCGGTTATGCGGCCACGGTGGTTGCGCTCTTCTCGATCTTCTTCTTCGTCGGGCCGGGTGACTTCGTCCCGATGGTGGTCTGTCTACTCTTCGCGGGAGCGGTCTTCTCGTCGCGGCTCCTGCTCGGGCCGGCCATGCAGGCGGACGTCATCGACTACGACGAGCTGCATACGGGCAAGCGGCGCGAGGCGCAGTACGGTGGATTGTGGTCGATCATGACGAAGTTCACCGTGATCCCCAGCATGTCGATCCCGTTGGCCATCCTCGCGAGCCTGGGCTACGAGCCCAATGTCGAGCAGTCGGACGTCGTGCAGTTCGCGATCCGCGCGATCTTTGCACTGGCGCCGGCCGCGACGGCCTTGATCGGTCTGGCGATTGCAATCTTCTATCCGATCACAGAGAAGGTCCACGAGCGGATCCTCGAGGGGGTCGAGTGCCACCGCCGCGGCGAGAGCGCAGAGGATCCGCTCACTGGGCAGAGCCTCGACCCGCCGCAGGATCGTGGGCTCGACGAGGACACCGGCTGGTTTCTCGATCACTTCTCCCGAGGCGAGCTGCGACGCGTGCGAGAGGGGGAATCCTTGGTGTGGCGACTGGTGCTCTTCTGCCTCTTCACCACGCTGATTCTGGCCACCGCAGTCGGTTCGATTCTCGCCACTGTGCAGGACGTGAAGCAGGCTCCGGGTCTGCTCGCCGTGGTCGAGATCATCTCCGCCGGTGTGGCCGTGGCGGCGCTTGCCTGGAGCATCATCCGCTTGCGCGCGGCGCGCCGGCTGCGTGACGAGCCGCCGCCCCTCGATGTCATCGAGAAGCACCTGCGCGCGATCGACGCGGCCTGAGGCCTAGCCGCCAGCAGTCTCGCCCCAACCGGCTCCGCGAGCAGTCGAGCACCGGCCGCGGCGAGGCTATCCGGATGCGCGCTCGACAATCGTCGCCAGCACCCCGACGCCAGGATTCGTCTGTCCGAAATCCGCGGGGAAGTCTGGCATCAGGCGCGCCATGCTCCTGCCCATCATCACCATGATGAGACAGAAGTGGAAGCCGCCGAGCAGCTCGTAGAAGTCGACGTGCAGTGCCGGCCGCCCGATCTTCTGCTCCCAGAGCGCGACAGTCTCGCTGCGATCGAGCAGGCCCTCCGGCAGCGGGCCGCCCATACCCTCGGTATGGAAGCGCTGCATGAAGCACCACCAGCCGAGATCGCTCTCGGCGTTGGCGAGCGCGCTCATCTCCCAATCGAAGACCGCCACGCAGAGCTGGTTGCGAAACATCTGGTTTCCGATGCGCGCGTCGCCCCAGGTCAGGTCGACATGCTCGCCATCGTCGGGCCACTCCGCGCAGAGGCGTTCCCAGGCCCGGTCGATGACCGGATGCGGCTCGCCATCGAGTGCCCAATCGACGAAGTGCTGAAAATAGCCGCGCAGCTGCGTGGGTCCCGGCTTGCCGAACTCGGGTCGGTCGAGATGGTCGAAGCCGATGGCGCGCCAGTCCACCTTATGGATGCGCGTCATGGCGTCAAGGCCGCTCTCGTGTAGGGCGCGCCGCCGTGCGGGCGGCAGCTCGACGATGAAACCCTCGCTGGTGTAGGGCGGATTATCGCCGGGCACCTGCCCCTCCACACGGTCCATGACGAAGAAGGGCTGTCCGAGTACATCCGGATCCGGCTCGGCCCAGCGCACGCGTGGGACCGGCACGTCGCTGTGCTCGCCGAGCAGCATCATGGTGCGATACTGCTGCTCGATGATGTCGACCTTGGGGAAGAGGCCGTATTCCTGTGGTTGCGCCCGCAGCACGAGCCGAGCGCGCTGCGGCCCGCCATTCTTCCATGTGGCCTCGAAGAGGAAGGTCTCGTTGGAGAAGCCGCTTGCCTGCGGGATCTCGAGCTCGGGGATGGCGAGGTCATGGGCATCGGGCATCTGGCGACCGAGCCAGTCGAGCAGGATCTTTCTCGTCTCCTCGGGATCGCGTTGTCCGCCGACGGGCACCTGGTGTCTCCAGCATCCGGCCAAGTCCGGGAGCTGGACCGTAGCCGGTCGTCAGTTGCGCGTCATCGCGTGCCTTGCCACGGGCGCGGTGATCCGGATTTGTGCGACATTGGACGTAAGGCGCCTGCTTCGAATCAGCGGGGACAGCGGAATATGCACAATCGACTCTGCCGGCGATTGGGGCCTCTCGCCACAACACTGCTCGCGCTTGGCCTGCTTTCATCCAATGCGATGGCGAGCGACGAAGCGCGCTGCGCCGACGGCGATTGCTTCGCGGTCTTCGTCATGCCCGACACCCAGCACTACGTGCACCCCTGGAGCAACGACCCGTATCGAGAGGACACGGGAGCGGCGTACGAGGAGGAGTGGGCTTTCAATCTCCGAAGGACATTGGAGTGGGTCTGCGAGAACCGCGCGTCGTGGAAGGAGGATCCTGCGGTCGGTCCAACCATCGGCTTGGCGCTTCTGCTGCATCTCGGCGACCTCGTGCAGAACAACGGCCAAGACCAGGGCAGGCTGCCGCGGCCTCCCCACCACGCCCGGTCACCCCTCGAGGCCGAGTGCAGGGCCTCGCATCCAAGCGGAGACTGCAGCGACCCGGATAGCCTCTGCACCCGGGAGTGCGAATGCGTCGAGAACCGCTGCGAGTGGCGCCGGGTGTCGACGGCGTTCTCCGCCCTCGACGCGTGCCCAACCGGTCCCGTCCCCTACCTGACGGTGCCCGGAAACCACGACTTCGATGGCAAGGGCCACCGTGGGAGTATGCGGCTGCGGGATGCGCGCCTCTACTCCGAGTACTTCGGCGAGAGCAATCCGGCGCGCCGCTCCCTCAAGCCGCCGCATCGCTGCAACAGGCTCGACGACTGCGACGCAAGCACGGGGCAGTGGTATATCGGCGGGGGTGGAGAGCCGCCGTGCGGCCCGGAGGCAAGCTGCCCGGGGAGCCCGCCCTCGACCTACGCTGGAGGTGAGTGGATTCGCCGGGCTTCGCGTACCGCTGTGGGCCGCTGCACCGATCCGTCCAGTCAGCTCTGCGGGCCGACGTACAACCAGGCCGGGCTGAGCCGGGCGGGGCTATTGCGATCGCCGAAGGGCAATCGCTTCCTCTTCATCGGCGTCGAGAGCTCGGCATTCGGCGGACTGGCCGACGATGCACTGCTGTGGCCGGCGCAGGTGCTCGCCGCCTATCCCGGTGTTCCGACCGTGCTCTTCAACCACGAGGGATGGCGCTCGCACGAGGAAGCAGAGCTCCTGGTCAAGACCCACGGCCAGATCTTCCTGCGCCTCCACGGGCACACCTGGAGCGACGCCGCACACTACAGAACGGTCCAGCTCTCGGACGGACAGTCCTTCAGCTATTGGGAGCTGCAGCGCAACTATCAATGGGAGTGGCAGAACCGCAACGTCATTCTCGTATTCGACCCCGGGCGCGAAGAGGTTCGTGTCGCCTCCTACACCTTCCCGCTCAGTGGCGATGCACGCATCACGAAGGGCGATCGCAAGACGCTGGTCGACCCGGCCGCTGCCCGCGTCGTTGCACCGGTGGCGACAGTGCCGAACTGCCCCGCGCCGCCGACGCCGACCCAGCCGGCGCGGTGCGCTGCCATCGATTCCCGGGTTCGCCTCGACCCACCGGCCGCCTATCCCATCATCGGCACCCCGGCGGCCAGCGGAAGCAGTCGTGTCTGCGTGGCCGGAAGGCTGCTCGGGCATGGATCGGATGTGCGCGACGACGACGACGACGGCCTCACGAACTCCTGCGACAACTGCCCCAGCCAGGCGAATCCAGACCAATCGGATGTGGACCGCGACGGCATCGGGGATGCCTGCGAGGGTTAGGAGCCTAGCCCTCGCAGTAGGCGAGGAAGGTTCGCGGCCCGATCACGGCGGCCCCGGCATGCCGGCAGCGACCGGCCACCTGGCGGTCGCCGGTCACGACGGCGATTCGTTCGGGCCTCTGATCCCCCCGCACGGCCGCAACCAGCCAGTCGTCGGCCGACGGGGCGAAAACCACAGCCACGCGCGTCCCCGCAGCATCCTCGTGCTCGCCATCGCCCGAGCCCACGACCGGCCTCGAGCCGTCGAAGACGATGTGAATGCTCGCCGCGCGATCGCGAAAGCTGGACACCCGGTCGATCAGTCGCTGGCGCTGCTCGGCCTGCCACCACGCCTGGCGCCTCTCTTGGCTCTGACTACCACCCAGCAGTGCGGCGTGCAGGGCGTTGTAGCCGTCCACCAGCCACAGCTCGGCGGCGGGCGGATCATCGGGGGCGGGACTGAGCCCATCGCGCATGCGGGGCAGTCTATCGCGGTAGAGTGAGCCCTCCTGCAGCCAGCGCGTACTCGCCGGGATCGGTGCCGGGCGTGGCGGGCGTGGCGGGCGTAGCGGGCGTAGCGGGCGTAGCGGGCGTAGCGGGCGTAGCGGGTGTCAGCGCGACGGCGGCGAGGCCGACAATCAGGATACCCATCCACACGGCGAGGCTCTCGGCCAGCTCCGTGCGCCAGCAGGCGGGGCGTGCGGTCGTTTCGTACTTCGTATTCGTCATGCGAGCCAGGATCGCGAGCCGGCGTGACAGAGAAGGTCACGGCCTGGCGACGGCCCTGATCGCGTCGACATCGCGCGCTTCTCCTCGCCCGGATCACCGCCGCCGCCGGGGTGGGCGAGTGCGATGCGAACCCGTGCGGACCACAGAGTCTTCTTCCCGCGGGAACTGACCGACCTTGAAGCTGCAATCACCTTTCGATCGCAGAGGTGATTCGTTAGAACATGGGCGCTTCATTCCCCGAGAACGCGCGTCCAATGAGGTAGGCCGTGGTCCAGGTTTCCCGGCACGACATCGTCATCGTTGGTGGAGGAGGGGCCGGTCTGCGTGCCGCGATCGCCGCCGCCGAGGCCAATCCCAGCGCTTCGATCGCGATGGTCTCCAAGGTCTATCCGATGCGGAGCCATACGGTCTCCGCCGAGGGTGGGGCCGCGGCGGTCGCACGTGACGACGACAACTTCGAGCTGCACGGCTTCGATACGGTGAAGGGCTCCGACTTTCTCGGTGATCAGAATGTCATCGAGTACTTCGTCGAGGAGGCGCCCAAGGAGCTGGCCCTGCTCGAGAATTGGGGCTGCCCCTGGAGTCGCAACGAAGACGGCACGGTGGCGACGCGGGCCTTCGGTGGCATGACGATCAAGCGCACCTGGTATGCGACCGACAAGGTCGGATTCCACATGCTGCATGCGCTCTTCCAGCAGTCCATGCGCTATGACAATATCGTCCG
>JAFDDH010000353.1 GCA_019310975.1 Deltaproteobacteria bacterium | reverse complement strand
CTATCTACTCATCGGCAGCTATGCGACGAGAAATGGTAGATCCGAACCAGAAAATGTACTCGAACGCTGAAGCGAACTCTCGAATCTGATCATTGGCCGCAGACGATCGAATAGTCGTGGGAATGGGATCCCCAAGGGGACCCGTCTCCGATCGGTCCTCCCTGTTGCGTCCCCTGCGGTAAGTTCCGGCCGGCGCCGATTCGGGCGCCGGGCGGACGGGGGCCCCTCGGCATTGAACATCCTTCTGGCCACCCAGCTCGCGGGTTGGTTGCTCGTCCTGATCGGCGGCTTCCAGCTGCTCCCCGCGATCGCGGCGCTCGCCTTCGACGAGCCGATGGCACCCTATCTGGTGAGTGCCGGTGTCTCGCTGCTGCTGGGTCTGCCAGTCGCCTTGGGGGTCCGCCCGCAGAACCTGCGCGTGCGACCGCGCGACGGCTTCTTCATCGTGAGCAGTGCCTGGCTGCTGGCGTCCGTCTTCGGCGCGCTGCCCTATATCACGACCGGCACGCTCTCACCGGTGGACGCGCTCTTCGAGTCGGTGGCCGGATTCACCACGACCGGCTCGACGGTGCTGGTCGCCATCGAGGAGACGCCGCGGGCGCTCTTGCTCTGGCGCTCGCTGACGCAGTGGCTCGGCGGCATGGGGATCGTGGTCTTCACGATTGCGCTGATGCCGATCCTCGGCATCGGCGGCATGCAGCTCTTCAAGGCCGAGGTGCCGGGACCCGTCACCGAGAAGATCCGGCCGCGCGTGGCCGAGACCGCGCGGCGCTTGTGGTTGATCTACGTCGGACTGACCTCCGCCGAGTGGGCGGCCCTGATGATCGCTGGCATGCCCGGATTCGACGCGCTCTGTCATAGCTTGACGACGCTCAGTACGGGGGGCTTCTCGACGCGCAGCGCCTCGATCGGCGCCTACGGGTCCGCGGCGGTGGACTGGGTGGTCATCGTCTTCATGCTGCTGGCAGGGATCAACTTCGTACTGCACTACCGCGTCATTACCGGTCGCGGCCGCGCCGTGTTGCAGGACTCGGAGCTGCGCTACTTCCTGGTGGTCGTCGCGGTGGCGATCGTGTTCGTGGTGCTCGGCACATGGCAGGCGCCAGGCGGAGACGGCCCGCGACCGCTCTTTCGCGAGGTGGTCTTCAATGTCATCTCGATCGTGACCACGACGGGCTACGCGACGGCGGATTTCGAGCGCTGGTCGAGTCTTTCGCACCTGGTGCTGCTGAGCCTGATGATTCTCGGCGCCATGGCCGGTTCGACGAGCGGGGGCGTGAAGAGCCTGCGGGCCGTGCTCGCGCTTCGGGCCATGCGCAACGTCTTCTCGACCGCCGGACACCGGAACGCGGTGCAGCCGCCGGTCCACTACGGCGGGAAGTCGGTCCCAGATGACATCGTCGCCAGCATCTGGGTCTTCCTGGGCGTCTACTTCCTGCTGGTCGGGCTGATGGCCGTCGTCGTGGCGGCGGCCGGCTACGACCTCGTCACGGCGATCTCGGGCGGTGTGACCGCCGTGGGCAACGTCGGCCCCGGTCTGGGTGAAATCGGACCCTTCGACCACTTCGCCCATTTTCCGACCACGGTGAAGCTCTGTTTCGCCCTCTGCATGATCGCAGGGCGGCTCGAGCTCTTTACTCTCCTGGTGCTTCTGAGTCCGGGATTTTGGCGGCGCTGAGCGTCGGCGGCGCGATGTCGGCGCGCTGGCCCGCTCAGGCCCGTGGGGCGGCACGCCGATCGAAGAGCTAGACTCGGTGGGGTCGCGGAGGCGGATCCGGCGCCGGGTGCGAGGCATCCGGGTGGGGGGCGTGTCTGACCCGATTGCACGGCGAGGTTTCGAGATGGCTGGAATCGCTCGTTCCGACAAGCGGAGGCCGCAAGGGCGAAGGCTCTGGACGCGGATGGCGGCCGTCTGTGCACTGATGGGGATGGTGCTGAGTGCGGCGCCAGCCATCGCCGAGGAGTACGATTCGAAGGACTCCGGTCATCCGCTGCGAATCGTGGGCTACGTTCTGCATCCGGTTGGCGTGACACTCGACTACCTGATCCTGCGACCCGCGTTCTGGGTGGGCTCGCACGAGCCGTTCAGGACACTTTTCGGCCGTACGGACTGATCGCTCGAAGCGGCGCCTAGCACATCCGAGGTGACGCGCATCCCAGCTGCGCATCCGTGACGTCCGAGTCGCGTGGTATGGGATCAGCTGGTCGCATCGCGTGTGCAATCTTTCAACACCTGCACATCTGCACCCGGCGGGGCGCGAATTTTGCATACGTTCGCGTCGCGATTGGCTCGGGATCGCGTAAACTCCGACTCTGCAGCTGGCATCGATTCGATGCGGATCGTACGCGACCACTCGGAGACGAGATGCATACGAAGCGCGTACGCACGACCGGGGGGATCGCCGTGACAACGATGGGGCTCAAGTGATGGTGGGGAAAGGACGCGACTAGAGAGGGCGTTTGCTACGTCCGCTCGGGCGGGACCCTGGATCGGATCATCGGATCGGGTGATCAGAGCAGGTCGATAGAGCAGGTCGATAAAGCAGGTCGATAAAGCAGGTCAATAGAACAGGTCAAGAGAGCAGGTCATTCAAGTAGGAACGATGGCGATCGAACTCAAGCAGCAGCTCCGGATCTCACAGCAGCTGGTCATGACGCCGCAGCTGCAGCAAGCCATCAAGCTGCTGCAGCTCAACCAGCTGGAGCTGGCGAATCTCGTCGAGCAGGAGCTGCAGGAGAATCCCTGTCTCGAGCAGGAGGAGAGTGAGGAGGAGACACCGGACGAGTTGGCCGACTCCACACCCGGTGAAGAAGCGAACGACGCGCCCAGCGACGAAGACGCCGCGGTCGATGGCGAGGTCGAGCGCGACGCCGAAGCACCGGGCGAGATCCTCGATCCCACGCTCGAGCCCGACTTTACGGCCGACGACGCCGCGGCACCCACTGCCGAGCCCGCTGAAGGACCCAGCGACGTCGAGAAGATCGCCGACGTCGAGTGGGACGATTATATGGACTCGCATCCGCAGACTGGGCTGGAGGGCCGAGTCGGCGGCGACGACGACGAACGGCGCAGTCTCGAGGCGACGCTCACGCGACGCCCGACCCTGGCGGAACATCTCAGGTGGCAGATCCAGCTCTCCGACTTCGATGAGGAGGAGGTCGCAGTCTCCGAATGGATCATCGGCAACCTCGACGAGCGCGGCTATCTCTGCGCCAGCGTCGAGGAGATCGCCCGCCAGGCGGACTTTTCGTGCGAGCAGGTGGAGGCGGTACTGCATCGCGTGCAGGAGCTCGATCCGGCCGGCGTGGCGGCGCGCGACCTGCGCGAATGCTTGATGCGCCAGATCGAGTCGATCAAGTCGAGCGAGCCGATCGTGTACTGCATCGTCGACGAGCACCTCGATCTCCTGCAGAAGCGCGACTTTCGCGGCCTGTGCCGCCTACTCAACATCACTTCTCACGAGGTGGCCGCTGCGTCGGCCGTGATCAGCAATCTCGAGCCCCGCCCAGGCCGAGGCTTCGGTGGCGACGACCCTGTCTACATCACGCCGGATATCTACGTCTACAAGGTGGGAGACGACTTCCACGTGGTCTTGAACGAGGACGGCCTGCCCAAGCTCAAGATCAACAATGTCTACAAGGCAG
>JAFDDH010000027.1 GCA_019310975.1 Deltaproteobacteria bacterium | reverse complement strand
GCTGGCAAGGCGCGCGACCGAGGCGTAGCCGTCGCTACGGGGACGGGAGCGCAACGCAGCCAGCGGCCCGCAGACGTGCTCGAATGCAGGGGGACTTTCCGGCTGCGCCTCTAGCCCAGATCAGGGCAGCCAGGTGGCGAAGAAGCGAAATGAATTGCCGCCCATCACCTTTCGGATCTCCTCCTCGCTGAAGCCCTCGTCGAGCATCGTCTGCGTCAATATCGCCAGCTCCGAGGCGTCGAAGAGCACGCTGGTCCCCCCATCGTAGTCCGAACCCAGGGCAATGTGATCCACGCCGAGCAGATCGATCCCGTAGCGAATGGCGCGCACGACGCCCCTCGGCGTGAAGTCGCAGATCGCCCCGGCCCAGAAGCCGACGCCGATCAGTCCGCCATCCAGAGCGATCTCGCGCATGAGATCGTCATCGAGATTGCGCGCGCTATCGCAGATGCCCTTGAAGCCGCCATGTGAAAGGATCACGGGCCGCTCCGAGAGCGCGAGCACATCGCGCACCATCTGCGGTGAGGCGTGAGCCACGTCGATCAGCATCCGCCGCAATGAGGCCTGCTCGACGAGCTCGTGGCCAAGGGGCGTGAGCCCCTCGCCGCTCACACCGTGCAGCGAGCCGCCGACGCGGTTGTCGAAGAAGTGGGTGAGTCCGACGACTCGCAGGCCGAGCGCCTCGAGGGCCGCGAGATTCTCGATCTCGCCGTCCAGCGCATGTGCGCCCTCGATCCCGAATATGGCACCCACCGTATTCGAGCCCTTGGTCCGCGCATCCTGCAGACTTCGCAGATCGGTCCGGTTGCGAATGACGACCAGCGCGCCGTCCGAGCTTTTCGCCCAGCCCTCCAGGCGTTGCGCCTGATGCAGGGCACGCCGGAAGGGACTCGACCAGGTGGCGAAGGGCCAGCGCTGGATAGCGACCAGCAGAGTGATGACGTCGCTGCCGGCCTCATTGCGCTCGTAGTTCTGGCCGGCGGGAGACTTCGTGACGGCTGTCATCACCTGCAGTGCCACCCCGCCTTCCTGCAGACGAGGCAGGTCGGTATGCCCACGATCGGCGCGCGAGAGCCAATCCCGATTCCACAGCAGCGGGTCCGCGTGGAGGTCCGCGACGGGGATGCTCGCGTGCAGGGCCCGTGCGGGGTCGGAGATCGCCCAGGGGTCGTGGGGCAGCACGCGATTCAGTCCGCGCTCGATCGCGCCCGGCGCGCGGATCAGCCCGAAACCCGCACCGAGGGCGAGGAGAGCCAGCAGGCCCAGGCCGATTCGCCGTCTCGTCACTGGAGGAGCGAAGGGCATCAGGCGGACTCCGGGCGCCTTCGCGGCGGCCTCGGCACGAATCCGCTCGTGCGTTGGATGTAGTCCGCGTAGCCAGGCTTGCTGCGCTGCAGGCCGCGCTCGAGCAGAGCCGCACCCGAGATCCGCACCAGAAAGAGCGTCATGACGAGCGGGCCGGTCACGGAAGCAAGACCCCATCGGGTCGAAAGTGCCAGCACAAAGAGCCCCCACCACACCAGGCAGTCACCGAAGTAGTTTGGGTGACGGGTCCAAGCCCACAGTCCGCGATCCATCACCTGTCCAACATTCTGGAGGTCGGCCTTCCAGTGCGAGAGCTGCCAGTCGCCCACGACCTCGAAGAGCAACCCGATGCTGAAGAGCGAAATGCCGAGCCCATCCAACCACGAAAGCTCCGTGGGGGTCGACGCCGCGATCGCCACCTGGACGGGTAGCGACACGATGAACATCACGCCGCCTTGAAGCCCGTAGACCCGGTAGAGGCTCTGCCACGCGAAACGGTCGCCATAGTGGGCCCGCATGCGGGCGTAGCGCGGATCCTCGCCGCCCCCCCGATTGCGCCAGAGCAGATAGAGGGCGAGTCGCAGTCCCCAGATGGTCGTGCACGCCGCCACGATCCACCCACGTGAG
Organism: Deltaproteobacteria bacterium; assembly: GCA_019310975.1. Taxonomy (GTDB): domain Bacteria; phylum Myxococcota_A; class UBA9160; order UBA9160; family UBA4427; genus JAFDDH01. Next base: position 28,347 of record JAFDDH010000027.1, on the reverse strand, counting down.
CTCGGCTCCGGCGGCTCGCGTCGCGCAGCGCCAGCGAGAGCAGCCACATGCCCAGCATGCCGAGGGCGACGAAGGTCGCCGAAGCCGCGAGTACGGGTATGAGGTCTTCCATCGCTTCCCTCGGCCGCGTCACGAGAGTGCGAGTGGCACCCCCTTCCTCGTCGAGGCTAGCGCTCGAATCCAGAATGACTCGCGGACTCTCGAGACCGAGTCGCTTCGACCGGACGGAGAGCAACCTCTGCGGGGTCGATGTCGACGTCGGCCGCGACCCCGTCCGCACGCCCACCCACCGCCCTCGGATACTCCGCCTGCGGGAGGGTTCCGCCGGGCGGCCGGGCGAGATTCGACCCCGTCGCAGAGCCCCTTGGGGGCCTCCCCGACGGCGATGCGCTCGAGATCCAGAAATGGTTCAAGTATCTGTTTTTGAATAGGATTCAAATTCTCTTCGATCGAGGATCAGTTTTTTTCAACCCTTCTGTCTCCGATTGGGAAACTATTCCCAATATGCATGCGCCCGTCTCGAAGCCGTCCCATCGCGCTGCGCTCGAGCGCTCCGTCACCACGCTCCTCAAGCCGCTGCTGCGCCTCCTGCTCCGGCACGGCATTGCGTACGGCGAGCTGCTCGAGCTGGTGAAGCGAGCCCTGGTGGACGTCGCCGCCAGCGACTTCTCGGTGCCCGGCCGCAAGCTCTCGATCTCGCGTGTTGCAGTGCTGACCGGACTCACCCGCAAGGAGGCCGCGCGGCTGCTACACCGGGAGCGGTCCGAGGAAGAGGCGCCCTCCAACGCTGGTTACAACCGTGCCGCTCGCGTGCTGACGGCCTGGTCGCGCGACGCCGAGTACACGGACGAGCGAGGCGAGCCAAAGGTGCTCCCACTCGAGACCAAGGCCGGCGCGAGCTTCGCCGGGCTCGTGCGGCGCTTCGCGGGCGATGTGCCGCCGCGTGCCGTACTCGACGAGCTCGAGCGCGTCGGCGCCGTATCGCGCCTGCGCGACGGGCGTGTTCGAGCGCTCGAGCGCGCCTACGTACCGCACGCCGGCGACGAGGAGAAGCTCGAGATTCTCGGCACCGATGTGGCTGATCTGATCTCCACGATCCACCACAACATCGAGAAGCCTGCGGATCGTCGCTTCTTTCAACGCAAGGTCGCGTACGACAACCTACCGGCCGAGTACCTGAAAGCCCTGCGGGAGATCGTGCACCGCGACGGTCAGAGGCTCCTCGAGCAGCTCGATGCCGAGATGTCCCACCACGACCGCGACACCAGCACCGACTCCTACGGCTCGGGTCGCAAGCGCGCGATGATCGGCATCTACTACTTCGAGGACGACTTTGGCGATGCTGAAGCGGAATGACGCTTGGACGGGCAGGCAGAACGCCTCGCCGCCTGTCCGGCCGCTGCTCTTCTCCCTCCTCGCGCTGATCTGTGCCGGGCTGGTGGGCTGTCCGCTGGGCTTCGACGTCGCCGAGAACGGTGGCATCGGCGGCACGGGAATCAGCCAGGGTCCGATCACCGGCTTTGGCAGCATCTTCGTCAATGGTGTCGAATGGGAGACCGATGCTGCGGACATCCGCATCGACGACGTTCCGTCGATTCCAGAGTCGCTGCGCCTCGGCATGGTGGTGCGGGTCGAGGGCACGATCGGTGCCGACGGTCTACGGGGTCGCGCCGAGCGTGTGGTCTTCGACGACGACGTAGAGGGCCCCATCGAGGACGTGCCCGAGGAGACCGTACCGGGCGTCGAGAAACGCTTCAGCGTACTCGGGCACACGGTGATCGTCGTGGTCGATTTCACCACCTTCGACGGTACCGCGAGCTTTGCCGAGCTCGAGGCCGAGGATATGGTCGAGGTGAGCGGTCTGATCGACGCCGAGGGCCGGATCCATGCGACCCGCGTGGAGGGACATGACGCCTTCGATCCCGGCAGCAGCCTGGCGGAGCTCAAGGGGGATGCCAGCGCTTGGGTGCAGGGTGACACCAGCGCCGGTGTGTTCGCGATCGGCGGGGTGATGATCCGCTACGACGCCGACACGGACTTCGTGGGTCTCGTGCGCGGCGATCTGGTCGGGGCGCCCTACGTCGAGGTGGAGGGTGTTCTCGAGTCGACCCGCGAGATCCACGCCGATCGGGTCGAGCTCGAAGACGAGGGCTTCGAGGCGGCCGAGGGCAAGGCGATCGAGCTGATGGGATTCGTCTCGGACTTCATCTCGATCGAGGACTTCCGCGTCTTCGGCCTCCCGGTGGACGCCCGGACCGCCGAGATCGACGAGGATCTCCTGCTGGCCGACGGCGTACTCGTCGAGATCCAGGGCACGCTGCTGGGCGGGGTGCTGATCGCGGAGGAGATCGAAGCGGCGGACGACGACGACGACCACGAGGCTCGGATCCGGGCTAGCGCATCGAATCTCGACTACGACGCCCGCACACTGAAGATCCTGGGTGTCAGTGTGCGGACCGACGCGAAGACGATGCTGAAGGACGATCTTCTGCATCTGCCCCGCTTCCGCTTCGACGAGATCGTCGAGGGGGATTGGCTGGACATCAAGGGGCGTGAGGTCGAAGGCATGCCCTCGACGGTGCTCGCTTCGCGCATCGAGCGACGCGCCCCCCAGGCCGATGTCGAGCTGCGGGGTCGCGTTGGCTTCCACGATCTGATGCAGCAGGAGATCCAGATTCTCGGCATCGACCTGCCGCCTCTGGACCTCTCGGGCGGCACGCTCTTCTTCGACGGTTCCGGCGTCGAGATCGACGTGTCGGCCTTCATGGCAGTGCTCGACGGCGGCAGCGAGATCGTCGTCACGGCGCGCGACCGGGACGCCGCCGACAAGCGCTCGATGGGCGAAATCGACGAGCTCGAGCTCGAAACGGAGCTGTCCACCGGATCCGATGACTGAGGGGGCGCCTCATACGCGATTTCGAAGCATCAGCTCCGTGGGGTGCGGATCCAGGTAGACCTGGCCTGCCAGCTCGTCGACACCGAGCCGCCGCACGTGCTGACCGATGAGAGTGACGGGCGCGAGCAGGGGTACCCGGCCGGCGCAGTAGGCCTCGATTGCGTCGCGTAGCTCGCGCCGGGAGGCGTCGTCGAGACGCGTGCGGAATCGGCCGAACATATGCCGCAGCACGTGGCCATGGCCGCGAGGTGTTGCAGGGTGGCGCAGCGTCTGCATGAATCCCTCGCTGTAGGCGGCACCCAGCGCCGCATTCGATCGACCTCGCGCTTCGGCCACGAGCCGTCCGAGCTCGTGGCCGTGGCGCCTGGAGTGGGCGAGGAGCTGCATCTCGTGGGCGGTGTGGAAGGCCGCAAGATCGCCTCTGCCCAAGCGATCGGCGAGGAGCGTCTGCAGCCGGTGATAGGCGAAGATGCACTCGACGAAATTCTCGCGCAGCACCGGATCGTCGAGCCGCTGCTCCTCCTCGACCGGCAGCAGGGGGCTCGCTTCGATCAACGCACGGGCAAAGAAGCCGCGCCCGCTGCGATCGGATGCCCCGTCACTGCGCCAGACCTCTACCCGCTCCATCCCGCAGGTCGGCGAATCCTGCTTGAGTACGAAGCCGCAGATCCGCTCCCGAGCGAGTTCGCGCGTGCGGCGCACTGCGAAGTGCCGCATGACCGCGGTGTGATCTCGCCCGCCCTCCACTTCACACAGCCGCTGTGCGTGTTCGCCGTCGGTTGCTTCGGGTTGCAGGATGCGGATCGGTGGGCGCGGCACCCCCATGCCGACCTCGACCTCGGGGCATACGGGCACCCACTCTACGAAGCGGCCGAGCTCGCCCTCGACGAAGGCGTTGCGCTTGTGGCCACCGTCGTAGCGAACCTCGCGGCCGAGCAGACAGCTCGAGACACCCACGCGGATCGGCCTGGCGGGCGAGCGCCAGCGCGGAGCAGTGCGTGAAGGTGCCGGCATTCGGGGCCTCCGGATCGGGGACGACGCCCCGCCAGGCGGGAGCTCGCTCTGGTCGATCGCCCACGCCACGAGGATCGCGTAGAACTGGCCGGCGTCCAGCCAGGCCGGGTTCGTGGCGGCATCGTCGTCGACGTCGGACGGAGACGGGAAGTGGGCTCGCTCCTCGAGTTCAGAGTGAGGGGCGAGGGTCGCGTGGTGGGGCGAGCCGTCAGGCTCCCTCGCGGTGGCTTGGATATACTTCCATCCGGCTGGGAGCCGTACGCTCCCGTGCGATGGGGGAGAGGAAGGCCAGGCATGCGCATTCTCGTTGGATTGATCTGCGTCGTCGTGTTTGCGGTCGGTGTCCTGTGGCTACTCGGCGGCGGCCTATTGGGCGAGCAGTGGCACGCTGGGTCGCCCCAGGCGTCGCGCATGCCTGCCCCGCTGATCCAGGAGCGCGCCGACGGGCAGGCGATGGCGGCACGCGACGTGGGTGTTCCTCGACCGAAGCAGGTCGTCTTCGGCGATCTGCACGTGCACTCCTCCTTCTCCACCGACGCGTTCATGATGAGTCTGCCGCTCTCGGGTGGTGACGGCGCACGGCCCGTCGCAGATGCCTGCGACTTCGCGCGGGTCTGCTCGGCGCTCGACTTCTGGTCGATCAACGATCATGCGCTGGCGATCACCCAGCGGCGCTGGGACGAAACTGTCGAGAGCATCCGCGCGTGCAACGACGTGTCCGGCGATCCCGAGAACCCGGATGTCGCTGCCTTCCTTGGCTGGGAGTGGACGCAGGTTGGTACGACACCGAAGAACCACTACGGACACAAGAACGTGATCCTGCGTTACACGGATGACGAGCGCATTCCGAGCCGACCGATTGCGGCCACGCTGGGCCGCGCCAGCGGAGAGCAGGAGGGACCGTCGCGCCTCTTGCTTGGGCTGCTGCCGCTCACGACCGGTGGGGATGGGATCGCCCTGGTGAAGTACTTCAATGAGATGTTGTCGGCGCCCGATTGTCCGCCGGGTCCTGTGCGGGATGCACCAGCCGGCTGCATCGAGCGTGCAGTCACGCCCGGTGAGCTCTTCGCCAAGCTCGACGAATGGGGCCATGAGTCCATGGTCATTCCACACGGCACCACATGGGGCTATTACACGCCGATGGGATCGGCTTGGGACAAGCAACTCACTCCGGATGAGCACGATCCCAGCCGTCAGACGCTGATCGAGGTCTACTCCGGGCATGGCAATAGCGAGGAGTACCGCTCGTTCCGCGAAGTCATCTTCGAAAGCGAGGGTGGCGCCTCGTGCCCGGAGCCGAGCCCCGACTACCTGCCCTCGTGTTGGCGGGCGGGTGAGATCATTCGAGAGCGTTGCCTGGATGCGGGTGAGCCGGAGGAAGAGTGCGAGTCGCGCGCCGCGGATGCCCGGCGTCACTACATCGAGGGCGACGTCGCCGGCCACCACGCCATCCCTGGAGAGTCCGCGGTGGAGTGGGGCGACGCCGGGCAATGTCGCGACTGCTTCCAGCCCACTTTCAACTTGCGGCCACGCAGCTCGGTTCAATACATCATGGCACTGGGCCGCCAGTCGGCGTCGGGCGATCCCTTTCGCTTCCGCTTCGGATTCATGGCCTCCAGCGACAATCACTCGGCACGACCGGGCACCGGTTATAAGGAGTACGCGCGCAGCGAGATGACCGAGCAGCGCTTCTCGAGCTTCGGCACTGGCTTCCTCGGCCGGAACGACACACGCGGACCCCTGGCGCGCTCGGAAGCAGTCGGGGAGCTCGATTCCACCCAGTTCTTCGGCGCGCTCGAGACCGAGCGGCAGGGGTCGTTCTTCGTCACCGGCGGTCTGGTGGCCGCTCACGCCGAGGGGCGCAGCCGAGACGCCATCTGGGAGGCGCTGGGGCGGCGCGAGGTCTACGGCACCAGCGGACCGCGCATCCTGCTCTGGTTCGACCTGCTGAATCCCGGTGGCACGCGGGGCCAGGTGGCGCCCATGGGCGCAGAGACGAAGCTTTCTGCCGATCCGATTTTCTCCGTGCGTGCCGTCGGCTCCTTCGAGCAGCTGCCCGGATGCCCCGACTACAGCACCGGAGCGATCTCGCCCGAAGAGATACACCGGCTCTGCCGTGGCGAGTGCTACCACCCGTCCGATCAGCGGCGCCAGATCACGCGTATCGAGGTCGTGAAGATCACGCCCCAGCGTTCTGACGACGAGCCAGTGGAAGCGCTCATTCAGGATCCTTGGCGCCGCTTCGAGTGCCGGCCGGACTCTTCGGGCTGCCGTGTCACGTTCACGGATCCGGAGTTCGCGCTGAGCGGGCGCGATGCGCTCTACTATGTGCGCGCCGTCGAGGAGCCCAGCCAGGCCGTCGACTACGACGGCATCCGTTGCCTCGGCACCCCTGTCGAGGACGACTGCCTGGGCGAGACCGAGCAGCGTGCGTGGTCGTCACCGATCTTCGTCGACCATGTGACGGACGGCTTCGATTCCATATCCGTCAGCCCGACCGCCGCGGGCGGATAGGGGGAGCCCAGACCCATATACGACCTGATCCCCGACGCCGAGCGCGTGCCAGTCGCATGGCGGCCCGTTCCTTTCCCCCCAATCGTCCTACAGCCAGACTGAAGCCGGGCCGATGGGATGGGCGGAAGGGTTCGAAGGTTCGAAGGGATGTCGGTTCTTCTCCTCGCTGCATGCTGGGTGATGATCACGCTCGGAACGCTGCTCGGGCTGCGTTTCATGCGCAGTGCCATGCGCTCGCGGGACGTGCTCGAATGGCTGATGGCTTCCTTCTTCCTCGGCGGCGTCACCCTTGGCTTCGGGTTGCTGCTCCTCGTCGCGTCGGTGCCCGATGCGCCTGCCGAGATCCATCTGCTCTGGCGAACGATCTCCTTCGGCGCCATGCAGGCGCCCGCGGTGAGCATCGCGTTGTTCACCTGGCTCGTCTTCCGTCCAGCGGATGGCTGGGCGCGCTGGCTCGCCATGGCGCTGGTCTTCACCATCGCGCTGCATGCGCTGGGCGTCCTCTCCCCCGCGATCCTGGGTGTCGGGACGCTGCGCCAGGATGCGACGATGCCCTTCTATTGGCTCGGCAGCGCGGTCCGGGCGGCGTGCTTCGTGTGGGCGTGCGGCGAGTCGCTGCGCTACTTCGGTCTGTCGCGCCGACGCTGCGCGCTCGGTCTGGTGGACCCATTGGTCACCAACCGCTTCCTGCTCTGGGCCATCTGGTCCGGCTCGGCGACAGTGGTTCTCGCGCTGCGAGTCAGCTCCCGTGTCTGGATCGACCCGGCGAGCCCCGATCCGGCGCTCGTCCAAGCGCTCATCATCAGCCAGCTGGTCGCCGGGGTTGCCTGCTTCGGGGCCGTCTGGCTGACATTCGCTCCCCCCGCCCTCTATCGTCGCCTCGTGGGCGGCCCACAGCCGGCCTGACCCCGCCGGTACACCCCCCGATCTCCGGTGAAACCGGATCCCTATTCTCGCTCGTAGTCCTCTGTGGATTCGCGAACTGGACCGGACGGACGGATGACCAACATCGAGAGTGTCTCGCTGCGCGCGGGCCTGCCCTCTGCGAGGGAGCCAGCCGATTGCGTCGAGGACGTCGTCAGCCTGATGGACAGGATGGTGGCCGGAGACGAGCACGCACTCGGTGAGGTCTTCGACCGACACGCCGGACGGGTCTACGGCCTATGCCTGCGCGTGCTGCGCGAGCCCGCGGACGCCGAGGAGGTGATGCAGGAGATCTTTCTGGAGCTGTGGCGAAGGCCCGAGCGATTCGATGCGCGGCGTGGGAGTCTGCGCGCCTATCTCTCTCAGCTGGCCCGCAGCCGTGCCATCGATCGCTTGCGCCAGCATCGTCGTCGCTCGGAGGTAATGCGCATGGCCGACGCTGTACTGGAGCACGTCACCGTATCCGCCGCGCCGCGCACACCGGATGGCGCAGCGCTCTTCGCCGAGCAACGTCGCGACGTGCGCGACGCCCTGATGGCGCTCTCCGAGCCGCAGCGCAGCGCCCTGGTGCTCTCCTATTTCGATGGCCTGACCTATCGCGAGATCGCGGAGCGATCCGGGGAGCCCGTCGGCACGATCAAGACGCGCGTCAGAAGAGCACTGCTTCGCCTCAGGGAGCAGCTCGTTCAGTGGAGCGAGATGACCGTGGCCGGGGAGGACGAAGAGTGAGCGCTACCCACGATGAAATGATCTTTCTGCACGCCGCCGGTGTGCTGGACGACGACGAGCGCATTCGTGTCGAGGAGCGGCTGCGGGCGATGGGCGAGGAGGGCGAGCTGGCGAGGACGGCCGCTGCCGCGGCGCTCGCCCATCTCGCGCTGGTGCTCGAGCCGGTCGAGCCTCCCGTCGGCGCCAGGCAGTCCCTTCTCGATTCCGCGGTTCGGGAGAGGGCGCGGGTATGGCGGTGGCGGAGTCGCCGCCGCCGTTCCGGTCCGCCTCGCGTCCTCTCCTCCCACCCGGGAGCCGTGGGGGTGGCGCTCGCGGCCTCGATGCTCCTTGCGCTCTCGGTCGGCATATGGTTCGGGCGCACGCTCGGGGGCGTCCAGCTCTCGGAGCGCGAGGCCGAGCTCTCTCGGCTCGAGGCCGAGCAGGCCCTGCAGGGGCAGGCGGCCGAGCGGCTTGCCGCGCAGGCGGCCGCGCGCGAGCTGGACCTCACGGGGGTCGCGACGGCGGCAATGGATGCGGAGCGCGAACGGACTGAAGCGCTGCTGCGGTCCACGGCGCTCCTCGAGGCAAGCCGCGCCGAGGCCGCGAGCCTGCGTGCGCAGCTGGGTGGAGTCGCCGCGGCGGGGAAGCAGCGGGTGCGGGTCCTCGAGGACGAGGTCGATCGGCTGGAGGGCGAGATCGCAGAGGTGGACGCGCAGCTTCGCGACCGCGCAGGCGAGTCCGAGCGACGTCGCGCGCAGCTGGGCGTCGCGGCTGGGGAGCTCGCACGTACCCGCTCCATCATCGCGCTGCTCGAGCGCGAGGAGCTGGCAAAGCTCACGCTGGTGGCCGCGATGGCCGAGACGGCCGCACACGCGGATCTGCTCTGGGAGCTCGAGGATCGGCTCTGCTACATGCGGGCGTGGCAGCTGCAACCCCTCGAAGCCGGCCGGCGCTACGCGCTCTGGGTCGTCGATGAGGCAGGTGCCGTCGGATTGATCGGGACCTTTGCACCCGACCACGCAGGCGAGGCGATACTTCTTTCTGATCTACCGAGAGGCGAGGGAAGGATCGCGGACACCTTCGTGACGCTCGAAGAGACGCCGATCGCGACGCGCCCGATCGGCCCAAAGGTGATGAGCATGTCGCTTCGGGAGGATGGCAGGCGGACACGCAGGAACCCCTACGATAGGCGCCGCAAGCCGGGCCAGCGGCGCGGGTAGGCTTTCGCCGAAGCTCGGCTCAGCCCCCCGTCGAGTCCACGCCCAGCGCCTCGTCGATGTGATCGGCGCTGGCCACCTCGAGCCCCGCGAGAGCCAGGAATTCCTGTTTGGCCGACTCGTCCGTGGTCTGCGAAGCGAAGCCCAGCCACGCCAGGGAGCCCTGCCGCTCGGCGTGGGCCTGCAGGGTGATGCGATCGCGTAGGGAGTGCCCCACGAAGGCACCGGCGTAGAGCCGGCGAGCCTCGGCGAGCGCCCTCCCGACGATCTCCTCGTGCTCGGCTCGCACGGGACTCAGCTTCTCGGCGCGGTCGGCGATCTCGTCCTCGCGGTCCGCGCACTCGATCAGCCCGGCGGCCAACTCTTCGGATTCCTCGGCCCACTCGCGGTAGCGGTCCGCGGCCGAGCGTTCCAGGCGCGCGATGAACCCGACCCGCGACTCCTCGGGAACGGAAACCAGCGGCTCCATCAGCAGCATCGGGAAATTGGGAATCTCGAGATCGGCCATGCTCTCTTCTCCTGGGGGCAGTCACGGCCTGGCCGTGATGGGGAGTCAGAGAAGAAGTAGCAGTGCCGGAAGCGACACACCAAGAGTCGATCCACCCGGACCCGTGTCGGATCGAGTCGTATATCGTGTCGGCGCGCATTCGTGCAGAGGATGATGAGACTTTCGTAGAATCGGGGGGTGGGGTGGACTCACGAACGCGTGCAGAGGGTCTTCGACTGGGGAGAGATCGAGAGTGTGCTCGCAATCGGCTGATTCGGGATCGTTGAAGGGCTCGAAGGCCGTGGAGGCCGGTTCACCGCGTCTGCTGCTTCAGGGCATGGTGGCCCTGCTGATGCTGATGCCCGTCACGCTGCCCGTTCCGGTGCTGCGGGCACTGGTGCACGAGCGCTTTGGCGTGTCGGAGCTGCTCACCTCGGCGTTCATGTCCATCAACATGCTGGGCGCCCTGCTGGCGGCACCGCTGGTCGGCGCCCTCGCGGATCGGATCGGGCACCGCAAGCGAATCGCGGTCGCCGCGCTCGGGCTGGACGCGCTCTGCTTCGTGGCGCTTACGCTGCCCGTTTCCTTCGGGCTCTTCATGGGTGTGCGATTCGTCGAGGGGGCGGCACACATCACAGCTCTCTCCATGCTGCTCTCGCTGGCCTCGACCAGTGTGTCGGACGCGCATCGCGGGCGCGCGCTCGGCACCGTGGGGGCCGGGCTCCTGCTCGGCGTGGCGCTCGGCGCGCCGCTCGGCGGCTGGCTCGGCGCCGCTGACCCGCTGCGGCCCCTGCAGGCCGGTGCGCTCATCGTTGTGTGCGCGCTGGCGCTGGCTGCGCTCGTGCTGCGCGACCACGAAATCTCGTCGGCCGAGCGGGCCAAGTCGGCCGGGCTCTTTGTTGCGCTACGCGAGGAGAGCCGGCTGCTGATCCCGCTGCTCTTCGCCTTTGCGGACCGCTTCACGGTGGGCTTCTACACGACGACGTTCTCGCTCTTCCTGAGTCGCGTGCACGGTCTCGATCCGCCACATATTGGTCTGCTCATATCCGCCTTCATGCTGCCCTTTGCGCTGCTCTCCTATCCCTTCGGCTGGCTATCCGAGCGGACGTCTAGAACCCTGCTGTTGGGAGTGGGGAGCATTGTCTATGGACTCGGGACGGCGAGTCTGGTGGCCTGGTCGCCCGACATGCTGCCCTTCGTGATGGCTGCGATCGGCGTTTCGGCGGCCGTGATGTTCGTTCCCACCATGTTGCTCACCACCGAGTATGCGTCGGAGGAGCTCCGCTCGACCGCGTTGGGCGCGTTCAATGCCGCCGGAAGCCTTGGCTTCATCCTTGGCCCGATCGTCGGCGGTCTCGTGAGCGAAAGCGTGGCAGTCGGCTCGGATTGGCTGGCGGGCTACAGAGCGGCCTTCTGGGTCGCGGGGGGATCGGAGATCCTGCTCGTGGTGGTGGCGCTGCCACTCCTTCGCGGCCGTCGCGCCCCGCACGACTGATCGGAAGCTGCCGGTCGCTTGCCGGTCGGTTTCCATTCGGTGTTGGCCGCACCCGAAGGCGCACGCCTTTCGAATCGTTTCGGCGAGACCTGCGATCTCGCGCGTCACGAGACGTGATAATGTGGCACTTACCATGACTCGTGTGAAAGCACGTGTTGCCTGCGGATGACCGGAGGGGCTCGCGCGGGGCGACAGCACGGATCATGGCAGGTTCGTCGATGAAGCAGGTCAGGCTCCTCTCGCTCACGTCTTTTGCGCTCTTCCTTCTGCTCACCGCGCAGGGGGTTGGAGCCGATCCGTCTGCACCCGACGCGCTGCGCCTCGATGAGCTGCGCATCAAGGGCACGCACAACAGCTATCACAAGCGCCCGCTGCTCGCCCTGCACCCGCGGCATCGCTACGAGCACGACTCACTATTCGTGCAGCTCGAGTACCACGGGGTGCGCGCGCTGGAGCTGGATCTACACCTCGGCGGCAACGGCTACGAGGTCTATCACATCCGCTTCATCGACGGCCGCAGCCACTGTCGCACTCTGGTCGCTTGCCTCCGGCAGATTCGATCCTGGTCGGATCTGGATCGTAACCACGAGCCGCTGATGATCTGGCTCGAGGCAAAAGACTTTGCGGGTGGGGCCCGCATGACGAGTCTGCGGCCGGTGGACGCAGTGATCCGCGGCGTTCTGGGTGATCGGCTGCTCGTGCCCGACGACCTGCGGGGCGCCCATGCCTCCCTGCACACTGCCATCATGACGGAGGGCTGGCCCAGTCTGGCCGAGAGCCGGGGGAAGGTCCTCTTCATGCTGACGGCGAACGACGAGCAGCGCGCCGAGTACACCAGCGGATTCCAGCACCTGCGCGGACGTGTGATGTTTGCCGAGGCGAAGGTCGACCAATACGATCAGGGCTGGGCGGCGGTCGCGAAGATCTACCGAAGCAGTGGCTTCCTCATGCCCGAGGCACGGTCGCAGCGTCTGCTCGTCTCCACGACGACATGCACCGCGGATATGCACGACCTCACTTGTGTGCTGAATCGGCGCTGGTCGCTCGACCAGGGGGTGAATATCCTGCTCGATGACTATGTGCGCGTCACGCCGGGTCGCCTCTATCATCTCGATCTCGGCGACGAGATCGTGGTCGGGATCGCGCGCGGGGACGCGCTGCGGAGTCAGGCGGTCGCTGTCGATCCTGGGGGCTGAGCGACCCGAAGGGTCGAGCCGTGGGCTAGCATCGGCCACGGACGCGCCCGAGGAACGCAGGCTCCGTGCAAGTCGGTCTATTCATCCCCTGCTACGTCGATCAGCTTCGGCCCGAGACCGGGCTGGCCAGTGTCGAGCTGTTGGAGGAGCAGGGCGTCGACCCCGAGTATCCCAGTGAGCAGACTTGCTGCGGACAGGCCTTCCTGACGGCGGGTGCGGCCCCGCAGGCCCGAAGACTCGCGCGCCGCTACGTGGAGGTCTTCTCGCGCTTCGATCACGTCGTGACACCGTCGGCCAGCTGTGCGGCCACGATGCGCAGGCATCTTCCGCACCTCGTACCCGGTGCTGAGGCCCTGCGATTGGCTGCCGCGACCTTCGAGCTCTGCGAGTACCTGGTCGATGTCCTGCAGGTGCGCGATCTCGGCGGACGGCTGGATGCGCGGGTGGGTCTCCACGCCAGCTGTCACGGCCTTCGCGAGCTGCGTCTCGGCACCCCCTCCGAGGTGTGCGAGCCGCCGCGCCGGGACCCGGCCCGGCAGCTGCTCGAAGGCGTGGCCGGCGTCGAGATCGTGGAGCTTACCCGCCGCGACGAGTGCTGCGGGTTCGGCGGCGTCTTTGCCCTCGACGAGGAGGCGGTCTCCTCACGCATGGGGCTCGATCGCCTGGAGGACCACCAGCGGGCCGGCGCAGAGGTCATCACCTCCACCGACGTCTCCTGTCTGCTGCACCTCGGCGGCCTCGCGTCGCGGCGTGGGCTGCCGATTCGCTTCCAGCACGTGGCGGAGTTGCTGGCCGGGAGAGAGCGGGCGTGAGTCACGCCAAGCGGGCCGCAGCCTTCGTGGCCGACGCCGAGCGGACGCGCTGGCACGACGAAGCGCTGTGGTTCGTGCGCGAGAAGCGTGACGCGGCGGCGGCGAGCGTGCCCGACTGGGAGGCGCTGCGCAGCGAGGCGGCGGCCATCAAGCGGCATGCGCTCTCGCGGCTGCCCGAGCTCTGGGAGCGATTCGAGGCCAATGCGGCGGCTCGTGGTGCCCACGTCCACTGGGCACGCGACGCCGCGGACCACAACGCAATCGTGCTCGAGCTCTTGCGTAAGCAGGGCGCCACTCGGGTGGTCAAGAGCAAGTCGATGCTGACAGAGGAATGCGGTCTCAATGACCACCTCGAACGTCACGGCATCGACGTCGTGGATACGGATCTCGGCGAGCGCATCGTACAGCTGCGCGGAGAGCCCCCGAGTCACATCGTGCTTCCGGCCATCCACCTGCGCAGGCATGAGATCGGCGAGCTCTTCGTCGAATTCATGGGGAGCGAGCCGGGCTGTGACGATCCTGAGACGCTTACACGGGTTGCGCGCCAGGATCTGCGCGAACGCTTCCTGGCCGCCCAGGCCGGCATCACGGGTGTGAACTTCGTGATCGCCGAGACCGGCGGATTCGTGGTCTGCACCAACGAGGGCAACGCGGATCTCGGCACGACGATCCCCGATCTTCATATCGCCTGCGTGGGACTCGAGAAGATCATTCCCGAGATGAAGGATCTGGCGGTCTTCTTGAGGCTTCTCGCTCGCTCGGCTACCGGGCAGGCTATCACCACCTATACCTCTCACTTTCATGGACCGCAGAGTCCCGATCACGCGCTCCACATCGTGGTGGTCGACAATGGGCGCAGCCGATTGCTCGCGCATGACAGTTTTGCGGAGGCGCTGGCGTGCATCCGCTGCGGGGCGTGCATGAATACCTGTCCGGTGTACCGGCGCAGCGGTGGGCACAGCTATGGAACCACGGTGCCCGGCCCGATCGGATCGGTTCTCGAGCCCTCGCGTGCACCGGCTCGGCACGCGAGTCTGCCGCAGGCGTGTAGCCTCTGCGGCTCGTGCGCGGACGTGTGCCCGGTGAAGATCCCATTGCACCACCAGCTGCTCGCCTGGCGATCCGAGCTGGCCGAGATGGGTGTGACGCCGCGGCTGCGGAAGCTCTCGCTTGCACTTGGTGGTCGCGTGATGGCGAGCCCGACCCTCTACCGGAGCGCGGGTTGGCTGGTGCGAAGGTGTGGCGGACGCCTTGGGGCGGGTGTTCTGCGTTGGCTCGGACAGCCGTGGACCCATGCGCGCGAGCTGCCGCCGCTTCCGCGCGAGAGCTTCCGGGCACGATTCGCCGCGAGACGGGCCGAGCGATGAGTGCCACGAGTCGTCAGGCGGTGCTCGACGCGCTCCGCTTCGCATCGCCCGTGGCGGTGCCGCGCCCGGTCGCCGCCTCGCGCCGGCCCGAAACAAAAGATCTCGTCGAGCTGCTGCGCGAGAGCGTCAGGGCGGCCGGTGGGCGGCTGGTGGTCGTGGATGTGCGGTCGGTCGCTGCACTCTCGGTCGCTGCACTACACGGCGTCGTGCCGGGTCTCGAGGCTGCCACACACGTGTGGTCGGGGGTCGCTTCGATCGCTGCGCGCGGCGTCGGCGCGGATCAGAGCTGCGTGAAGGATCTCGCTGCACTCGACTTCTGCGTGCTTGCGGGCGACGTCGCGGTGGCCGAGAGCGGCGCTGTCTGGAATGTGCCGGAGGGTCCGATGGAGCGCGCGGCGGCGCTCCTCGCCGAGCACCTGGTGCTCGGCGTTCCGTGTCGAGGGATCGTTGGGAATCTGCACGAAGCCTACGCGCGCGTCGACCCGGCCGCCTCCCGCTTCGGGTGGTTCGTCTCGGGCCCGTCCAAAACGGCGGATATCGAACAATCCCTCGTGCTCGGCGCTCACGGGCCGAGGCAGCTCACACTCGTCGTGGTGGGGCGATGAGCCGCGATCCCTACGAGAGAACTTGCGCCGATGTTCAGCGTGGCGCAGTCGACCCGGTGGGTGCCGTGCCCATCGCGCGGCGCATGTCGCGGGGAGCTGACACGCTCTCAGGCGTCCGCGGTCGCTCGCCGCGCCCGGTAGGCGTCCACAATCGGCGAGAGCTCACTCGGCGTCGCACCGTGCAGGATGACGCCGTCGCAGCCGAGACCCAGCTGGCCAAGTACGGCGTCGACGCACTGCTCGGGCGTGCCCGTCGCCGAGTTGGCGAGCCACTCGTCGGGGATGAGCGTCGCGATATGCTCGAGCTGCTCGGGCGTGGCATGAACATCGATGCCGCCCTGGAATCCCGACACCATCTCGTCGGCCCGAAATCGCTCGAGGACGCCGGTGTCCCAGCCGTTGGTGCGCACCAGCAGATCCCCATATCCCTGCAGATAGGTGGCCATACGCCCGACGGACTTCATCAGCCGCAGCTCCTCGGGGATGTGGTCACCAATCGTGGCGAAGCACGACCAGACCTTCACATCATCCCGGTTCCGGCCAGCCTGCTCGGCGGCGTCCTTTACGGTCCTGACTGCGCGTGCGGTCGTCTCGTCGGTGAAGTAGGTATGCAGTACCACCTCGTCGAAAGCGCGCCCTCCAAGCGCCAGCGAATTCGGGCCGAAAGCCACGAGTAGGAAGGGCACCTCGTCGACGACGTTCGGGCCGAGCTTCAGGAAGGGATACGAGCCCAGTGGCCCATCGTGCCCGAGCACGCCCTCGCCGGCAAGCAGGCGCCGCGTGAGCGCGACGAAGTCCTCCATCTGCGCGGTCGTGATCTCTGGGATCCCATAGGCGCGCTGCATGGCCAC
The DNA here is from genome assembly GCA_019310975.1 of Deltaproteobacteria bacterium. Classification (GTDB taxonomy): domain Bacteria; phylum Myxococcota_A; class UBA9160; order UBA9160; family UBA4427; genus JAFDDH01. The sequence continues at coordinate 12,261 of JAFDDH010000027.1, read as the reverse complement.
GATTCCTCGACCGATGCCGAGAACGAAGCGCCCGCCGGTCAGCCCATGCATGGTGAGCGCGTATCCGGCCGTCACCATCGGGTGCCGGGTATTGTGGTTCGTGCACGCGGTTGCGATGCGGATCGTCTCGGTGACGGCGCCGGCTGCGCCCGAGAGCGTGCACGCTTCCTTGGACTGATAGCGCTCGGAGATGAAGGCCGTGCCAAGACCGATCTCTTCGGCCTGCTGCAGCTCCAGGATGATGTCGCGGGGCGACTTCGGCTGCCCGGCGAGTGCGTAGAATCCGAGCTCCGCATTCCTCGGCTGTGCCATGCGTCGTCTCCTTTTCGCCCTGAACGGATGCAAGCGAGACATTCTCGCACAGAGTCGATCCGTGGGCGGAGCAGCCCGCCTATCTGCCTGGCGTCTCCTCGGTCGTTGCGGCTGCGTCGTTCGTGTCCTCGTCCTTCTCGCTGGCGTCCGTGCCCCTCACGCGCCACAACAATGAGAACCCGATCACCACCACGGCCGGGCCAACAAAGAGCCAGAAGAACTGCTCGATCAGCGTCCCCGCGATGGCTGCAGCGAAGAGCACCAGGCCGTAGACGCAGAGGCGCCAGTCGAAGCGCAGCCCGGCGAGCAGCGTCGAGAGCGCGATCAGCAGCAGACCGACGAGGCCCGCCTCATCGTCGCTCACCGAGTCCTGCGACTGAAAGACGTAGAGCACTCCGAAGGCGAGCAGCGTCGCCGCCCAGTGCAGGGTCTGGTCCAGCAGCTGGCGGGCTGGTCCGTCATCCGCCTCTTCGCGACGCGAGAGGCTCATGACGATCCCGGCGACCGCCATCACGCCCGCCATTGAGGCCCAGTAGCGGAAGCCCCATTGCGGGGACAGGTCGGTGACCGCGACGCCGGCCAGGCAGAGGAGTGCAACGGCGATCAGGGTCTGGCGCGTGAACGCATGGGTGGCGAGATCTTTGGACAGGCTTCTGCTCCTTGCCGCAATGGTGTGGGCTGGCGGCGGATCTTCGGGACCGGGCCACCACCCCATCGAGGGTAGGGAATGGGTGAGCGCTCCGGCTCACCCGCTCGCGCGCAGGGCCTCCTCGAGCAGCTCGCGGGCACCCTCGGCCAGATCCAGGCCGTGGGCGAGCAGGGTCGCCTCGTCGGACATCTTCTTCAGCGTCTTGCGCAGCACCTCGACACCCTTCTCATGAGGGTGCTTCCCCGCGAAGTCCTCGAGCTGCGTCTCGAGGAAGACGAGGCAGAGCGCGTCCTCGATCGCCTGGACGTCGGCATCTCGGCCCAGGCCGCGCTTGCGCACGAGATCCTGCACGCGCTCGACTGTCTCGGTCTCGTAGCCGACGGCGCGCAGGATCTCGGCCACCGCATCGGCGTGGCGTTGCTGCAACACACGCCGCCAGCGCAGGTAGCCCGGCCGGCCTTCCGGGTACTCGCTGCGCGGTAGCTCCCAGCGGCGCAGATGGTGGGCGCGCGCCGCCAGCAGGAGCGCCTCGTCGGCGTCCGGACGCAGGCGCCTGACCCACTGGCTGGCGAGCTCGGCGTGCAGCAGCTCCTTGGGGCGCTCCTCACCGCGATGGACGAGGCGGTTGGGGTCCGCTGCGTTGGCGGTGTCGATGAGCAGGGTGGCGCGCGTGAAGCGGTCGCCGGCCATCTCTAGTCGAATGCCAGCTGCGGCATCTTTGTTGACGGCTCCAGTGCCGAAGGAAGAGTCGTCGTTCTCGTCGGCGAGCCCAAGGCGGTGACCGAAGAACTCGAGTATGTGGACGCGCTGGGGGTTTGCTTCCCGATTCGAGTTGCTCCGGGAGTATGCTCTGGGGCCCGATGAGGGGCGATCGGCCGCACCGCCCTACTCGGTGGATCGGGCTTCCGCGTCGCGCCGCTTCGGGAAGCCGAGCTCGGCGAGTGCACGGACGACGTCTTCACCGTGGGTGGCCGGCGAAACGTCCTTGTCGATGCGCCTCACGAGACCGTTGGCATCGATGAAGAAGGTCCAACGCCGCGCGTAGAGCCCGCCCATGGCGAGCACGCCATAACGCTCTGCGTTCTCCTTGCCTGGATCGCTCAGGAGCACGAACCCAGCACCCACCGACTCGGCGAATGCGCTGTTCCGCTCTACGTCGTCGAGGCTGATCATGAAGTACGCCACGTCGAAGCCGGAGAGGGCCTTCTCGCTGTCCCGCAGCGAGGTGAGCTCCTCCGTTCACCCGGGTGTAAAGGCCTTGGGGAACCAGGCGAGCACGACGCCCTCGTGCTCGGCCAGCACACTCTCGAGGCTGTACGCGGCGCCGTCCGAGCCCTGCATTTGAAAGGGGGGTGCGGGGTCGCCGACCGAGATGGCCAGAACACCCGCGGGGACCAACGTCCATGCGATCCAGCAGGCCAGCGCGGTCACGCCAAGCTGAATCGCCCGCTGTGAGTGCCTGCTCGGTCGAGCCAATCCACGCCTCCCTTCCGCTCGACCCGGAACATCCACCACGTCGGCCGCCGGGGCAACCGAAGAAATCCCATCGGGGCTACGATGGGCGCTCGCCGCCGTGTCGACGCACTCCCCCCGCTCGGGGCGGAGCGCCGCGTCGGCCACGCCACGATGCCGAGCCGGAGCCCAGGATTGAAGAGCGCGGGCCAGAGCGGGGGCGCTTTGCCGAACCCCTATTTGCGCGCCCTGCTGGCGTGCGTCTCCCACGTGGGCGCATTCCCCGGTCGGACGCTGGGGGTCGCTGCGCTGATCACGGCCGCGTCGCTCGTCTACGCGTCCGGGTCCGTGCGCATGAATTCGGACGACTCGACGCTGCTGAGCCAGACCGAGCCCTTCCGCCTCCACTACAAGGAGCTGACCCGGCTCTTTCCCGAGCTCGAAGAAACATCGCTGATCGTCATCACCTCCGATTCGATCGATCGTGCCCAGGACGCGCAGGACGAGCTCGCGGTGGCGCTGCATGCCCGCGTGGATCTCATCGACACCCTCTACGCCCCCGGCGCCGAGCCCTTCTTCGAGGACCACTCGCTTCTCTACCTGGATCTCGACGATCTCGAGGATGTGATCGAGCGCTTGGCCGAAGCACAGCCCGCACTCACCGCATTGACCGAGGATCCCAGTCTGCGCGGGCTCTTCGACGAGCTCGAGCTCAGCCTCGACGAGCTCGAAGAGGGCGAGTCACTGCCGCCTGGCTTCACGAGAATGGCCAATCGGCTCTCGGATATCGGTGAGAGCATGCTGGCGGGTGCGCCCCGCGCGATCTCATGGGCGGATGAGTTCTTCGACGACGACGAGCTCGTCTATCGGCTGATCATCGTGCAGGGCAAGAAGGATTTTGGCGAGCGAATTGCTACGGCGCGGCTGATCGATGGCATCCGCAGCACGGCCGAGGAGCTGGGCCTCACGCCGGACAAGGGTGTGCAGGTGAGGCTCACGGGCATGGTTCCCCTCGCCCACGACGAGCAGGAGAGCTTGCAGCGTGGGCTCGCGCTGGCGGGCGGCATCTCCGTCACGCTGCTCACGCTGATCTTGGGCTTCGGCGTGCGATCGCTGCGAATCATTGCAGCCACGCTCATCACGTTGGTCGCGTCGATCAGCTGGACGACGGCGCTCGCCATGTTGATGGTGGGCGAATTCAACATCATCTCCGCGGCCTTCGCGGTGCTTCTGATCGGGCTCGGCGTCGACTTCGCGATCCACATCGGGCTCCGCTACGAGGAGGAGACACGCAAGGGTCTCGCGCCGGTCGACGCACTGCGGGGTGCGGCCGCGGGCACCGGAAGTGCCGTCTCGCTCTGCGCACTCACCTCCGCGTTGGGCTTTCTCTCCTTCGTGCCGACGCCCTATTACGGGCTCGGCGACCTCGGCATCATCGCCGGCGGCGGCATGTTCGTCTCGTTGATCGCGAGCTTCACGGTCTTTCCGGCGGTTCTGGCGCTGATGCGTCCTCCCACCGCCCGGCACGCCACGCGGATGCCCCTGGCGGTGCGCCTCAACCTCACGATTTCGAGGCACGCCGGCGTGCTGGCCACGGTGATGGCCTGCTTCGCGATTGCCGCCATCTCCCTGAGCCTGCGGACGGAGTTCGACTTCAGCACGCTCAGCATGCGGGATCCGGACTCGGAGTCGATGACGACGCTGCGCGAGCTGCAGGCCGAGGAGATCGTCACCGACTACTCGGCGACGGTGCTGGCCGAGAGCTTCGAGGCCAGTGAGGCCGTGGCGCTCGAGCTCGAAGCGCTCGACGAGGTGCTGGAGGTGCGCCCGCCCACGTATTACGTTCCGGGCGACCAGGAGACCAAGCTCGAGTATCTCGCCGATGCGGCCTTCTTCCTGGAGACCGTCCTCTATCCGGATTCGCCCTTGCCGCCGCCCTCGGCGGCCGAGCGCTTGGAGGCGATGGAGGCGCTGCGCCTGCGGCTCGCGGCGCTGCCGAGCGGCCACGACGACGACGCGGCCTGGATGGCCGCGCGCAGGCTCGGCCGCAGCCTCGATGCGCTGGGAGCGACGGCCGATCCGGAAGTGAGGGCCGCTGAGCTCGAGGCGCTCGTCGTCTCCGATCTCGAAGAGCGCATCGACTGGCTGCGCACCGCCCTCACCGTCGGGCCCATCGACTTCGACGATCTGCCCTCCACCTTGCGGGCCCGCATCGTGTCGGCGGAGGGCCCGACGCGCGTGGTCGTCCTGCCGCGCGAGGATGTCAGCCAGGTCGACGCGCTGCGCCGCTTCGTCGCTGCGGTGGCGAGTGTGGCGCCCGAGGCGACCGGGCGACCGGCGGTCGAAGCGGGCATCGGGCGCATCGTGGTGACCACATTTCGCATCGCGATCGGCCTTTCGCTGGTGTGCGTGGGCCTCGTCCTGCTGCTTGCATTGCGCAGCCTTCTCGACACTCTGCTGGTGCTCGTACCCATCACGCTGGCCGCCTTCTTCACAACGGCCGTCGGGGTGCTGATCGATATCCCCTTCAACATGTCCAATGTGGTGGTGATCCCGCTCATTCTGGGCCTGGGCGTCGACAACGGCATCCACGTCTACATGCGCTACCGCCACGACAAGTCGCTCAGCGGGCTGATGGAGTCGAGCACACCGCGCGCCGTCGTGCTGAGTGCGCTCACCACGTTGGCCGCCTTTGGCTCGCTCACCGTGTCCGGGCACCTCGGAATTCGCAGCATGGGGATGTTGCTCTCGGTGGCTGTGGTGAGCATGATCGTGTGTACGCTCGTGGTGCTGCCCACCCTGATCGAGCTGAAGGAGCGCTGGGTCACCGGGAGAGGGCGCTAGTTGGAGGCCAGCGGCACGGATCATTCGGAAGAGATTCCGACATCGGCCGCCGCCGATGCTCCGGCGCGTGATGTTTCGTTTCCGCTGCTCTTGCTCTGCTTCTTCCTCTCGGGCTTTGCGGGTCTCGTGTACGAGACCGCGTGGACGCGCCAGTTCGCATTCGTATTCGGGACGTCGAGCCTCGCCGTGGCGACGGTGTTGGCGGCGTATATGGGCGGGCTCGCGGCGGGGGCCGCGGTGGCGGCGCGCTTCGCGGGCCGGGTGCGGCGGCCGGTGCTCGTCTACGGCCTGCTCGAGCTGGGGATCGGACTGGTGGCGCTGGCCATCCCCTACGCGATCCAGGCCGCACGCTGGCTCTACGTTGCGCTCTACGGCGGCCAAGAGGCACTTCCCGGCGACGGCGGGCTGACCACAGCGCTCTTCTATCTCGCCTGCTCGTTCGTGATTCTGATGCTGCCCACCGCCATGATGGGCGCAACGCTGCCCCTGCTGACACGCCATGCCGTGCGCAGCGACGCCGACGTCTCGCGACGCACCGGGATCCTCTATGCGATCAATACCGCCGGCGCCGTAGCGGGCGTAGCGGTGGCGGCCTTTCTCCTGCTGCCAGAGCTGGGGCTGGGGCGTACGATTCGAGTGGCGGCGGCGGTAAACGGGCTCGTCTTTCTTGCCGCTTGGGCGCTCTCGCGCTCCGCTGAGACGACTCACTTGCCGCAGCCTTCTACCGAAAGGCTTGCCGCCGGTGAGCGATCCGCGACTGGGCGCTTGATTCTGCCGCTGATCTTCGGCTCTGGAGTGGCTTCTTTCACCTACGAGGTGGTGTGGGTGCGACTGCTGGGTCATGTGCTCGGTGGGAGCGTCTACGCATTCGCGGCGATGCTGGCGAGCTTCCTCTTCGGTATCGCCATCGGGTCCGCGGTGGCATCGCGCTTCGCGACGACACGTGAGCGCGCGAGTCTCGGCTTCGCACTCACACAGATCGCGATCGCCGCCACGTCACTGGCCGCCTATGCGCTCTCGAACCAGCTTCCGCGCATGGCGCTCATCATGAAGAGCCCGGACTCTGCGGTGAGTCTCGGAGGTCTTCTGGCCGCGATGGTCACGCTCTTCCCCGCGGCGCTCTTCGTCGGGGCGACATTTCCATTGGCGGTGCGCGTCCACACTCGCAGCGATCCCGAAGCGGGAGCGGCCGCGGCGCGCGTCTATGCGGCGAGTACGCTGGGCTCGATCGTCGGCGCAGTGGGGGCCGGCTTCTTTATGGTGCCCTGGCTCGGCTTCTCGGGCACGTTCGCAGTCGTTGCGGGCCTGAATCTCGCGCTGGCGGGTCTCGCGGCGGCCGGGCTCTTGCCGCACCGCCCGGCACTCGGCCTCGCGGCTTCGGTCGCCATGATCCTCGTCGTATGTCTGCCACTGCCCACGCCGTGGGCGCTTCTGATGAACCGGCCGCTGCGCGCCACTTTGGAGGAAGATCGCACGATCGAGTACTTTGCGGTGGGTCGCTCGGCCACTGTGCTTCTGCTCGAGGAGCCGGCTCGCTGGAGGCTTCGCACCAACGGACTGCCCGAGGCTTCCATCGACCGTCCGGGTGTCATTCACAGACGGACTGTTCTGGCGCGCTGGCTTGGCCTCTCCGGCAGCTTGGCCCGTCCTTCCGCGAAGTCCATGCTGGTGGTCGGGCTGGGGGGCGGCGTCGTGCTGGAGGCCGTGCCCTCCAGCGTCGAGCGGATCGATGTAGTCGAGCTCGAGCAGGAGGTCATCCGGGCCAATCGCGCCGTGGGCGACCGGCGCTGGCTCGATCCCCTCGCCGATCCGAGGGTTCATCTCCGCGTCAACGATGCTCGCAACGCCATGCTCTTGAGCGACCGCCGCTTCGACCTGGTCGTCTCCCAGCCCTCGCACCCTTGGGCGGGGGGTGCCGCACATCTGTATACGCACGAATTCTTCGAGCTCGCAAAGAATCGTCTCGCGGAGGGTGGCGTCTTCGTGCAGTGGATCGGACTCGCCTTTGTCGACGAGACGCTATTCCGATCCTTGTTGGCGACGCTACGGTCGGTCTTCGCGCACGTGGAGGTCTTGCGCCCGATGAACGCGGGCGGCGTGCTCTTCCTCTCATCGAGCTCGCCGATCGACATCATGGAGGGCGCTCGGCGCGCGCTCGCCGATGTTCCCGACGATCTGAGTGCAAACGGCATTCGAGATCTGGAAGACGTACGGCTGGCACGAATTCTCGACGACGTGGATACGCGCGAACTCGCGCGCGGGGCGGAGTTGATCTACGACGACCACAACCGGCTGCAGACGGATTCTCCAAGGCTGGGAGCCAGCCGGTTGAACGCCCGCGGTGAGCGCTTCATGGCCGAGCTCGAAGCCCACGGCGATGCCGACTGGCCGCGGGAAGGTGTCTTCTACGCACTGCGGCGGGCATTCGGGCCGCGGACAAGGCGCATCGCGGCGAGTCTCGAGGAGCCGCTCGATACTCTCGTCGTCGAGGCAATTCGGGCGCTGCGTGCCGGTAGACCACGGTCGGCGGCCCTGCAGCTCGACATCGTCCTGCCTGCCGAGCCCCGCCATCGCGAGGCGCGCGCGCTGCGCCTTGCGATGTCGATGCGTGACATCCAGCGCGGGGCTGCCCCGGGCTCCCTCGTCGAGCCACCACTCACGCCGGGCGAAGAGGTCGTGGTCTCGGGCTGGATCGCCCAGGGCCGAGGGGACGGGTCTGCAGTGGCTGCCCTCGAGCCCGCGCTCGTAGAGATTCCGTTACTGGATCCGTTGTACCCCTATGCGGCGAAGCTGCGCATGGACTGGCGAATCGAATCCGGCGACCCGAGGTTGGCTCGTGACGCGATGAAGATCGCCGAGCTCGAATCCTGGAACGATCCAGATCCGGCCATTACTCTGCTGCGCGCACGGGCTGCGGTCGCCGCCGGTGAACACCTCTCGGCCCTCGATGCGCTCGAGTCGCTGGCAAAGATGTCGAGGCGGGCTTCCCCCCACTCGGATGGCCTGCGTCGGAGCGGCCTGAAACTCTTGGACACGCTGCCCCGCGATCCCGAGCTCGCCGCGTGGCGGGCTGAGATCGAGCAGGGGCTCAGGGTGCGGATCCGCTAGCTCAGCCCGGTCCCGGGGAGGCTCGGATGTTGTTCGGTCGGCATGGCCGCTTCACGTCGCAACGCCGTCGTGACGGCGGCAAAGTGGTAGATGCAGAGGCTCGTGTATACGCCGACCAGCGCCGCACCCGCGACCATGCCCTGGACGAGCCCGACGACGTCCAGCAATGCGCCGCAGAAGAGCAATCCCAATGCGATCCAGTGAGTCGGCGGTCCCGGGCTTCCGAGTACGCGATCGCGGACCGGTCGACTCGTGCAGATCGGATTCACGAAGAATCCGAGGGTGAGATAGATGAAGGGCGAGAGATCGTGGTGGAGTGCCCAGAGGTAGAGGAGGGCGAAGAGGAGAGTGCATGGCAGGAGGTCGAATCGATGACCCTCGGTGCGGCGCAACGCCGAGGCGAATGTCATCAAGGCCTGCCCGGCCACCGCGAGCCCGAGCCAGACCGCGATCGGTGGGAGTCCAGGGATGGGTGCTGCCCGAAATAATTCGGGCCCCGTTGCAGCCAGCAGAAGATAGAGGAGGCTGACGACCGTATTGCCCTCGACGTCACCGATCCGACCCATTCGGAAGACGCCCGTGGTCTGAAGCTCCAGCTGGACTGCAAGGAAGGCGAGCGTTCCCGCCGCGAGCACCCCGAGTGCGAGGATCGGCTCGAGCCCGGCAGCGAGGCACGCGCCCAACACCACCCAGCCGTTGTTGAAGGTATCCAGCCAGTGGTCGAGAAACTCCCCGAGCCGCGAGCTGCGTCCCGTGCGCCGTGCCTGGGCGCCGTCGATGTTGTCGAGCGTCATGTACGTGAAGACGAGTATCGCCGCGACTACGAGTGCGATGGGATCGTCCGGGCCAGTGGCCGCGAGTACGAACGAGCCGAAGCAGCAGAGCGTGGAGATGAGGGTGATGGCATTCGGGGAGAGTGTGCGCGGGATGATCTCGAGCAGCGGCTCCCATACGAAGCGGCCGTAGAAGGGCAGGAGAATCGACTCCTGGGCATTCTGGTAGGAATACTTTCTCTCGCCCGTGTTCTCGCTCTCACTCAACGCGCGAGCCCCCCGATCCGCGTGGACCGGGACTCTAGCTCTTCGAGCCAGTCCGCAAAGCGAACACGACGGATGCCAGTGGCAGCGCGCGCCAGCAGGCTTCGCATCGGGTGTTGCTGCTCGGTGAGGGTGCCGAGGCCCAGGCAGACGACGAGATCCTCACTCGCATTCATGTCCCTACTCCGGATCGGATTCACCCGCATCGAATGGCATATGCTCGGGGAGGTAATCGGAGAAAGCCTCGCCGTAGATTTCCCAGACGGTGACGAATAGAGCAGCGAGAATCGGGCCCACCATGATTCCAATGCCGCCGAAGAGCATCAGGCCGCCGAGCGTCGAGAGCAGGATCATCAGGTCGGACATCTGGGTGTCGCGACCCACCAGTGAGGGCCGCAGCACGTTGTCGACCAGTCCGACCACCACGATGCACCAGGCGCTCAGCCCGATGGCGGCGCCCGTACTCCCGCTGGCATAGAGCCAGATCGCCGCTGGCACCCACACCAATGCCGTCCCCACGCCCGGGATGATCGAGAGAATGGCCATCAGAGTTCCCCAGAATGCCGCGCCCTCGATGCCAACTATCGCGAAGGCCGCACCGGCCAGTCCGCCCTGCACGACGCCGATCACCAGCGTGCCCTTGATGGTCGCGCGCGTGACGGACACGAATTTATCCACCATACGAAGCTCGTCTTCGCTCTGCAGTGGCATGTAATAGAGGATGCGCCCGAGGATCGCTGGCCCATCGCGCAGGAAGAAGAACATGGCGTAGAGCATGACGAAGAGGGCGAAGAGGAAGCTCGCCGTGCCGCGGGTTGCAGTGGTCAGCAAGTCGAAGAGGAGCTGGCCGGCATTCGCCGCGAGCTCGCCTACCTTGGCGTAGATCTGCGCCTCGTAGGGGACGAGGAAGTCGGGTAGGTCGATGCGCTCGGATAGCGGGTATTCGTTATTCGGCGCGAGCCGCTCCGAAATCCACGGACGGATCGACTCGCTCACCTCGATCGCCTGGTTGGTCACGACGCCCAGGAATGCGAGCAGTGGACCGATGATCAGGAAGAGCACGATCAGGATCGTCGTCGCCGCGGCGATGTTCGTGCGTCCCCTCATCCATCCGGCAAGCCGGATGAAGAGCGGCCGGCATAGGCCCGTGAAGATCGCGGCGAGCAGGATCGCCGTGAGGAAGCCCTTGACCATATAGAGGAAGGCGAACGAGATCGTCGCCACCAGCAGGAGCAGGAAGGCTTTTCGGAAGCGCTCGACGTCGAAGGCCCGATGTGCCAAGGCTGCGCCTACTCCCCGCTGCCCGAGCGCGCCGCGCCCAGACGTTGGAATACCACGAAGAAGACGGGCACGAAGACCACGGCGATGATGGTCGCAGAGAGCTGGCCACCGAGCACCACGGTGCCCAGGGACTGCCGGCTCGCCGCACCGGCACCGCTGGCGATCACGAGGGGCATGACGCCGAGAACGAAGGAGAACGAGGTCATCAGGATCGGGCGGAAGCGCAGCCGCGCGGCCTCCTCGGCGGCCTCGAGGATGCCCTTGCCCTCGGCGTGTTGCTCGCGCGCGAACTCGACGATGAGGATCGCGTTCTTGCTGGCCAGCGCCACAAGCAGGACCACGCCGATCTGCATATAGACGTCGTTGGCGAGCCCCCGCATGGCCACCGCCACGACGGCGCCCAGCAGCCCGAGCGGCACGGCAAAGATCACGGCCGCGGGTGCAGTCCAGCTCTCATATTGTGCGGCCAGCACCAGGAAGACGAGCACCACGGCCAGGGTGAAGATGATGATGGTTTCGCCGCCCATCTTCTTCTCCTGGTATGACATCCCCGTCCACTCGTATCCCATCGAGAGCGGCAGCTTGGTGTCGGCCATCTGCTCCATCAGATTCAGCGCTTGTCCGGAGCTGAAGCCGGATGCGGCGGCGCCGTTGATGGTTGCGGCCGGGTAGAGGTTGTAGCGAGTCAGGAGCTGCGGGCCGAACGTCTCCTCGACGCCGACCACCGTCCCGAGTGGGATCATCTCGCCGGCAAGGTTGCGCACCTCGAGCCTCTGAATGTCCTCGGGTTCGAGTCGGAAGCGCGAGTCGGCCTGGACATTGACCTGGTAGGTGCGGCCGAATTTGTTGAAGTCGTTCACGTAGGCGGATCCGAGCGAGGTCTGCAGGGCGCCAAAGACCACATCGAGCGGAAGCTGAAGGGTCTTGGCCTTGGTGCGGTCCACGTCGGCGAAGAGCTGTGGGACGCGTGCACGAAAGCTGGTGTTGAGGGCGTCGAGGCCGGATTGGGCGCTGCCGTCCACCACCAGCTCGTTGGCCATTTGCTGCAGGGCGTCCAGGCCGATGTCCGCGCGATCCTGCAGCTGCATCTGGAAGCCGCCGGATACGCCCAGTCCGTTGATGGCCGGCGGGACGAACGCAAAGGCGATGGCGTCCTGGATCTCGCCGAGGCGCTGGAATGCCCCGGCGACGATCGAATCCTGGCTGAGGGATTCGTCCGTGCGTTCATCCCACGGATCCATCACGACGAAGGCGGGAGCAGCGAGTAGCCCGTGATGGTGATGACGTCGCGGATACCGGGCGTCGCCAGCAGGGCCTCCGTGACCTGCTTCGAGGCATCATCCGTGCGAACCAATGAGGCCGCGTCGGGCAGCTGGGCGGACGCGAAGAAGTAGCCCTGGTCCTCGGTGGGCAGGAAGCCGGTCGGCAGCTGGTTGAAGCCCCAGCCCGACGCCAGGGTAATGCCTGCGAAGATCGCCATCGCGAAGGCGGTCCGCCGGATGAAGCGCTTCACCACGGCCATATAGCCCTCGCTCACCCGGTCAAAGCCGCGGTTGAAGGCGCCGAAGAAGCCTTTTC
>JAFDDH010000026.1 GCA_019310975.1 Deltaproteobacteria bacterium | reverse complement strand
AATACGGGATCCGATACGAGTCAGCGCATCGCGGTCACAGATCCGGGGCGATGCCGATCAGGAGCTCCGGCCTGGGTACGCCGTTCACGAAGGGCAGCGTCTCGCGCACGCGGACGCTCGCCTCGAGGCTCCCGTCGCCCTCGAGCAGGATCCCGTCGCTGACCATCTTCACCACGATCGGCTGACAGCTGAACCCTGCCGCCTGCAGGATGCCGTCCACGTCCGCCTGGGGAGAATCCACTGCGGAGCGGTCGACTCGGTAGCCATCCCACAGCCTCTGCATCACCGGCGCCGGGAATGGCGCCTGGGCGGCGACGCGTCTCGTCGACTCCTCACCCGATTCCGGATCGACCTCTTTCACGCTGCGCATGGGTGCCTTGCAGAAGTGGTGATCGTCCAGCAGCTCGTTCAGTACGACCGAGGGCATCTTCAGGTTCAGCTCGGCTTGGATCAGCGCCATGACCATGAATGGATTGCCGAGCATCGACGGGTCGGCGGCGTCGATGCCGAGGCGAAAGTCCGCGCGGACCGGGCCGGCGTCGGTGTCGAAGGAGAGCTTCTCGAGCGCGAGCTCCGGGGAGGGACCGAGCACCTGCGGCCCCCACTCCTCGAGGGCCCCGGCCTTCTTCAGGTTGGACTCGATCTCGGGCAGGCCCTGGGCCTCGATGCGCGCCATCGCGGCCCGAAAGCCCTGTATCGCCGCGGTGTCGATGTTGCGCACGAGAAACTTCATCTCACCGGAGTCGAAGCGGCGATCGCCCTCGAGCCGGTCGAAGCGGAGCTCGAGCTCGAAGCCGCGCAGACCCGTCTCGGGTGCGTACTGCATGCGCTCGTCGACGCGCAGTCCGGAGAGCAAGCGCAGCATCCCGGTCGTCTCGTCGGCGCCCTCGACGCGATACTCACCGACCACCAGCTCGGCCGCGCCCTCGACCAGCTCCTGGTCGGCCAGCAGAGCGCTCCAGTCGAGGCGGCTCGGCTCGACGCGACTCGTCGCGACGGCGCCGCGCAGCGTCAGCTCACCCAGCTCGAGCCGACCGGACATTGTATTGCCCTGCTCGCCCGGCGTGCTCTCGAACTGGAGCCGGCTCTCGGCGATGCGGATTTCGCCCGCGTCCCCCACTATGACGAAGGGGCCGAAGCGCACCTGCGAGCGCATGGTTTCGGCAGCCGGGTCGAGATCCGCGTAGCCGTCCACGCCCCGGCTTACGAAGCGGCCGTCATGCAGGCCGAACTCGGGTGAGAGCAGCCGGAGGCTCGCCGAGCGATCGAAGCGTAGCCACGCCAACACCTGCAGCAGCGGACGGCCATCCAGTGCATCGGCGAAATGCGAAAGTCGCGTGGCATCTGCCTCGTAGCGCGTGTCCACCACAGCGGCCACGAGACGGAGCGGTGATCGCCCGAAGAAGAGCTCGCCGAGGGGGATCGGTCCGTGCACGATGTCGTGATTCAGCGCGAGCTCAAAGATCTGGCTGTCGGTCTCGCTCCGATAGCGGATGATGGTCTCTGCCTTCGAGACGAACCAACCGCGATCCAGACGGCCCTCGATCGTGTACGCGGCATCGGACTGACTGCCGGCTTCCTGAATCAGCTGTGTATGAAGCCGTTCGATGCCGAAGCCCATGATGAGGGGTGGTACAATGAGCAGCACCCCCACGAGTCCCACGACCGCCCACAGCGCACCGGACCGCATGCCCGTCCCCTTTGCTTTTTTCCGCGGCCCATTGAACCACAGCGGACGGGCCTCGCCATCGGCTCGGCGCGCCGGCCACTTCTCGGACTGGTGCGAAAGCACCCCAGCTAGCCGAGGCGGTATCACGCCCAGGCATCCTGTACGCTCGGGCCGGTTGCGGCCAGGCGGACGTCTGTCACGCAGGCGCGCGCCGGATGGGACGAATCACCCAGCGGCACGCGATGGGCACCGTGGGAGGGAGGAGAGTTGTTGGGCGTTATAGGGCGCATGGCGCTGGGCGGGACTCTGGTCGCCGTCCTCCTGGTCACGCTGGGAGTGGCCACGAGCGCTGCGGAAAGTGGCTGGGTTCGCAGCGAGATCCGTCTGAATATCCGAACCGGACCCGGCACTCAGTACCGCATCGTCGGCGTGGCCAAGACCGGTGACGGCGTCGAAATCATCGAGCGCGGCGAGAGCTGGACCCGTATCCGGCTGAAGAACGAAGCCGGCGAGCTCAAGGATGGGTGGATTCCAGAGGGCTATCTGAAGGCCCAACCCCCCCCAACGATCCGGCTCCAACAGGCAGAAACCCGGGTCATCGAGCTCGAGGAAGAGTTTGGATCGCTCGAGGCCGAGACCGACAAACTGCGCAAGAACAATCAGCTGCTGACGACCCAGGACAGCGATCAGCAGTCGCAGCTCAAGCATCTCACCATGGAGAACATGGAGCTGCGCGCCGGCGCGCGCTATCCGGAGTGGATTACCGGCGCGAGCATCTTCGCGGCCGGAATGCTGCTCGGTGCCATGCTGCATCGCAATTCGGTACGCCACAAGCCATCGCGCATCCGGCTCTAGAGGCGCAGCCGGAAAGTCCGCTGGCAAGGCGCGCGACCGAGGCGTAGCCGTCGCTACGGGGACGGGAGCGCAACGCAGCCAGCGGCCCGCAGACGTGCTCGAATGCAGGGGGACTTTCCGGCTGCGCCTCTAGACGGGCGCACCGCTCGCGCCGGCCGCGTCCGCTGACTCGGCGATCTGGGGATGCCTCAGGAAGTACAGGCAGCTCGTCGCCAGACAGAGCGTACCGACCGCAGCCATCCCCCAGGTGAAGGCCTTGAAGAAGCCAAGCCGCGATACGTCGCTGGCGACCAGATCCTTGTAGAGCATCATGCCGACGCTGCCCGTGTAGCCGATCGCATCCGCCATGTAGATGGCAAAGACGGCCGTGCCAATGATGCCGGTGTTGGCCATGAGTCGGTCGAAGAGCAGCGACCCGTAGGGTACGTAGGCGAGATACGAGCCGAGACCCACCAGGGTCATCCACCAGAATCCGTCGATCAGTCG
Organism: Deltaproteobacteria bacterium; assembly: GCA_019310975.1. Lineage (GTDB taxonomy): Bacteria > Myxococcota_A > UBA9160 > UBA9160 > UBA4427 > JAFDDH01. The sequence goes on along the minus strand of JAFDDH010000026.1, from coordinate 27,698 downwards.
GGCGTCGAGCATCAGCGTCGCGACCGCCAGCAGCGCCGTCCCGCCCGCCATCACGACGTAGGTTGCGATCAGGCCGGGCCGGCTGCGCCGCACCGCATTCAGCAGCGCGAGCGTCGCCACGACCACCACTGCGATGATCGTCTCGGCGCGGGTGATGATCGTCTCGTTGCCTTGGTAGGGATAGCCGAGGCCCTCGAAGATCTCGACCGCATAGTTGTCGCGAAAGTCGCGATAGGCAGTGAGCAGGAAGTAGGCGGTGATCAGCAGCACGATGCCGATCAGGTACTCGCCCACGAAGGCGCGACGCCGCGACCCATCCATGGACTCGCGAAGATGGCGCTCCTGGGCATCGGTCGCCGTCGGGCGCGGCAGCTGGTTCAGCATCCAGACGAAGAGTACGAAGAAGGGCGCGAAGTGCAGACCTGCGACGGCGGGCATCCATGACTCACTGACGGGCCCGAGGGCGCCCGCGACCCAAGTGCCCACCCCGGGCACGCCCGCCCACCAGTCGGCGGCATTCCCGCTCATGAGCGCGCGGCCCACATCCTTCACGATCCCGCTCGCCACGATGAACGAGCCCGAGAGGCCCGCCAGCAGCAGCTCGGACGTGACGCGTCCTTCCAGGTATCGGACCACCAGGCCCCATACCATGCCGAGCGAGAGCCCGTTCAGGAAGATGCCCGCCACCTTCCAGCTGCCCGGAAGCACCGCATAGGCGAAGAGCGCGGCCTCGGCCCAGCCGATCAGCAGCACGAGTACCAGCGCGTGGCGGCGCGGCGGCAGCTCGGAGCAGACCTTGATGCCGACGTACTTCGAGATCGCGTAGCCGAATACCTGGCTGATAATGATCGCGCTCTTCAGCTCGACGTCCGTGCCCATGAAGAGCAGTCCCTCGAACTTTGCGGCCGCAAAGGGCTTGCGGAAGGCATACATGCAGAAGTACGTGCCGAAGGAGGCCACGACCGCCCAGGCGACGAAGACGGGCGCGGGCACGCGCTCCAGCAGGCGCGTGACGGGTCGCACTCTGGCGGCCTGCAGGGCGTCGCTCATCTGGCTCTCGCATGGGGCCGTGACCGGCGCCTACGCCTCCAGGTAATCGGTGAGCTTGCTCACCAGGTCCGCCATCACCACGATGAGCAGCCGATCTCCCGGGGCCAGCTGATCGCTGCCCTTCGGCATCACCAGCTCGTCGCCACGGTGCAGGGCTGCCACCAGGACGCCGCGCGGCAGCCCCAGCTCCATCAGGGGCGCCGAGATAATCCGGCTGCCCCGTTCGGCCTCCACCTCGATGATCTCGACCTCGTCGCCCAGCAGCGCGGCACCCGAGCGTACGCCGCCGCCGCGGATCAACTGAAGCATCTGGCCGATGGCCAGCAGCCGCTCGCTGATGATCGCGTCGATACCGATATCACCCACCATCGACGCCATCGCAGGATTGTCGATGGCCACGATGGAGCGGCCGGCACCAAGCCTTCGCGCCAGCAGACCCGCCACGAGATTCGACTCGTGGTCGTCGGAGACGGCGACGAAGGTCGATACGTGCTCGATCTCCTCGTCCTCGAGCAGTGATTGGTCGCTGCCTCGGCCGCGGATCACGAGGACGTGGTCCAGCTCCTCGGCGGCGCGCCCCGCGGCGACCGGATCCTCCTCCAGCAGCACGACCCGCTTGTCGCTCGCCTCCAGCCGTTTCGCGAGCGCGAGTCCGATCGAGGTCGCACCGGTCACCATGATCCGCCCGCGCTTCTCCGGCTCGACGCCGACCAGCAAGAGCACGTCCATTAGCTCGTGGCGGGCGATGGCGAAGTAGACCAGGTCGCCGGCCATGATCTTCTCGAAACCGCCGGGCACGATCCAGGTACCCCCGCGCTCGATGGCGACGGCCAGCGTCGGATTCGAGGCGAAGAGCAGCTTCATGTCCGAGACCTGCAGCCCGGCGAAGTCGGACTCGTATCCGATGCGGAAGCCCGCCACGACCACACGACCATCGAGAAACTGCATCACGTCCACCGCACCGGGCACGTCGAGAAGCGAGGCGATGCGGTTCACTGCGGCCGTGTCGGGATTGACGCAGAACCGATCTCCCGGACGATCCGCGCAGGCTTTGCTGAATCCCTCCTCGTGACCCGGATCGCGCACGCGCACCACCACGCGCGGCACGTCGAAGACAATGGCGGCCAGGAAGCCGACCACGACGTTGACCTCGTCGGACTCGGTGGCCGCCACGACCAGTCCGGCGCGCTCGATGCCCGCAGCACGCAACACGGGCGACGTAGCGCCATTGCCCTCGACGAACTGCACATCGAGCGTGTCAGAGAGCTCGCGGATCTTATCGGGGTTCTTCTCGACGAGGGTGACGTCGTGGCCGTCCCGCGAAAGCCTCGCGGCCAAGGCCTGCCCCACCAGCCCCCCGCCAACAATCAGGATGTCGCTTGCGTCCACAGCTGGTCTCCGGCGTCTCGGCCAGTGGCGGAGGTTACCGCGGCCCGCGCCTCGATGCCTCGCGGGCCCGCAGCGCCGCCTCGGCGGCGGGTACGTCCTCGACCACATCCACCGCGACGCTGTGCCATCCGTCGACGCTCCCAACCGCGATCGCGAAGCCGTGCTCCAGCGCGCGCAGCTGCTCGAGCCGCTCCGCGCCCTCGAGCGCGCCGCGCTCGAGGCGAACGAAGTCGAGCAGAAACTGGCGCCGATACGCATATAGACCGACGTGCTGCCAGACGTCCTTGGCCATGCTCCCGGCCTGGCCCGCCGGGATTGGTGAACGCGAGAAGTAGAGCGCGCGCCCGCGCCGGTCGAGCGCCACCTTGACACGATTCGGATTCTCCAGTGCACCGGGCTCGGCGGCGTGTACCACCGTCGACATCACGGCGCCCGGATCCGCCGCCAGGGCATCCAGTGCCGCGTCGATGATGCGCGGCTCGATCAATGGCTCATCGCCCTGTACGTTGACCACGATCTCGTCATCGAGCCCTGCCGCCACTTCGGCGATTCGATCCGTGCCAGTCGGGTGCACAGCGGAGGTCAGGGTCGCGGAGGCCCCGAACGACTGGCAGAGCCGAACGATCCGCGCGTCGTCGGTGGCCACCAGCACGTCGCGCAGGCGCTCGCAACGTCGGGCGCCGCGCCAGACGTGCTCGAGCATGCTGCGCCCCTCGAGCGGGATTGCCACTTTGCCCGGCAACCGCGACGACCCCCACCTTGCAGGGATGATTCCGACGATGCTCACAGCGGAACTATATCAGAGGTGCGCCGCAGCATGGGCGAGCGGCGCGCTATGCTGCGCGCCGGCTCCACCCATGTCGGCTGGGTCCATCGGGCGGGTTCGCCAGGGAGCGCATGGGGATGGATCCGAAGGTCCTCTATTGGACGGGCGCTCTGGCCAACATGATCATCCTGGTCGCCATTGGGATCTCTGGCGTGCGCCAGATCCGACGCGGCGAGGTTGCGCGCCATCGGCGCTCCATGCTGACCAGCGCGAGTCTCGTGCTGGTCTTCATCGGCTCCTACGTCCTCAAGTTGATTTTCCTGGGCCGTGAGGACCTCGCGAGCTGGGAGCCCACATACGTTCGGACGCTGCGATTCCACGAGCTCTGTGTGCTGCTCATGGTCGTCGGGGGTGGACTCGCACTGACCTGGGGCCGGGCGCTGCGCCAGTCGAACGCGATCTTCGACGAGTCCGATTCCGCGACCCGACTGCGCAAGCGTCACCGGATGGCGGGTCGCACCGCTCTCGTCGCCGCGCTGGTCGGTGTCGCGAGCGCGGCGCTGGTGCTGACCGGCATGTATGGGCGCAGCTGAGCGCGGGAGATGCCCAGAGAAAGTGATTCCCGGGATCGGGCCATCTGACCCCTGGGCGGCTACGACATCCGCGATCCCGGGAACGGTGGCGCTGGGAACCTGCGTCCCCGCAGCACCGAATCTTGACAGTGATGCTTGGCGCGCTAAGTCGCCGCCACCTCACTCGCCGTAGTGCTACGTTGATACATTGTCACCTCCATGCCGGCATAGTGATGAAGGGCGAGTCCCCATGGCTCGCCAGGTTCCCGGGCCGAGGTGGGCGCCGTGTCCGCCCCTCCGGGCCGCCCGCACCACGCGCTCCCTTCGAACGCTCAGCTTGGACTCGGGAATGAGTGAGATCCCCTGCTGGCGAATCTATCGGACACGCGCCGGACGATCCACAGCTCTACCCAGCCTGGTGGCCCGACGGTCCCCGGCCCGTGCCCTCACAACGCCCCCGCTGCGCCGGAAGGCCCAGTGCAGCCACCGAAGTCGGGCCGCGGTGTGGGGAGCGGCCCAGCCGGGGCCGGATGGCGACCCCGAGGGCTGGCCGGTCGGCTCCGGGTGTTGGAGAATCCAGCCCTCGCCACCCCCCGAGGCCCAGCCATGACGGATCCCGCTCCCGACACAGATGCCACCCTTCTCGTCTGCTGCGAGGATCGGCCCGGGCTGGTCGCCGCACTCGCCCAGGGCCTCTACGGCCTCGGCGCGAACATCCTGGACGCGAGCCAGCATACGGATCCTGTGGCTGGCAAATTCTTCCAGCGCATCCGCTTCGACTACTCGGAGCTCGCGGGACGCGGGGTGTCGCCACCCTCGCTCGACCGGCTGGAGGCGGCCATCGGGCTCGTCGCCGAGCGCCACGGCATGAGCTGGAGTCTGCGCTACGGCGCCGAGAAGAAGCGCGTTGCGATCTTCGTCTCGCGTACCGACCATTGTCTGTACGACCTGCTTCTGCGCCATCGCGCCGGTGAGCTGACCTGCGAGATCCCGCTCATCGTCAGCAACCACGAAAAGCTGCGTCCGGTCGCCGAGCAATTCGACATCCCCTTCCACTGCTTTCCCGTCACGCCAGCGACCAAGCCCAAGGTGGAAGAGAAGCAGATCGCGCTGCTGCGCGAGCAGCGCATCGATCTCGTCGTGCTCGCCCGCTACATGCAGATCCTCAGCGAGGATTTCACCAGCGCCTTCGCGTCGCAGATCATCAATATCCACCACTCTTTCCTGCCGGCCTTCGCGGGTGGGCGCCCCTACCATCAGGCCTACGAGCGCGGTGTGAAGCGGATTGGCGCCACGGCCCACTACGCGACCGGCGACCTCGACGAGGGACCGATCATCGAGCAGGACGTGATCGCCGTGAGTCACCGCGACTCGCCCGCAGACCTCGTCCGCAAGGGGCGTGACGTGGAGCGCGCCGTGCTCTCGCGCGCCGTTCAGTACCACCTCGAGGACCGCGTCCTCGTATACGACAACAAAACTGTGGTCTTCGACTGATGAACTTGCGATTGCTACTGATCTTCGGCCTGATCGCAGTGATCGGCGTGGCGTGGTGGTCGGCCTTCGTCATCTATCGGGCCGCCGAGCTCGGCGAGCTGGTCGCCCCCCTCGAGACGCGCGAGTGGCCTGGGCTGACGCTCGTGACGGTGGGCACGGGCTCCGACTACGAGAATCCCGAGCGCCTCGGGCCGTCCACGGCCGTGGCCTGGGGCGATCAAGTGGTGCTGGTAGATGCCGGCCGCGGCCTCTGCGAGGCGCTGCGAGGCGCGAAGATCCCGACCCACCAGCCAGACATCATCCTGCTCACCAATCTGCTGCCCCACAACACGGTCGGACTCGACGACCTGCTCTACTGCGGCTGGCTGCGGGACCGCATCGTCGCGCCACGGCTGATCGGTCCGCCCGGAACCCGGTCGCTCGCCGAGGGCCTGCTCGCCGCCCATCGTCGGGGCGCCGAGGCGCTGGGCCGCTCGCTCGGACTCGCCGGCGATGGGGCCAGCCTGCGTGTCGAAGAGGTGGAGGACGGCTTCGAGTTCGAGCTGGACGACGTGGTCGTGCGTGCCGGTGCGCTGCCCGGCGGCCCGCTTCCGGCCCTGGCGTGGCGCTTCGGGCGCGGGCGTCGCTCGATCGTGGTCTCGGGAACCGGCTGGGCGCCGGACGACCTGGCACGCTTCGCCAAGGACACGGATCTATTCGTCCACGAGGCCGTCTACATCCCGCCGCGCGAGGAGCTCGAGGCGGCGCAGGTGCTGGCCGATCCCGATCGTCTCGAGGCCGAGGCGGCGATCCACACCGGACTGGAAGCCGTGGGCGAGCTGGCCACGCAAGCGGGCGCGCGCGCCCTGGTGCTGGTGCGGCTGCGCCCGCCGCCCTTCGCCGAGTTCCAGCTGCGAGGCATCGTCGCACAGACCTACGAGGGCAAGATCCATCTACCCGAGGACGGGGACGAGATCAGGCCCTAGATCCAGATGCCATCCTCGTCGCCTCGCGGGTCATCCGGGCTAAACGGCGCTTCGGGCGCTCGCAGGATCCAGGGCAGGTTTGGGGCATCGGGCCGATCGGCGGCGGCTCGCTCGCCCGTGAAGCGGCGGCGCTGCTCGCGAAAGTAGGGATCGTCCCGGGCCATCGCGATGGCCTCGTCGATCGCATCCAGCGCTCCGACCGGGTCCCCCATCGCAAAGCGGACCTCGGCCAGGGTGTCGAGAATGTCCGGATCGGCACGCTGGCTTCGCGCCACGGCACGTTCAGCCAGAGCGGCGGCGGCCCGCAGTCCGTGCTCGCTCGCCGCCGTCTCGGTCGCGATCAGCCAAGCCACCTCGTTGTCGCGCTCGGCGGTGAGGGTGCGCGTGTGGAGCAGGCGGATCGCGTGGCGCTCGAGAGCCTCGGGGGAGCGGCCGGCGAGCGGCGTGAGCGAGATGAACGAGAGCGCGGCAGCCGCCGCCACGGCGACCGCCAAGCCACGCCGCACGCGTCCGAGTGGACGGCCCAGCTGAGCGCCGTCGAGCATGATCCACGCCGCGAGGTGGCCCGCCAGGAAGCCTCCGACATGGGCGGCGGCAGCGATGTAGGGGACCGTGATGTCGATCGCCACCTGCAGCAATAGCGCGGCAATGAAGAGGCGCCGGGGCAGGCGCCACCACACCGGCAGCCGGCGACCTCCCCGCAGCTCGATGGCGAGCAACGCGCCCGCCAGCCCGGCCACCACGCCCGACGCGCCGACGACCTCCGGATAGCCAGCCACGGTGCAGCCGAGCATGCAGCCGAGTGCCGAGGCGCCCATCAGCGCGATCGTCCGTCCGCTTCCGAGGATGCGCTCCACCATCCGCCCGAAAGCCACCACGCAGACCAGATTGATTCCGATGTGGAAGGGAAAGAGGAGCATCTCGTGAAGAAAGTTGGCGGTCACGATCCGCCAGATCTCGCCGGCCGCGACCAGCTCGGGGACGAAGCTCCCGGCACGTTGCAGAAAGGGATCCTTCAGCTGGAGCAGCAAGACGGCCAGACAAGCCAGCACGAACGCCGTTGTGGCCCGGCGCGGGGGTCGGACACGCATCATGGCGTCGATCTCCGCCATGCGGGCGAGCTGCAGATCACCGCCCGGAGCGCGCGCCACGCGATCCATCAGCGCGCGGCCGAGCGATTCCATGGACTCTTCGGTCGCGAACTTCGCGCGGCGGATCAGGATCAGGTCGTCGACCGTCCCGATCGCGAGGCCACGGCGTGAGACGCCGAGGTGCGTGATGTCGCGGTACCGGATGGGGCGCGCGCGGTCGCCCACGTGGAAGTCTTCGGGCTCGAAGAGAACCGGCGCCCCGTGGGCGGCCACGCTCTCCGGGCCAGGCCGGTGGGGCTCGACACGCCTGCTTCGGAACACCCCCACAGCCTAACGCGGGGCATCGAGGAGTGCCCGCACTTCACGCCGAGGGGGGCTCCAGCTAGGACTCGTCGGCGACCGCCAGGGAGGGGAAGACGCGGGAGTAGAAGAGGAAGACCAGCACGTAGGCACCCGCGAAGCCGAGGCCGATGCAGACCGGCATGAAGCTCAGGAATGCCGTCATGTCATCCTTGATGACGGAAGGCCAGATCAGCAGGTTGCGCTCCATCCACATGCCGACGAGCACGAGGAAGGCCACGGGGCCCACGATCCAATTCGTGACCTTCGGCTTCTGACCCAGCAGCATCCAGAATGGGACGATCCAGCAGAACGTCCACACGACCATCGCGATCCAGCCGTAGCCCATATCGAGCCGCGCGAACGAAAAGTCCCAGCTCTGCCACGAGAGCGCGAAGGCGTGCTCCGTGAAGCCCTTGTCGACCATGAATTGGGGACCGAGGCGGTCACGGATGTAGAAGGTCTCCTCGGGCATGTTGCCGTAGTAGATGACCAGGTACTGAGACCAGAAGAGATACATCCAGAAGATCGAGAAGCCGAAGAGCAGCTTCCCGATGTCGTGCATGCGGGTCTCGGTCACGCCCGCGCCGATGCCCGGCTTGCCGCGGTGCAGCACGCCGAGCAGCGTGCAGGCCGCCACAGCGGAGAGAATGCCGCCCCAGCTCACGTAGGCGCCGAAGAGGTTGGAGAACCAGGCCTGCTCCATCGACATGACCTGATCGAAGATGAAGAGGGTGAAGCCAATCCCGAAGAGCAGACAGATCATCGGCGCCAGGCGTCCCGTCCTGCGCTTCATCATCGCCATCTCTTCGTCGTCACCCTTCCACCCGGCGGTCCAACGTTGGGCCATCCGCTTCGCGAAACCTTCTTCCCCGCTCTCGGCCAACCCGCGCAGCGTGGGGCGTGTCGAGGCCTTGAGGAATGCAACCGCCAGCAGCGTCATCAGACCCAAGAGAGCGAGATCGGTGACGTAGACGCGGGTCGAGTTCAGCCAGACCTCCTTGCCCTGCATCGGGTGCTCGATCCACTCGAAGAGGTAGTGACCGCCGAAAATACCGACGATTGCGAGCACGAACGCGAAGGGAAGCCAGGCCGCCAGGCCCTCGGCGAAGCGCCGGTAGGGGCCGCACCAGGTGGCCCCCACGATCGTATAGATCGACGTCAGCACCAGACCCGCGGCGGCGAGCATGGTGGTGAAGATGAAGTTGCTGTGGAAGGCGAGCCAGGCCTTCTGCGGATCGCGGGTCAGACCCGCGAAAAAGGCGAGGATGCCAAGCGCCACGAGGGCGCCACAGATCATGCCGAGCGGCTGCGGCAGACCGCTCGGGCGAGCCTTCTCGGCTGCGGTGGCAACGGAGCTCACTGCCGACCTCCCTGACCGTTGATGTCGCGGATGTAGTTGACGATGTCCCAGCGGCCCTCGGCGGGAACGCGCCTGTAGTTGGGCATGCGACCCCGTCCGAGTGTGATCGTGGTGTAGAGATGACCGTCGCTGAACGCCCTGACGACGCTGGCCGGGCCGCCAATCGGCAGCACCAGGCCGAAGGGGCCGGTTCCGAAGGGCGGCCCGGCCACGGGGCCGTCGCCATGGCCGTTCGGGCCGTGGCACGTGGTGCAGTACCGCCCGAAGAGCACCTCACCATTCTTGAGTGATTGGAGCGATGCCGAGACGGGATTGGCGAGCTGCTCCTGGTCCAGGATGGCCATATTCGCCACATCTGGCGTGGGATTGCCCACCTGCACCGTGCCGTCGGGTGGCGTCAAGCCGGAGCCGTCACCCACGTAGGTGTTCAGCTCGAAGGCCTGCAGGGCGAGCTGGCGCTTCATCAGCGGAAACCACTCGCGCGAGACCTGCTCCCAGCAACCGAGCGACCCGCCCGAAGTCGCCAGCAGCAGCACGCCGATCAGCGCCTTCACGCCCGGGATCTCGCGACTACGCCTCGACAAGAGACACCTCCTTCGCCGACTCCGAGCGCATCAGCTGCTCCACCTCGGCCACGTCTCGCTCGTCGCAGCGCACCACCACGCCAAAGTCCTCGGCCGAGAAGCGCGCGTCGTAGTGCTTGTCGACGGGTCTCGGGTAGAGCCCGCCCAAGATCAAGAGACCAAAGAAGGTGAAGAAGCCTCCGAGCAGGATCGTGAGCTCGAAGCCAACGATCGAGTAGGGCGGGATCGAGGCGTAGCCCTTGCCCGCGATCTTGATCGGCCACTCCCAGGACATCCAGATCTGCAGCAGGAAGCCCAGGACCACGCCCGTGAGACCACCGACGAGGGTGAAGATCCGCACCTTGCTGGGCTTGGGATCCTCGGCCTCTTCGAGCTCCGGGAAGGGCGCAGGAGAATAGGTGGTCAGATCGTCGAAGCCGCGCTCGCGCAGCTTGCGGACGGCGCTGGCCGTATTGCTGGGTAGCTCGAATACGCTCACCAGGGTCGGCATCAGTGAGCCCCCCCGTGCTCTTTCTCGTGAATGACCAGCTCCTTGACCTCAGTGATGGCGATCACTGGAAAGACCTTCAGGAAGATCAGGAACCACATGCTGAACCAACAGAAGCTGCCGGCGAGGATCGCGAGCTCGACCGGGCTGGGAATGTAGAGTCCCCAGGCCCCGGTGATGTACTCGCGCGATAGTGAGGTGATGATGATGACGTAGCGCTCGAACCACATCCCAATATTGATGAACACACCGAGGATGAAGAGGAAAGGCAGGTTCGTACGCAGCCGTTTTATCCAGAGCAGCTGCGGAAAGATCACGTTGAAGGTGATCATGCACCAGGTCGAGAACCAGTAGGGACCGAAGGCCCGCAGCCAGAACGAGGTGCTCTCGGGCTCCACCTGGCTGTACCAGGCGATGAAGTACTCCGCCATATACGCGTAGCCACAGATCGTGGAGGTCAGCAGGATGAAGCGCGACATATTCTCGAAGTGATAGGCGGTGAGGTAGCGCTCCAGACCGAATATCCTTCGCACCGGGATGAGGACGTTGAGCACCATCGCAAAGCCGCCGAAGACGGCGCCAGCCACGAAGTAGGGGGCGAAGATGGTCGCATGCCAGCCGGGTACCAGGGACATGGCGAAGTCCCAGGACACCACCGAGTGCACCGACAGGACCAGCGGGGTCGCGAGGCCGGAGAGGTGCAGGATCGAGCGGCTATGTGCCTTCCACTGCGGCCCGGTGCCCTGCCAGCCGAGCGCTAGGATCGTGTAGAGAATCTTCTTCACGCCCGTGGCGCGGTCGCGCGCGATCGCGATGTCCGGAATCAGCCCGATGTAGAAGAACACGATCGAGATCGACATATAGGTGCTGATCGCGAAGACGTCCCAGAGCAGCGGGCTCTTGAAGTTCACCCAGAGGCCGCGCTGGTTCGGGTAGGGCATGAGGAAGTAGAGCTTCCAGATTCGCCCGAGGTGCAGGAGGGGGAAGAGCGCGGCCGTGATCACTGCGAATACAGTCAGCGCCTCGGCACAGCGGTTCACCGCGTTGCGCCACTTGGCCCGGAAGAGGAAGAGGATGGCCGAGATCAGCGTCCCGGCGTGGCCGATGCCGATCCAGAACACGAATGTGATGATGTAGAGGCCCCAGAATACTGGAGTCTGGTAGCCAGCCACGCCCAGACCCACGTAGGTCTGATAGGCGATCATTCCGAAGAGGTTGATCACGCCGAGGACGGCCACTCCGAGCGCCAACCAATACTGCCAGGGAAATCCCTTGGTCGGCGCCATGATGTCGATATTGGCCTGCGAGTCGCGTGCAGGTGTCAACGGTCGGAGCGATTCAGCCACGGCTGTTGCGGGAGGCGGCGGCGGCATCAGTGGGACCCCTCTTGCTCGTCGCGCGAAACCTGCGCCAGGTAGGTCAATGCGGGTCGCGTATTCAACTCCTGGAGCAGGTGGTAGGCGCGCTTCTCCTCCTTGCCCCGCTTCACCACCTGGCTCTCTTTATCTCGCAGGTTGCCGAAGGTGATCGCGTTGGTCGGACAGCTCTGCTGGCAGGCGGTCACCACCTCGCCGTCGCGAATCTCGCGCCCCTCGTCCTTGGCGGGCTGGCGCGCTTCCTCGATGCGTTGCACGCAATACGAGCACTTCTCCATCACGCCCTGACCGCGGACAGTCACGTCGGGGCTGAGCATCAGGCCCAGCAGACCCGGGAAGTTGTCGTGCCCGTAGTCCCAGTAGTTGAACCGGCGCACTTTGTAGACGCAGTTGTTGGCGCAGTAGCGCGTGCCCGCGCAGCGGTTGTAGATCATCCCGTTCATGCCCTCGACGTTGTGGTACGTCGCCAGAGTCGGGCAGACGGCCTCACAGGGCGCGGCGCCGCAGTGCTGGCAGGGCATCGGGATGTGACGGATATCGGTCTCCCCGAGCTTCTCGCCTTTCGGGATCGGGCGCCGGTCGGCACCGCCCGTGAGGTCGCCCTCGCCGACGTAGCGCTCGATGCGGATCCAGGACATCTCACGGCGCATGATGGCCTGTTCCTCGCCCACTACGGGAATGTTGTTCTCGATATAACAGGCGGCCACACAAGCGCTGCAGCCATTGCAGCGATCGTTGTCGATGGTCATGCCCCAGCGGTAGGGCTGGTCGGGATCTGCGTCGAACGAGGCCTCGAAGTCGATCATATGGTGACTGTCGCCGTGATCGTCGTGGGTCTCGCCGACGAGATCGGCCACGCTCACCGTCTGCGCGAGACCTCTGCCGCGCTGGTTGTCGGTCCACTGGCTGAGCGCCAGCCGGCGGAAGCCGCCGGTCTTGGCGACATCGGCCTTGGTGCCGAGCCAGACGCGGCCGCCGCGCTCGTCGGTCGTCGCCGGCAGCACCGAAATGACGTTGGCGCCGCGTGGACCACCCGACTCGCCGGGACCGCCCTCAGAGGCGTAGAAGCCGACGCTATGGCCCTGCCCGATGGGGATGGCAATGACGTCGTCGCGGATGGCACCGCGCGGAAAGATCGAGGTCTCGAGGCTGCCCGAGGGCGTCGTCACCTTCACCACGTCGCCGAAGCCCACGCCGAGCTTTTCGGCCGTGGCGAAGCTGACCTCGACCCAGGAGTTCCATGCCAGCTTGGTGACGGGATGCGGGATCTCCTGCAGCCAGGGGAGCGTGGCCGCGCTGCCATCGGCCAGAAACGAGTGCGGGAAGGCGATCAGCGTGTACTCGCCGTCGCCGGCCAGCTTCGGCGTCGAGAAGGAGAGCTTTGCAGGATCGAGCACGAGGGAAGGCGTCTCGAAAGCAAAATCGCTGAAGACACCCCCGCGCCCCAGAGCGTCGCGCCATGCGACGTCCGACCAATTGTTCTGGACCACGTCACGGAAGGAGCTCTGCGGTGTTTCGGTGCCGAGGTCCCGGATCACGGCCAGCAGCGTGTCGCCAAGCGCCTGCGAGTCGAGCAGCGGCCGCACGGTCGGCTGCACGAGCGAGCGGACGCCCGGGCGCGGCGCTGCATCGCCCCACGACTCCATCGCAGAGTGGTCGGGCAGCACGAGATGTGCGGCCTCGGACGTCTCGTCCTTGAGTGACGCAAAGGAGACCACGAAGTCGACCTTCGCGAGCGCATCGGCGAAGCCGAGCTCAGCGGGCAGCGAGTAGACGGGGTTGGTGTCGTGGATGACGAGCAGCTTGACCTTGCCGGCCTGCATGGCGTCGACGAGGCCCTTGATCTCGGCGAAGTTTGCCGCGGCCGGGGCGTCGCCCTCGGGCGGGATCACGACCGACCGGCCGACGGCGCCGATGAGCGCGTTCAAGAGCATGACGGTGGCGGCGGTACTTGTGGCCGAGGTCGTTGTACTGGCCACGCCCGGGGGCATCACCAGCGGGTGCTTGGCGTGGACGAGGGCGTCGACGAGGGCGTCGAGGTCCGACCGCTCGATGCCGGCCCGCGAAGCCGCAGTTGCCGCGTCCGATGCGGCCAGGAAACCCTGCACGTCCGCGGCGTCGATACCCGCCGGCACACCACGCACGTCGAAGACCGCTTTGGCGAGAGCCAGCGCGACCAGCCCCTCACTGCCGGCCTTGGCCGGGATCCAGCGATCCGCGCTGGTCGTGGTGAGATCGAGGCGCGGCCCCACGGAGATGAGTCGGGTTCCGCCGTGCTCGTTCTGCTTGACGTCGCGCGCGTCCGCAAACTGTTGAGAGTTCTCGACCGGCGACCGGCCCGTGTCGAGGAAGTCCGAGCCGAGATCGATCAGTAGATCCGCCTCTCCCACGTCGAAGATCGGCAGGGAGGCGACGCCGAACACCGCCCTCGTGCCCTCGCGCAGCGCTTCGTGGGCGAAGGGCTCGTACACGATTCGCCCGGCCAGCCCGGCGGCGCTTGCAAACTGCGTGAGGACGCCGTCGAGGCTCGGACCCACGGGCGCACCCATGATCCACGCCTGACCGCCAGCCGCTTTCAAACGGCCGACCAGCTCGGCGCGAGCGTCATCCCATGACGCCGACTCGAGGGCGCCGGCAGCGGACCGCATCAACGGGCCGGCGTAGCGATCGGGGTGGTAGGTGCGGCCCAGGCTCGCCTGGCCGCGCGCACACAGCTTGCCGCGATTGATCGGGTGCTCGGGGTTGCCCTCGAGCTTGATCGGCCGGCCCTCACGGCTCTGCACGTGTAGTCCGCAGGCGGCAGAACACTCCATGCAGGTGGACGCGTACCAGGTCGACAGACCGGGTGTGACGTTTTCGGGCTGGACCACGTAGGGGACCAGCTTCTCCACCGGATCGGAGCACGCGGTGGCCGCGGTTCCGGCCCCCACACCCACCAGCTTCAAGAAATCTCGGCGATCAAGCTCGGGCATCTATTCGTCCTGGAGTCGATTCTGTCCCAGCGTACGGCGTCCGTGGACCCCGTGGATTCACGTCAGTAATGGCACGTCAGGCAGTCGAGGCTCGCCTGATTGTCGTTCTGTCTGTGGCACTCGACGCACCAGCCCATCTCCAGCTTCTTGACCGGCACGCCGTACTTCCAGTGGCCGTCCGGAACCAGATGGAGCTTGTCGAGCTTCTCGACCGGGCCGTGGCAGCTTTGGCACTCGACACCCGCCTGGAAGTGGCGGTTGTGCTTGAACTGCACGTACTCGGGGAGTCGATGGATCTGCTCCCACTCGATCGGCTTCTTCTCTTCCCAGTGCTGCTTGAGGATGCGGATGCCCTCGATCTCATCGTATGCGGCGGGGAACTGCGCGTGGCAGCCCATGCAGACTTCGACGGAGGGCACACCGGCCGCCGGTGCCTCGCTCGTATTCGAGTGGCAATACTGGCAGTCGATCTGGAAATCGCCCGCGTGGTGCTTGTGGGAGAAGGGAATCGGCTGCATGGGTCCCGGTGCTTCGGCGTCCCAGGCAAGCTGGGCGCTCTCGCATGCGGCACGCGATGGCCACTGGCCCGCGAACTCGGGCGGGATCTCGATGTGCAGGGAGGGATCCTCCGCCTGCTGGAAGCGCAGCTCGTGGGCCTCGCATACGCTGCCCGCGACGAGCGACTCGCCAGTGGGCGCAGTCGCGGCGTGTTCCTCCCCCCCACCCACGCCCTCGGACGCCGATGCGGCCAGAGCGACGGGGGCGATGATCAAGGTGACGATGCCGGCGAGAGCGATGCGTCGGCCAGCCCAGAATGGAGCGGAGGCAACGTTCCGGCTTTGGGCGTGACCCAATCCAGGTCGACGCGGGCGTCCATGCGGAGTCATTCGCGAACTGGTTGCCCCTGACAATGCGTCTCCCCGGCCCGCTCGGTGCGCCGATCGGCTCCGCGCCAGAGCAACTCGGGGTGACGGTGACTCACGACCGGCCGACTGCTGGGTCGAGTGACTGCATTGCACAGTCGCTTGCCGCCCCGCCTGCATTCGATCGCGAAATTGATCCGGTTTTGCCGCCCTCGGACATGTCTGAAAGTCGTGCAGCAACGCGCGCTTGGTTACAACGCTGGGCTCCCGGCGTCAAGCACGTGGGGGCCGAGTGTGGAATCTGGGCCGGGGCCCACCAACGCATCCAATCGTTGCAGCGCGCCGCGCATCCGCGGGCACGACCACCCGTCACCGACGGGCGCGTTGGGACCGGCGCCAGAGTGTCCGGACGCGTCTCTTTCGCCGCATTTTTGTGCTCGTTTCGTGCAATGCGTGGCTGCAGTGAGGCTGGTAGAATCCGCCGCGGTGAAGCGCCTGCTCGACCACCCCGCGCGTGCGGGGAGCACGCCCCGCCCTCTCCGGCCCCCGGGCCGATCCGAATCCGAACCTGAACCCCAGAGGAAGCCAGCGCCATGTCGACGGCACCCACGCCCATCACGCAGCGCCGTCTCGACCGGGCCGGCATCGGGATCGCGACGATCCCCCTGCACGTCTAGGGGCGCCGAGATGATCGACTTCGAACCGACCGAGGAGCAGGCGCTCGTCACCGAGACGGTGCGTCAATTCGCAGAGAACGAAATTCGGCCGCAGGCGCGCGAGTGCGACGAGGCGGCGGCCCTACCCAGAGAGGTGCTCGACACAGCCCACGAGCTGGGTCTGATCGCCAATGGCCTGCCCGAGGAGTACGGGGGCGGCGGCGAGCCGAGCGCCATGCTGGGGGTGCTGATCGCCGAGGAGCTCGCCTGGGGAGACGTCTCCATCGCACTCGGAATCCTCTCCCCGTCACTGCTCGGCGTGCCGGTCGCCCGCTTCGGGACCGACGAGCAGAAGCGCCGTGTGCTCGGTCGACTCACCGCGGACACCTTTGTCGCCGGTGCGTTGGCGATCACCGAACCCCGATTCGACTCGGATCCCTTTCGGCCGCAGACCACGGCCAAGCGTGATGGCGCCGAGTACATCCTGGATGGCGCCAAATGCCAGGTCCCCTGGCTCGACGGCGGCGAGGAAGTGTTGGTGGTGGCCGCCGACGATGGCGACCCACAAGCCTTCCTGGTGCCGCGGGGTGCCGCCGGAATCGACGTCGAGATCGAGAAGAACCTGGGTACACACGCCCTCCCCCTGGCCGAGCTCGGCCTCTCGGGCGTGCGCGTGCCCGCCGAGGCGCGGCTGGGCGGCGAGGCCGGCGCCGACCTGCGGGAGATCATCAATCGCGGTCGGGTCGGACTCTCGGCCGTCGCAGTCGGGATGGCGCGGGCTGGCTTCGAGGCGTCCCGCGACTACGCGAAGGAGCGCGAGACCTTTGGGCAGCCGATCGCCAGCCGTCAGGCCATCGCGTTCAAGATCGCCGACATGGCGATCGAAATCGACGCGGCGCGCATGCTGCTCTGGCAGGCGGCCTGTGCGATCGACGCCGGCGAGGACGCCACTCGCTACGCGGCGCTGGCCTACGAGCAAGCCAAGCGGACGGCTCTGCAGGTCTCCGACGACGCCGTGCAGGTCTTTGGTGGATACGGCTTCATCCGCGACTACCTGCCCGAGATGTACCTGCGCAACGCAGGCGGCTTCATCAGCAGCTTCGAGGCCCTGACCCTCGTCTGATCCACAACCGAGCCGCCCGAAGAGGGGCGCACCGGAGCGAGCTTCGATGCCGATATCGTTCGACCTCAGCGAGTCCAGCCGGATTTCGAAGGACCACTACAACAAGATCGCCCGCGAGCAGATGCGCCCGATCTCACGCAAATACGACGAGGCCGAGCACACGCTGCCCACCGAGTGGGTCGACTTCTGGTGGAATACCGGCCGCAAGGGCCCGCCGCCGCCATCCGATCCGAACGCACCCAGTGATGGTTTCGTGACCGTATGCATCCAGGCCGAGGAGATCTGTTGGGGGGACTGCGGGCTCTACCTGCGCATGCCGACGCCAGCCCTCGGTGGCTCGGCGGTGGGTGCCGCCGGCACTCCCGAGCAGCGCAAGCACTTCCTCGCACCCTTCCGAGAAGGCGGTCATCCGATCTGGGGCGCGATGGCGATCACCGAGTCCGGCGCGGGCTCCGACGCCGCAGCCATCGAGACAACCGCCGACTTCGACGACGACACCGGGGAGTGGGTTCTCAACGGACACAAGATCTTCTGCACGGCCGGTGAGGGGTCATCGACGGTGGACGGCGGCATCACGGTGGTCTGGGCCACCGTCGACAAGAGCGCTGGTCGCGGTGGCATCAAATCGTTCGTGGTGCCGGCCAACACGCCCGGCATGACCCTGATCGGCTGCGAGAAGAAGATGGGCATCCGCGCCTCGGACACCGTCTCGCTGCGCTTCGAGAACTGCCGTATCCCAAGCGACCACCTCCTCGGCAGCCCCGAGGTCAAGAAGTACGATCCGAAGAAGAGCGGCGACAAGGGCTTCAAGGGCGCGATGGCCACCTTCGATGCGAGCCGCCCCATCGTCGCCGCCATGGCGGTCGGAGTCGGGCGCGCCTCGCTCGACTTCCTGAAGCAGGAGCTCGAGAGCCAGGGGGTCGAGATCCGCTACGACGCACCACCGCGCGAGCAGACCGCGATTGAACGCGACGTGATTGGCATGGAGGCAGACCTGCAGGCGGCGCGGCTGCTCACGTGGCGGGCCGCCTGGATGATGGGCAAAGGCAAGCCAAACAACCTCGAGGCGTCGATGGCCAAGGCCAAGGCCGGGCTCGCAGTCACGCGCATCACCCAGAAGTCCGTAGAGCTGCTCGGGCCACTCGGCTACTCGCGCAAGCTACTGGTCGAGAAGTGGATGCGTGACGCGAAGATCAACGACATCTTCGAGGGCACCCAGCAGATCAACCAGCTGATCGTGGCGCGGCGGGTGCTCGACTATTCATCGTCGATGCTGCGCTAGACTTGGAGCCGTGATAGAGGAGTCGAGCATGCCTGTCAGCGACGAGCTTCTGGAGATCCTGGTCTGCCCCGAGACCAAGCAGCCCGTTGGGCTGGCGAGCGCCGACGTCATCACCCGGCTCAACGCCGAGATCGAGGCGAATCGCCTGCGCAATCGCGGCGGCGATAAGGTGAGCGAGCCGATCACGGAGGGTCTCGTCCGCGAGGACGGCAAGATCCTCTACGTCGTGGACGACGGGATCCCGGTGATGCTCATCGAGGAGTCGATCGAGCTCGAAGCAGGCTGAGCCCGCTCTAGCCCGGATTATTCATGAAGGTCCGTAGCGAGACGGTGCAGATTCGTGCTCTGGCAAGAGAAATCGGTGTTTCGCCGCGCAGGCGTACTGCAGTACGTCGAGCAGCGGAACGCCGATTTCTCTTGCCAGAGTGCGGAGATGTGCCGTCGCAGTAGGACCTTCATGAATAATACGGGCTAGCGGCGCCGACTCTACTGGGCGAACTCGCGCCGCTTGAGGCGCTTCACGTACTCTGTGAGCTCGCTGTCGGCGGCCACGACTTTCGAGATCCTCTGCTCGAACTCGGCCGCATCCTCGCGCAGCGGCTCGATATCGATCCGGAAATCCAGACACTCGGTCAACTTCTGCACCAACGCCAGGGCGCCACGGGGATTCGGACTGGCTTCGATGTAGTGCGGCAGGCCGGCCCAGAAACTCACCACAAGGAGTCCCTCGGACTGCAGTCGCTCCGCCAGCACACCCACGATGCCGGTCGGGCCCTGATAGTGCGAGCTCGCCACGCCGAGCTCGGTCAGCACGCCCGGACTCGACGCGAAGCCCGTCAGTGCCACCGGCTGCGAGTAGACGACGTCCGCCAGATAGGCGCCGAGCAGAATCACACGCTCGACGCCCATATCCAGGGCGAGGTCGACGACGGCGTCACAGTAGCGGCGCCAGCGCAGGTGCGGCTCGGCCCCGATGCCGATGATGATCTCGCGCGAGCAGTCCACCGAGCCGTAGCGGAACTCGCTGCGTGGCCAGTCGATGCGGCGCAGGCTCTCGCTCGCCGGCGTCACGGTGGGGCGGCGCACCGTGAAGTCGAAGAACTCGTCCGGATCGATGTCCGCCAACGGAACCGAGTGGATGGCCTGATTGACGAAGTCGAGTGCCAGAGTGGCCGCCTCGCCGGCATCGTTCCAGCCATCGAATGCGATCACGAGCGCCGGCTCGCGAAGCTCGGGCTGGACATGCATTCGAAGGAATTCGTTCACGCCCAGATGTTCGCACGTCCGCGGACCGAACCACAAGACCCGTGCGAGGGCGAATGACTCCGAGCTTCACTTGACGAAGCGATAGCCGTGGCCACGGACAGAAACGATATGTCGGGGCCGCGCTGGATCCACTTCGATATACCTTCGAAGTCGCACCACGAAGCTATCGATCACGCGGGTCTTGGTGTCGGGACGCAGCCCCCACACCTCTTCGAGCAACTCACCGCGCGTGACCGCCTCGCCCTCGCGATCGATCAGCGCCCGCAGCAGCCCGATCTCGCGGGTGGTGAGATTGACGGTACCCCGGGGCGATGTCAGCTCGAAGCGGTCGAGGCGGAGGCAGACGTCGCCGAAGCGGATCTCTCGCGGCCCGGGCGCTTCACCCTCTACGCCATCCCAGCGCCGCCGCCGCAGTAGACCCTTGACGCGAGCCAGCAGCTCGTCCAGCCGAAACGGCTTGGTCAGATAGTCGTCGGCTCCCTCCTCCAAGCCCCGAATCACGTCCGCCGTCTCATCCTTCGCGGTCAGCATGAGGATCGCGACGAAGTTCCCCGCCGCGCGCGTGCGCCGCGCCACCTCGAAGCCGCTCATCTCGGGGAGCATCAGATCCAGGATCACGAGATCGACGTCGTTGTCCGCATCGGTGAGGTACGCCACCGCCTTGCGGCCGTTGTCCACCACCGTCGCCTCGTGGCCCTCGGCCTCGAGGTTGAACTTGAGACCGTCCGCGATGTGGGACTCGTCCTCGACGATGAGGAGATGTGCCATGGCGATCAGGCGAGCCCGGCGTCGGCCGGCATGGCGAGCGGTGAGCGGCGCGGCTCCTGCGGGTCTGCGCGCAGCGTCACGACGAAGCGACTGCCGTGTCCGGCGCCCTCGCTCTTGGCGACGATCCGTCCGCCCTGCCGCTTCACCATGCTGCGCACCACGAAGAGCCCGAGGCCGAGACCGGCCACCTGCCGCTGCACGCCGCGACCGACACGGTAGAAGCGCTGGAAGATCTTGCGCAGCTCCCAGGGCGGGATCCCGATCCCACGGTCGGCGATCTCCACCGTGACCCGACCCTCGGATGGGGATCGGATCTCGACGCGAACATCCACCGGCTCGTCCGAGTCCGAGTATTTGATGGCGTTCTCGATCAGGTTGCCAAAAATCAGGCCGAGCTCGGCACGATCTCCACGCACCCAGACCGGGCTGCGGCTCTCGATGCGCACGGCATCCGCCGGTAGGCGGTGGCGCTCCAATAGAGGCGCGGCGCACTCCTCGAGCACCCCCTGCAACTCCACGTGTTCGCGCTTGCGCAGTGGCACACGCTGCCGCTCCTCAGCGCGCGCAGCCGCCAGGACCTGCCCCACCGTATGGTCGAGGCGGTCGAGATCCTCCTGCATGCGCTCGATGAACTCTTCCCTACGCTCGCGCTCGAGCTCGTGCCGGCCGAGCGTGTCGAGGCCCAGCCTGAAGGACGAGAGCGGCGTCTTCATCTCGTGGGTGACCGCATCGAGGAAAGCGCGCTGGCGTTGATTGAGGCGCACCTCCTGCACCAGCAGAACGCAGAGCCAGACCAGGCCGATCATGACCAGGACGAAGAAGAGTGTGCCGAGAACCAGCAGCACCCAATCGAGGGTGGCCAGATCGTCTGTGGGGGGCGTGGTGGAGCCGCTCCAGACCAGCACCTGCCAACCCACCGCCAGGGCGAGCAGGAGCACCATCAAGACGATGCCCACCGTCAACGGAGCGCCGATCGATCGCCTGGCCCCCATGGGCCCTGTCCTCCCTGTCGCGGCGAGCACCGCCACCCAGACAGCTTAGCCTCTGGCTGGACGTGGAGTTAGCATGTCGGCCTCGACGCCCCGGAACCCCAGGAGAGCAGCCCGTCCTTGTCCTGCCCACTGCCCGCCCGACGCATCTTTGAGCCCCGCCTCGCTGCAGCGCTGCTCGCCGCCTTCCTCCATGCCTCCTCGGCCGTGCAGGCCGAGCCGCCCCGGGAGGGAGAGTGCCCGGCGGTGAACGCCGGCGCCGGAGCCGATCCACAGGCGCAGGACTCGGCCGCGCTCGTCCTCGAGCCGGGCATGATCGTCGACAAGCAGGGGATGCTGCTCCTCAAGAGCCTTCTGCCCGAGGAAATCTGGCGGCATCGAGAGGTCTTCTTCTTCGAGGGCATGCAGATGGAGATCGGCCCCTGCCACCGGCGCTATGCGCGCCCCGGCTTCTACATCGAGGCGACACGAAAGCACTCCGGCGGCGTGGGCCTGAACGGCGACGACGACCTCGAGGGCTATGTCGCCGGGATTCCCTTTCCTCAGGGCCAGATCGATCCCGACGATCCCCAGGCGGCAGCCAAGTGGGCCTGGAACCTCGAGAAGCGATTCCGCGGCGCCGGTCATCGCGGGCGTTTCCGCATTACCACTATCCCGAACCGCGCCGGCGGAATCCATCGCTTCCGTGGGGAGTTCTTCGTATTCCAGGTCCGGGGTCGCTCGGACATGGCGTCGACCGGGTACCGCTGGGAGCCAGGCAAGGATGCGCTCTGGGCCGTCGGGGGGGAGTTCAGCCATCCCTTCTCGGCGCGCGGCCTCGCCTGGAGGCAGTTCCGGGTCGAGAAGAGCCAGCGGAAGTGGCGCGAGCCGGACGACGTCTTCGTCTATGTACCCAGTCTGCGCAAGATGCGGCGCGCGGGCAGCCCGTGGGTCGATGGTGCCTTCATGCCGCGCTACTCGGTGGCGGGTCAGACCTCGAGCGGGGGCGGCATCATGATCGGCGACGGCGGTGGGGCGATCAGTCCGGCCGCCGGCGCATCGACTGCCGTCTCGGAGGATGCCCGCGCCGGTCTCACGGGGCTCTTCCTACGCCCAAACGGCTACCGGTGGCGACTGCGTGGGGAAACCACGGTGATCGCGCCGCTCAACGCGGCCAGGGACGGCTACCCAATCGATCCGGAACGCAACTACGGCTACAGCGGACTCTCCGTCGCACACGACACCTGGGATATCCGCCAGGCAGTCGTGATCGAGGGCGCGCTGCGCCAGAACGCCGAGACCCTGCGCACGCTGACCATCTACGTCGACTACCAGACCCTGCAACCGCTCTACTGGATCTCGCGAACGAGCAAGCGCCGCCTGGTGGAGGTCGGAATCCTGGTGCACCGCTACACATCGGACCGCGACCCCGCCCCGCACTGGCCGGGCGGCACGCCAGCCTACATATTCGAGCCCGTGGCAGCGAGCTTCTTCGACGCCCTCGCGGGTCGCGGCGGATGGCTGCGCGAGTCGTTCGAGCTGAGCTCGCTCCCCTACGACGACTCCGAGCGTAGGCGTATGATCACGAACCACGCACTTCAGCGAGGGCACTGACTCCCCTGGATCCGGCCGAAGACACTCGAGCGTGTAGAATCTAGCCTCCATCCGGATCGAATCGATCAACCGCCCAGACCCCACCGATGACCTTCAAGATCACTCTCGACGAATCGACCCACGTGACGCGGATTGCCTTTGACGATCGCCTCGACCGGAGCCACCTGCTCGAAGGCGTTCGGGCGGCCCGCGAGCTGCCCGGCCACCAATATCGGACCCTCATGATCGTCGCACCAGACGCGGTACTCGATCTCTCGAGCGACGATCTACGTTCGATTGCCCGAGCTCTTCGCGGGGAACGCCCCGAGAATGCTCCGCGTGGACTCACTGCACTCGTTGCGCCGACCAGTCTGGCGTTCGGTCTCGCTCGCATGGTGCAGGTGTTCATGGAGGAGGGTCCGGCCGAGGTGTGCGTGTTCCAGAACGAAATCGACGCGACCCAGTGGCTCCTCCGCTGAGCGCTAGAAGGTGTAGCGCAGCGTCATGAAGACCTCGTCGCGGTCACGGACTACCGAGAGACCGGGCTCGGTACTGTCATAGTAGGTATTGCTTCCTGCGCGCGGCACCGCCGGCGCGATCGGGTTGACCGGCATCACGACCAGGTCCTGACCACCCATGAAGAGCGAGGCACCTAGGGTGACCGAGAAATTCTCCGAGAAGCGGTAGTTGATCTGCGGCAACGCACCACCCGAGCGCGACTGAAAGTCGTACACGAAGACCAGGGTCGGGTTCAGGCGATCCTGGAAGTAGCCGGTGAAGACCGCGAAAGTAGCCAGCACGTTCCAGGGACCGGGATTCGTCATCCCCGATTCCCAGCCCTTGCGATATTGGAAGAACCACTGGCTATTGATGAAGAAGGTGCGGTTGGCGTTCAGGAAGTTGACGAAGGTCGGGCGGTCGACCGATATGGTGAGGTTGAAGTCATCCGTATCCGTCGTGATGTCGTAGGCGTTGTTGTTGATCTGCGGCACGTCACCGATCCAGGTGAACTCCATGCTCCAGTTTGACTTCGTGTAGTCCTCCGCGAAGTCCATCGAGAATCCGAGCACATTTCGCTTGTCGTAGCTGAGGTAGATCTCGCTGCCCGACTGCCACTGTGTGGTGCGACGGCCGTAGAGGCCGTTGCCGCCGGCCTGCGGAATGTTGCGCTTCTGCCCGGCGATCGAGAAGATCGCCTGAACCACATCGCAGTATTGCGGCGTCACGAACGTGCAGCGCTTGCGGCCGAGCCTGCGGATCGTGCCGTCCGGGTTGCGCGCCTTCGAGCAGTCGATTCGGGACTGCCCCCAGATGCCTGAGGCCACCTGATAGCCCACGTCACCGGTAGTCGATCTCGTGTGGCGCTGCGAGAACTCGAGGTTCTCGCAGTAGGGGATCATGGCCAGCAGATCGTTCTCGGTGCCCGTGAACGCGTAGTCCCAGAGCATGCTGCTGACGAGGCCGGTGTTCAGGCCTTCTATGCTGTCGTAGCCCAGGCGTAGCCTCTGATTGTAATTCGTCCCGGCAAAGGGCACCCCGCTAGAGCTTCTGGGCACGGGGGTCCCGTCCCTCCGCCAGTCACTCTCTCCCCCGTTGGCGGCCGTTCCACAATTTTCCCAGAGGGTGCGCAGGTCCAGAGTGGGGTCATTCGAGAGCGCTTCGGCCGCCGACTGACACTCGAACATCAGCAGGTCGGGGAAGTCCGTCATGATGTTCGGCAGGCTCGGATCGCGCTGCAACCTGTTCTGCACACCACTCGGCAATGGGTTGGGAATCGCATCTGGGCGCGCCGCCAGCCCGATATTCGCAATACCCGTGGAGCGCCAGCCGGTGACCTGCCGGATGCGTGCTGTGCTCGGGCTCTGCATGATGTCGTTGCCGTCGAGGTCGCGATTCGGGTCGCCGTAGACCGAGTGGTTGACTGGTACCAGGATGGGCGGAGTCGGATCGGCGATGAACACGCGACCGTTGCACGGATTCGTGGCATCACAGGCCGGGTTCCACATCCACTCCTCGTCGTAGATGTAGCGAGACTCGTAGACCTCGGGGTTCACGTAGCCGCGAACGCTGGCCAAGCCGTCTGTGAAGTCGTCGGAGAACGCCACGAGGATCATCATCAGATTCCACGAGAGGCCCGAGATCTCGCTCGAGAAGCTCTCACCCGTAAAGGGGTGGCCTGTTCCGCCAATCAGCCTGTCCGGAATGGTGTCGCCGTTATCGAGGGTCCCGGGCGCCGTGAATGTGTTCACGCATTCCGAGGGCTTCAGCAATCTGTTGTCGGCGGTGCGCTGGATGAAGATCCAGCTCTGGCCAGTGGTGCAGCCGTTCTCGACGCGCTGGCCGTAGAATAGGGCTCCAAACGGGTTTACTGTCGGATCCGCAAGATCGATATCACTCAAGCCATGGCGGTCCCCGATACCGAGCGTGTCGAGGATCCTCGGGTACTTGAGCCCGCCGCTATTGTCGAAGAGCCCGAGCGGATCCGGATTGCCGTCGACGGTCTGACGCCAACCACCGAGATAGCAGTCGGGATCGTTTGGGCTCGGGTTCGCACATCCGGCCACACGTGGATTGTAAACGCCCCAGTTGAGGCCGGAGCGAAGCGACTGCTGGGCGGCGGTATAACGCGGATCGCTGCTCGACCAACCGGCATCCAGGCGAACGGTGGCCGACTTCCCCAGCCCCGACAAACCGTTGTCCACCGGATTGAAGAGGTAGCAGTCGTAGTTCTGCGGATCGGTGATGGAGCCGGGCGCCGCGGACGTGCCGTTCCCGCAGTCGATTTCATTTCCCAGGTCAGTCGTCCCGGTCACATGGTTCGAAGGGTCCTTGCTCCACTGCCTGTAGTCGCGGCGCGGCGACGGAAGCTGCGCGTTGGGCGTGAAAATATCTGCCTTGTAGCTGAAGACAGACGTGGCATAGAAATTATTGCCTATGTAGCCCGCATCGGGATTATTCGGGTGCAACTCGCTCACCCCATCCCAGCTATCGAGCGGTTGGTACGCGATGGTGTCCCACTTGTTCCGGCAGCCAGGCAGAATGCTGGCATTGGGATTGCTCGGCCCGCCGAGATCGGCGGTGGTGCACTTGGGCGAGCCGAGCCTGAGAGCCTCGAAGCTGGCGGTTCCGGGAATCACCCCATAGGCGACGAAGTAGCGACGCAGATCCCAGCAGCGTGCGCTGGTCCGATCCGAGAGCAGCATACCGGGGCCGCGGAAGGCGTTGATCGAATTCTCGTCGACGATGGGATCCGTGTTGATCACGCAGTCCGCGGGGGGCAGACCGATCGAGTTGCCATTCAGACCCGACGACGCGGTGTCGATCAAGCCCTTGCTGCCGAGGACGGGAGCGGGCTCCCCTCCGTCCTGGAGCCTGCTGATTCGGATCAGGTTTCCGTTCTTGTCGATGGCTCGCCCGTCGGTCCGGTACTCCTGGCTCGGGCTGCCATTGTCCATGAACATGCGACCGAAGCTGGCCGGCACCAGATCCTGAATCCCGAGCTTCACCATGCTGATGCCCGTGGAGTCCGATCCGAGCGCGCTCTGCAAGAGGGCGCTTCCCTCGGCCCAGAGCAGATCGGCGCCATTCGCATCACAGTTGATGTTGAAGTAGGGCCCGCAGCCGGCCAGGGCTTCCTGCTCCGGCGTCAACGCCTTGGCAAGGAACGCTCCGGCCGCATATCGCGATCGCCATGCGTTTGTTTCGGACCCATCATCACCCTGATTCTTGAACATATTGATTGCGAGACCGCCGCAGAGAAGGATAGTCCCGACACCTT
Organism: Deltaproteobacteria bacterium; assembly: GCA_019310975.1. Taxonomy (GTDB): domain Bacteria; phylum Myxococcota_A; class UBA9160; order UBA9160; family UBA4427; genus JAFDDH01. The sequence continues at coordinate 953 of JAFDDH010000026.1, read as the reverse complement.
TGGTGGTATGGGAAGGCGGCAGGCAGTTGTAGCTCTCGGCCTCGCGGGTGTAGATCCACGGGTAGTACTGGTCAGAGCGTGCGGTGGGGCTGTTTGGGTTGTTCGGATTGTTGGGCAGTACGTAGAGGTTTTCGCGATCCTGCCAGTCTCTGCGCACGTCCCAGGTGCGGAATGTCGAGAGGCCCTCCGCAGGAAACAACCGGCTGGGGGGGGCCGGAATCTCGTAGTCCGAGTGCAGCTGAACGAGCGGCATGCCCATCTTATTGGGCATGACCGTGCCCTTGCTGAGCAGCGGGTCCGAGGCGACCTGACCAAGGAATCCATTGAACCCCGGGTCGCCGGCCATGAAGGCCGAGATCACGAAGGAGATACGCGGTGCGGACGCATTCGAGCCGCCCGGCTCCTTGGTGCTACTGAAGATGTTGAGCGCGCAGGCCGAGGGATCGAGGTTGCTGAAGCCCACCGTCGTGCTGCAGACGAAGTTGAAGACGCTCAGATTGAGGGGCGAGTTATCAAGGGAATTGCGCGAGAACTCGCCCCCCGGACCCGTCTGGAGGTCGAACTCCAGGTCCGGATCGTATGCGTTCATCCACCACACCGGACCGCGGATATTTTTGAAGACGGTGTCGCCGTTGACCAGAAAGGGGTCGAAGCGGACCGGGGTCGCCGCCAGCACTCCACCCGGATCGGCCGCGTACGTAAAGGTGCCTGGATTCTGATTGGCGTCGAAGTATTCGTCGGTTCGCGGGTCGTAGAAGGGGTTGTAGTCCGGATTGGGGACATCTGTATCTCCGCCAATCACGAGAAATTTCTGCGTGTTGTATTTGCGGCGGCCGCGTGTGGCGTTTGGACTGCACGCGGGATGACCAGTCAGGCGCGGATCGGTGTCGCAGAAATGGGCGTTCGGCCCCTCCTTCCAGGCCATCCAGCCCTGCCCAGCCGGTAGCAGAAAG
>JAFDDH010000004.1 GCA_019310975.1 Deltaproteobacteria bacterium | reverse complement strand
CATGGGAATGCCGCTTCCCAGCCGAAAGGTCACCCTGATGGTGATTGCCTCGACTGAAGCCGAGATCCGCGAGACGCATGCTCGCTTTCTCGAGATGCGCGCTCAGATCGAGCGCGGCGAGCGTCCCTGGCGTGACCTCTGCGAGTTCTTCACCGACGACGCGTACTACGTCGATCCCGCCTGGGGGCGTGTCGAGGGGATCGAGGCGATCCGCCTGTTCATGGACGAGAGCATGGGCGGCCTCGAGGGCTGGGTCTTCCCGACGCTGTGGACCGTGGTCGACGGCCACCGCCTGGTGAGCGGCTGGATGAACCGGCTGCCCGGCCAGCGCGCCGATGGCACCTTCTACGAGGCGCCGGGCATCTCGGTGCTTCAGTACGCCGGCAAGGGGCGATTCTCGTCCTCCGAGGATCTGCTCAATATGGTGCACGTAGGAGAGCTGATCCGGGAGAGCGGCTGGAAGCCGGGCCCGGGGGCAGTACGACCGCCCGCCAACCCCAGGCGCTGACGCCCGCGCACAAGCCTAGTCACCGTCGAGGGCCGAAGGTCCTCGACCGATCATTCGACAGTGACGCTCTTGGCCAGGTTTCGCGGCTGGTCGACGTCGGTGCCGCGTAGCGTCGCCACGTGATAGGCGAAGAGCTGCACCGGGATCGTGGCCAGGATCGAGGTCAGAAAGTCGCCGAGGTCCTTGATGTAGATCACCTCGTTGGCCTCTTCCGCGATCTTCTCGTCGCCCTCGGTCGCGATGGCGATTACATGACCATCTCGCGCCCTCACCTGCTGGAGATTCGAGATCAGCTTCTCGTGCAGCGCACCCTGGGTGGCGATCACGACGACCGGCATATTCTCGTCGATGAGCGCAATCGGCCCGTGCTTCATCTCGCCCGCCGCGTAGCCCTCGGCGTGGATGTAGGAGATCTCTTTGAGCTTGAGCGCCCCCTCCATCGCGACCGGATACATGATGCCTCGACCGAGGAAGAGGAAGTCCTCGGCCTTGAAGTAGCGCCGAGCAATCTTCTGCACGTGCTGGTCGATCTGCAGGGTCTCCTCGACCAGGCGCGGCAGCCGCATCAGCTCGGAAAGGCGCGCCTGGATCTCGTCCTTGGACAATCGCCCGCGCACGATCGCCAGCTTGAGAGCGATCAGGTAGAGGGCGACCACCTGGGTCACGAAAGCCTTCGTGGAGGCGACACCGATCTCGGGGCCCGCATGGGTGTAGAGCACATCGTCGCTCTCACGCGCAATCGTAGACTCGCGCGAATTGCAGACAGAGAGGATGCGTGCTCCCTTTGCGCGACCCTCGCGCAGGGCCCCGAGCGTATCCGCCGTCTCTCCGGACTGGCTGACGGGCATCACCATGCAGTCGGGGCCGAGGATCGGCTGGCGGTAGCGGAACTCACTGGCCAGATCGACCTCGCACCGAATGCCCGCGATCTGCTCGATCATGTACTTGCCCACCATACACGCGTACGAGGACGTGCCGCACGCCACCAGACTGATCGAGCGCAGCGCGTCGGCCTGCTCGCGGGTGAACTCGATGCCGTCCAGGTCCAGATCGAGCGCGGACTCGATGACCCTTGTCCCAATCGTGTCGGTAATCGCGCGCGGCTGCTCGAAGATCTCCTTCTGCATGAAGTGGTCGTAACCGCCGCGCTCAGCCGAGACCGGATCCCATTGGATTGTCATCGGTTCGCGATCCACCGGGCGTCCCTCGGCGTCCACCACCTGCACGCCCTCCTCGGAGAGCAGCGCGAAGTCGCCGTCGTAGAGCGAGATCATCTCGCGCGTGTAGGGCAGGATGGCGGGGATGTCGCTGCCCAGGAAGGCCTGCTTCTCGCCCTGCCCCACGATGATCGGGCTGCCGCCGTGCTTCGCTGCAACCAGGTGGTTGGGATCGGTCTCGGACATCGCGCCGAGCGCAAACGAGCCGATCAGACGCGCGCAGGCCTCGCGCACGGCAGTGAGCAGCTCCTTGCCTTCCCGCACACCCAGGTTGATGAGGTGGGCGATCAGCTCGGTGTCGGTGTCCGACGCGACCACGCAGCCCGCCGCTTCGAGCTCTTCGCGCAGCTCGCGGTAATTCTCGATGATGCCGTTGTGGACGATCACCACCGATCCGGCACGGTGCGGATGGGCGTTGCGCTCGGAGGGCTTGCCGTGGGTCGCCCAACGCGTGTGTCCGAGCCCGACGGAGCCCTGCAGCGGCTTGTCTCGCAATACGCCTTCGAGGTTGATCAGCTTGCCCTTGGCGCGGCGGACTTCGATCTTTTCTCCCTCCAGGATCGCGACACCTGCCGAGTCGTAGCCGCGGTACTCGAGACGACGCAGCCCATCCAAGAGCACGTCCATCGCACGATGTTCACGACCCACGTAACCGACGATTCCACACATGCCCTCTTCCCCTCGATTCCTAGCGACGCTTGTGCGCGGCCTTCCGCTTCGGGGCGTGCTTGCGCCCGGCCTGCTTCGCCGGTCTTCGCTTCGCGGCCCTATTCTTGGCGGTCTTCTTCTTGGCAGCCCTCTTCTTCGCGCTGCGCTTCGGCTTCGCGGTCGCGACGCGCGCTGCGCCGCGGCCCTCCTTGCGCGCCACCCAGCCCTCGATATTGCGCTGCCGGGCACGCGCCACCCCCAGAGCATCCTCGGGCACGTCCAGACTGATCGTGGAGCCCGCTGCCGTGAAGCTGCGCGCCGCGACCTCCACCGGTGCGAGGAGATTGACATTGCAGCCGACGAAGGCCGCGTCGCCCACTCGCGTCCGATGCTTCGCATAGCCGTCGTAGTTCACGATCACCGATCCGCAGCCGAAGTTCACGTCGGCGCCCACGTCCGCATCGCCGATATAGGTCAGGTGGGCCGACTTGGTGCCCGGCCCGAGCGTGGAGTTCTTGATCTCGACGTAGTTTCCAATCTTGACACCAGCCATGAGATGACAGTTCGGGCGCAGATGCGAAGACGGACCAAAGATGACGCCATCGTCCAGGCGGCTGTCCTCGATGTAGCTCGCCGCCTTTACGTGGACACCGCGCCCGAGCACACTCCGTCCCGTGATCTTCACACCCGGCTCGATGATGCTGTCGCACCCGATCTCTACGGTCGCATCGATCCAGGTGCTCTCCGGGTCGAGCATCGTGACGCCCTGCGCCATCAGCTGCTCGTTGATCCGACGCTGCATCAGCCGCGTGGCACGCGCGAGCTCGATGCGGTCGTTGATGCCAAGACACTCGTTGGCGTCCTCTAGCCAGAGCGATTCGACCCGATAACCCTTCTCCACCGCATAGCCAACCACATCGGTGATATAGAGCTCGCCCTGTGTGTTGCCGCTGTCGATGCTGTGGAGGCCGGCCCAGAGCAGATCCGACGAGACGAGATAGACACCCGTGTTGCGCTCCGCGATGGCCAGCTCCTCGGGGCTCGCGTCCTGGACCTCGACGATGCGCGCGACCCGGCCCTCGGCGTCGCGCAACACGCGACCCGGAATGTCCCCCGAAGCCGTCAGTATGACGAGGTCGGCGCCCGTTTCGTGCTTGATCGTGCGCATGCGCTCGAGGCTGCTGGCGCGCAGAAGCGGCGTGTCGCCATAGAGGATCAAGACTTCGCCCCCGAAATCACGCAGCAACGGCTCGGTCATCGTCACCGCGTGGCCGGTGCCCTTCTGCTCGGCCTGCAGGACAAACTCGGCACTCTCCCCGTAGGCGCTACGCACGGCCTCGGCGTCGCGCCCGATCACCACCACCAGCCGGTCGGCACCGACCTCCCCGGCGAGCTTCTGGATGTGTCCGAGCATCGGCACGCCACAGATCTCGTGGAGCACTTTTGCACGCTCCGACCGCATCCGGGTGCCCTTGCCCGCAGCCAGGACCACCACCGCCAGCTCACGCCGGGCACCCATGCCTTCGCTCATCGCCACCTGCTCGACTCCAGTCGTGGCCGGCGCACCGGCCGGTGCTCGCCGTGCGTGCAGTCCCTGCGCCCGAAAAGCTGAGGACGGTCCGACGGAATCGCCCAACGACTGCTCATCGGTCGCTCCCCGAGAAACACTTACGCAGAGTAACCCCCCGAAAGCACAATCGGAAATCGGTTGCGCGAAGACCGGCAGGGGGCTGCGGCGGCGAATCCTTCTCCCTGTGGGGTGACTCCCGTTTCCTTGCCCCCACAACCGCCGGTTCCTACCCTTCCGCGCGGCGCCCTGCAGGCGCTCGGGGGCTCGTTCTCATCCAGGTCTACGGCAATACGCGCGGCCTCAAGGCCAGCCAGGTGCGCCAGCTGGAGCGCCTCTTTCGACGGCGACTCCCCGCGGATCGCCTGCTGGGCAACGACTTCGCTCGCCAGATCTGCCAGGTCAGCAGAGACATCCGCCGCCAGGTGGGGGTGCTTGCCGATCGGCGCGGCGACGTCCAGCACGTCATGGTGGGCGACGCCCGCGGCATCGAGCTACCGGATTGGGGGCGTCTGCGTGCCGGCCGCGGTCGCCTTCGCGGTCTGCGCTGCATACACACTCACCTCACCGACGAGGGGCTCTCTCGGGACGACCTGACGGACCTCGCGGTGCTTCGCCTGGACGCCATCGTGAGCGTCGGGGTGCGCGAAGACGGTCTTCCCGGTCTGGCTCATACGGCGACGCTGGCTCCGGCCAACGACGACGGCCGCACCACCGAGATCCACGCGCCGATCCACCCGGCTGAGCTGGACCTGGATTTCGGTGTATTCATTCGCGACCTCGAGAATGAGCTCTCGGCCACGACCGGTGCGCAGCAGGTGGGCGGTGCCGAGCGGGCCATGCTGATCTCGGTGACGGCGGGCCGCGATCGCGAGACACTGGACATCCACGTCGAGGAGCTGACCGAGTTGGCGCGGGCTGCGGGCGTGCAGGTGGTCGACGTCATCACGCAGAACCGCCCACGCCTGGATCCAAAGACCTCGGTCGGCTCCGGGAAGCTCTCTGACCTGGTGATCCGCTGCTTCCAGCAGGACATCGACCTGGTGATCTTCGACCAGGACCTCACACCCACCCAGGCGCGCAATCTGGCCGAGCGCATGGAGCTCCGTGTAGTCGACCGAACCCAGCTGATCCTCGACATCTTCGCCCAGCGCGCCACGACGCGGGACGGCAAGCTGCAGGTCGAGCTCGCGCAGCTGCGCTACCGCATGCCGCGCCTGGCGCAGCGCGCGGATCTATCGCTCTCGCGCCTGGCGGGTGGAATCGGCGGCCGAGGTCCGGGCGAGACGAAGCTCGAGAACGATCGCCGCCGCGTGCGCGATCGCATCACGCGCCTGGAGCGCGACCTCAAGCAGCTCGCCAAGCAGCGCGAGGGGAGGCGCCGACGCCGTGGCCGGCGAGGTGTGCCCGTACTCTCGATCGTCGGCTACACGAACGCCGGTAAGAGCACCCTCTTGCGGGCACTCACTCAGGCTGACGTCTTCATCGAGGACAAGATGTTCGCCACCCTCGACCCGGTGTCGCGGCGCCTTCGTTTCCCGCGCGAGCGCGAGGTGATCATCACAGACACCGTGGGCTTCATTCGCGATCTGCCGGGCGATCTGGTGGCGGCCTTTCATGCCACGCTCGAGGAGTTGGTGGACGCCGATCTCTTGCTCCACGTCGTGGACGCCTCGGCGCCGGATTTCGAACGCCGCGTTCAAGCGGTTCACGATGTGCTTGGCAGGATCGGACTGGGGGAAAAGCCGGAGCTCCTCGTCTTCAACCAGATCGACAAGCTGCCGGACGGGGCCGCCCCAGCGCTGGAGCGCCGCCACGACTGCGTGGCCATCTCCTCCGTGAAGAAGCAGGGGCTGTCGAATCTTCTATCAAGAGCCGAACGCATGCTGTGGGACGGCGCGACCGCGTCGCGGGGCGCGAGCCCCTTCGGTGACGAGTCCGTCGAGCCCCGTCGCTCGGCGGGGGGGGGAAGCTGAACCGATGCCTTCGAAGCGAGCCAAGATCGTGGGAACAGGAATGTGCGTGCCCGAGCGGGTCGTCACCAACGACGAGCTCGCGGGGATGATGGACACCACGGACGAGTGGATCCAGCAGCGTACTGGCATCAAGGAACGACGCTGGATCACGCCCGGCCAGATGCCGGCGGACCTGGCCGGCGAGGCCTCTCTGGCCGCGCTCGAGCGGGCCGGCCTGGGAATCGAGGACATCGACTTCATCCTGCTTGGCACGCTCTCGTCACAGCACGAATTTCCGGGGACGTCCTTCTTCCTGCACGAGCGCCTGTCGGCGGGCGAGATCCCCTGCATCGACCTGCGCGCGCAGTGCAGCGGCTTTCTCTACGCGCTGAACTTTGCCGACAGCCTGATCCAATCGGGCAAGTGCCGGCGCATCCTGGTGGTGGGTTGCGAAGTCCACTCCACCGGCATCGACCCGACGACGCGCGGCCGCGATGTCGCTGTGATCTTCGGCGATGGCGCCGGCGCCGTGATCCTCGAGGCCAACGAGGACGACGACGATCCGGCGGGCATCTTGCACGTACGCCTGCACGCCCAGGGCAAGCACGCAAGGAGGCTCTGGATCGAGGCGCCCGCCTCCGGCGAATGGCCCTGCCGAATCAGCAAAGAGATGATCGACGAGGGGCGACACTTCCCGAAGATGGAGGGCAAGTACGTCTTCAAGCACGCCGTCACGCGCATGCCCGAGGTGCTGACCGAGGCACTGGCGGGCGCCAGCATCAAGCTCGACGATGTGAGCCTCTTCCTCTTCCACCAGGCCAACCTGCGCATCAACGAGTACGTCGCGGGCAAGTTGGAGATCCCGGACGATCGCCTCTTCAACAACATCGAGCGCTACGGCAATTGCTCGGCGGCCTCGATTCCCATGCTGCTCGCCGAGGCCGATCGCGAGGGCCTGATCACGTCCGGCCACATCATCTCGATGACGGCCTTTGGCTCCGGCTTCACCTGGGGAAGCGCGGTCGTACGCTGGTAGAAGATCGTGGCGCTTTGCCGCAATGCGTCAGTGATGATGCAGATTGCCCCATAAGTACCTGATAAATGGGGATTTCGCCGCACTGCGTCACATCTTGACGCGATGACGCATCGTGTCTATATTGGTCGCCGTCGCGGGGGGTCGATCCGGCGGCTGCGGTCACCGCGCCCCCCCCCCTCCGGCGAGCCTGGGACTCGAGCATGCGCTCGGGTCCACTGCGCGCCGAGATCATCCCTTACCGGGCCGGCGAGTCCCGACCAAGTCCCGACCGTCCCGACCGTCCCAAGCAAAGAGGAGCATCCCGATGTCCGAACGAGCCAGCATCGTCGACGAAAGCCGTGAACGCGTGCAGAGCGCCTTCCACAACGTCGAAGACGAGATCAACAAATTCCAGAAGCGCGTCGAGGATCGCACCAGCGACTTCAACAGGAAGGCCGAGAAGCGCATCAAGAAGTTCCAGAAGGAGCTTCGCAAATACGATGTCGTCCAGAGGGCCGAGTCACTCCGCGACGACGTGACCAGGCAGCTCGAGACCCAGGGCAGGCAATTTGGCAAGCAGCTCGGGAGCGGTCTCGAGTCTGTGCTCAGTACCTTCCAGATTGCGTCGCGTGGCGAAATCGACAAGCTCGACCGCAAGCTGAACCGCATCAACCGCCGCCTGAAGGCCCTCGACAAATCGCTCTCCCAGAGGGTGACCCCCACCCCGTCGACGCCAGAGACGGCGGTGGCCGAGTAGGCCAACCCCCGAGACGGAGACGCCTCGTCCGAGGCACGATCCGGCTCAAATCAACGTCAGGCCCGGTGGGTTCTTCCCGCCGGGCCCCGTGCGTTCTGGGGCTCCAATCGAGCCGAATGCCCGGCAGCGCGCCGGTTGCTATCGTGACCCGACGATCCTGCATCGCCGGCGACGATCCCCCGGAAGGAAAGTCGCGCCGCCCCTTCACGCACTCGGGAGCGACCCCTTGGCGGAATACAGCCCCCCCGACTTTCTTCTGCTCGACGAGTCCCAGTTCAGCGAGGAGGAACGCATGGTGCGTGACTCCGTGCGTGACTGGGTGAGTGGCGAATTCCTCCCCCGCATCCAGGAGCATGTGCGCCGGGATGGCTCCTTCCCGATGGAGCTCACGCCCCAGATGGCCGAGCTGGGGATGTTCGGGGCCAACCTCAAGGGCCACGGATGTGCGGGCATGAACAACGTCGCCTACGGGCTGTTGATGCAGGAGCTCGAACGGGGCGACTCGGGGCTGCGCTCCTTCGCCTCGGTCCAGGGCTCGCTCTGCATGTACCCGATCCATGCCTACGGGACCGAGGAGCAGAAGGAAAGGTGGCTTCCCGACATGGCCGCCGGCGAGGTGATTGGGTGCTTCGCTCTGACCGAGCCCGACTTCGGCAGCTTCGTGGGTGGGATGGTGACGAAGGCTGAGCGCAAGGGCGACGGCTGGGTGCTGAATGGTGTGAAGCGCTGGATCACCAACGGATCGCTGGCAAAGCTCGCGATCGTCTGGGCCAGGAGTGAGGATGGCGTGCGCGGCTTCCTGGTGGAGACCGAACGACCCGGCTTCGTGGCACGCGACATCAAGGGCAAGTTCTCGCTCCGCGCCTCGGTCACCTCCGAGCTCTTCCTGGAGAATGTCGAGGTTCCGGACGAGAACCGACTACCCGGTGCCAAGGGGCTGGGCGGACCGCTCGGCTGCCTCACCCAGGCTCGCTACGGGATTGCCTGGGGCGCCATCGGTGCCGCCATGGCGTGCTACGACGAGGCTGTGCAGTACACGCGCGACCGCGTCGTGCAGGGCGGACCGCTGGCCGGGAAGCAGCTCACGCAGATGAAGCTGGCGGAGATGCTCACCGAGATCACCAAGGCGCAGCTCTTGGCCCTTCAAGTCGGCAGGCTCAAGGACGAGGGCAAGCTGCACCACACCATGGTGTCCATGATCAAGCGAAACAACGTCGACATAGCGCTGCGCATCGCGCGGGAAGCGCGTGATCTGCTCGGCGCCAATGGCATCGTGGACGACTACCAATCCATGAGACATATGCTCAACCTCGAAACCGTCAGGACCTACGAGGGAACGCATGATGTCCACACCCTGATCCTGGGTGAGCATATCACCGGACTGCGCGCGCTCTAGAAGCCCGGGACGATGTCGGCGGACTCGACTCAGCCCGGCCCGCTCGGCCAGGGTGATCGCTATCGCGAGTTCGCACGTCTCGGGCGTGGAGGCCTGGACGATCGTCTCAGCTTCCGGCTCATCCTGCGGCTCTTGGTGCGTTGCATTCCGCTCCTCAAGCCGGTCGCCAAATCCCTGGCATGGATGATCACCTGCATGGTGGTGCTCGCGCTGCTCGTCGCGCTGCCGGGCATCAACATCGTCAACATTTTCTGGAACGGCATCCTGGACGGACAGGTGCTTTCCGACGTGCAGGCTCGCATGATCCTGCTGGACCCGGCGGTATACGCGAGCGGAGAGACACTCACACCGGACGAACGCAAGGTCGTGCTGCGTGCACTCGTCAGTACCGTCGGCGTACTTACGCTGATCATTGCACCGCTCTTCATTGGCGTGGGATATTGGCGCGTCTGGATCCTGCAGCAGGTCAATCAGCACCTGCGACTGCTGATGATGGATCGGCTGCAGTCGCTCTCGCTGCGCTTCCATTCCGAACAGCGCGTGGGCGACTCCATTTATCGCATGTTCCAGGACAGCTCGATGGTGACGCTGCTGATCCATGTGCTCCTTCTCAACCCGCTGGAGAACATTGCTCGCTTCACCTTTTCTCTGGCCTTGGTCGTTCTCTTTGATCCGCGGCTCGCACTGCTGCTGCTGCTGGCCTGGCCGCCCCTGCTCTTCATTGGCTACCGCATAGCCCGCCCACTGCGAGTCGGCTTCCGGCGCGCACGCGAAGCGAATAGCGCACTCACGTCTCGCATCCAGGAGACGCTGGCAGGCATGAAGGTCATCAAGGCCTACGGGGCGGAGGCCTACGAGCAGAAGCAATTCGAGCAGGCTTCGCTCGATGCCTTCGAGGCGGCCTACGCCGCACGCAATCGCTTCGTCTCGTACAAGATCGTCGTCTTCTGGTGCGTCGGGCTCTGCCTGATGCTCGGGGTGGGCGTGGCGACGGGGCTGACGACCCAGGGCGCGTCGCTCTTCGGCGAGCGCTTCATGATCGCCATGGGATTTGCCGCACTCAACACCGGCATTTGGGATCTCGGCTTCTACAACAACTTCAAGGATCGATTCGGCGACGGAGCGCGCTCATCCCACCGGCTGATGGACCTCTGGGGCAGCGTTCAAGACGTCGCTACGGGACTGGACCGAACGTTCGAGCTCTTGGATCTCGAGCCAGAGATCGTGGACGCACCGGACGCTCGGCCGCTGGCGCATTTCCGAGAGAGCGTCCGCTATCGCGGTGTGAGCTTCCAATACGAGCGCGAGCGCAAGGTCCTCGAGGACGTCGATTTCGAAGTCGCCGCCGGGCAGGTGGTCGCCATCGTGGGACCGACGGGCTCGGGCAAGACGACGCTGATGAGCTTGCTCCTGCGGCTATACGATCCCGACGACGGGTCGATCGAGATCGACGGCCAGGACATCCGAGGCATGACACTCGCGAGCCTCCGCGAGAACATCTCGATCGCATTGCAGGAGAACATTCTCTTCGGCACGACGGTGCGCGAGAACATCCGTTATGCGGTCTCCAATGCGAGCGATGAGGCAGTGCGCGACGCGGCTCGAGTAGCCTGTGCGGACGATTTCATTACGCAGCTGCCCCAGGGCTACGACACGCTCCTCGGCGAGCGCGGCACCAAGCTTTCGACGGGCCAACGCCAGCGCATCTCGATCGCACGCGCGATTCTCAAGGACGCGCCGATCCTGATCCTCGATGAACCCACAGCCTCCCTGGACGCCGCGACCGAGCAGGCCGTGCTGCGCAATCTGACGAGCTGGGGCAAGGGACGCGCCATCTTTCTGATCACACATCGGCTCTCGACGATTCGGCGCGCCGATCTCGTCGCAGTGGTGAGAGCCGGACGCCTGCTGGAGTACGGCGTGCATGCCGAGCTCATGACCCGCCAGGGTGGTGAGTACCGGAGATTGGTGGAGGCCGAGGAGGAGCCGTTGGCCACCCTGGCGACCGGCGGAGGCAGCTGATGAGAGAGCGACTCGATGAGTCGGAGCGATTCGGCAGCGCCGACGCAATCCGGCTGATTGGCCGCGCGCTGCGCTACATCGGCCCGTTCCGCTTCGAGTTCAGCGTGAAGCTCGCGATGCTGATCGGAAGCTTCATCCCGATGCTCTTCCTGCCCTGGCCCACCCGGATCCTCATCGATCAGGTGATCATGGGCATACCCTTTGGAGAAGAGCTCACCCCATTTCCCTTCTTCATCCAGCCCTTCGTCGACCTCGGCCAGGGACTCTCGACCACTGAGCTACTCGCTTGGACGATCGGGGCGCAATTCGCGCTGCTGGTCCTGATTGGCGCGTTCGGAGTGGATTTCCGCGAGCGAGACCGGGCCGACGCACGCGGTGTGCCCGAGGGCTGGGATACGGCGACGCGAACCGAGAACGAAGCCAACTCGGGTTTCAGCCTGATCGGCGGCCTGCTCGGACTGATCGACTACCGATGGACGATGCGGCTCACGCAGAAACTCAATCACTACTACCGAACGCGTCTCTTCGATCGAATCCAGTCGCTTCCGATGACGAGCCTGGATGATGAGCGGATCGGTGACGCGGTCTATCGCGTCATGTACGACACCACAGTCATCACTTCCACTTGTTATAAGATCACGCTCACGCCGATCGCCTCACCGGCCATCATCATGATGACGGTCTGGGTGATGGGGATGGTGTACGGCTGGCAGTCGCCAATCGTGTGGGCGGGGCTCGGCTTCATCGGCGTCGCCTTCATCCCAACCCTGCCGCTCGCGGGTCTCCACCGCCGCTACGGCGCACGCAGCCGCAGGGCGGGCGCCACCACGACCTCGAGCATGGAGGAGGCGATGTCCAACGTGCTGGCTGTCCAGAGTCTCGGAGGCGAGGGCCGCGAACGGAAGCGCTTCGGCGCCGATAGCGAGGATTCGTTCCGGCAGTTTCGCCTCAGGATCCTGGTGGAGATCGTGACCTTCTTCCTGGCGGCCATCGCAGGCGCCTTCATCGTGATCGAGGTGCTCTACTACATCTGCGATGGAATCATCGACGGCCGGCTCTCACTCGGCGACTTCGCGGTACTGCTCTCGTTCTTCATCACCATCGCGGCCGCAAGCGTCGACCTCGGCGCCATCTGGATCCGGCTCCAGAATGAGGCGACGGGGCTGAACCGCGTCTTCTTCCTGATGGACGCGGCGTCCGAGCACGACGTCGACGGCGCCTTTGAGCTCCCACCCCTGAGTGATTCATTGGTCGTCGACCACGTGCATTTCGCTTACGAGGCCGACACGCCGACCCTCGAGGACGTGAGTTTCGAGGCACATCTCGGACAGGTGATCGCCTTCGCGGGGCCCGCCGGCGCTGGCAAGACCACCCTCGCCTACCTCATACCCCGCTTCATCGAGCCGCAGTCGGGACAGGTACGCATCGATGGGCACGACATCGCCGACGTGTCTCTGACCTCATTGCGCAGCCAGATCGCGTTCGTTTTCCAGGAGACCGTGCTCTTCGACGCCAGCATCGAGGAGAACATCAAGCTCGGCAATCGGGCGGCGAGCGAAACCGACATCAGGCGGGCAGCGCGAATCGCCGGTGCCCACGAGTTCATCGAAGCCCTGCCCGATGGCTATCGAACGCGACTGGGGCGCGCGGGAGGAAAGCTCTCTGCGGGGCAGAAGCAGCGACTCTCGATCGCACGCGCCCTGGTGCGGAACGCACCGATCCTGATCCTCGACGAGCCGACCTCCGCCCTCGACCCCGACACCGAGCGCCAGCTCGTCGCCTCGCTCCGCGAGGCGAGCCGTACCCGCATCGTCATCGTGATCGCGCACCGGTTGTCGACGATCCGCGGGGCCGACGAAATCTTCTTCCTCGACGAGGGGCGTATCGTCGAGCGCGGCTCGCATGCTGAGCTGATGCGGCAGGCGAACGGCGCCTACCGGAGCTATGTCGAGCTGCAGACCCGCGGTGTCGCCTGACCCGGATCGCCCCTCCCGGCCGCCCCCCAATGCACCGAATCCGGGGGTCCGATGACCCACCCACCTGGACACGACACCTGGCCAGCTACTCGCCCTCGAGCGCTACTCCGAAGCGATCCACATAGGCGCGCAGAGCCTCGCGACGCTCGGCGCGATCGAGCCCGAATTCCGCCAGGTCGTAGAGCACGCGTCCGTGCTTGCCGCGCGGATGCTCCTGCATGAAGGCATCCATCGCGGCCCGCACCTCGGCGTTGAAGGGCTGGGCGGCCAGCACGTAGATCCGCTCGACCATGGCGATGTCATCGCGCATGAATTCGTGGAAGAGGACGTCGATGGATTGGTCGGCGGGCAGCATGTCGCGATCGTCCATACAAGCGCAGAGCATGCGCTCGATCCGATCCGACCAGAACCTCCCGATCGCCACGGGATCGACGGGATCCCGGCTGAGACGCGCCGCGTAGGCCACCATGGTCGCCATCGAGGCCGTGATCGAGACCGGGTCACGATGCGTGATGACGAAGGTCGCATCGGGAAACGTCTTGCGGAGCGGGCCGAATTGCTCGAGGTGTTGCGGCGATTTTAGGATCCAGCGCTCGCCACCGCGCAGGTGCTGCAGCACTTGCAGAATGCGCTTCATATACGCATACCAGGGTGTCTGGTCGTGATCGAGATACCAGTCGCGCCATGTGGGCGAGAGGACGAGCGCCTCGAAGAACATCGTCGATCCGGCGATGGCCAGGAGGTGAATCTCCTCGTGGGCATGATCCGGCCACATATCGTGCATGCGCTTGAAGTGAGGCATCACGCGGTCGCGCATCTCGATGCCGTCGGCGGCGCGCTGCAGGCGCGGGTCCAGCGCGGTGGAGTCGCCGGGCTCGCCCGGTGGCGGCACCGGCTCGAGGCTCTCCCACCACGGCAGGTAGCGCAGACCCGGGTCGGCCGAGATGAGATTGTGGAGATGCGTGGTGCCGGTTCGCGGCAGCCCGGCGATGATGATGGGCCGCTTGATCGGCTGCTGAAGGATCTGCGGATGGCGGCCAATCTGGTCCTCCACGAGGAGTCGGCTCTGCAGGAACTGGACGATCTGGCCCCAGATCGTCACCTCACCCATGGGCGAGAGCCCCCCCTCCTTGTCGGCGCACTCGATGAAGACCGAAAAGGGCTCGCTATAGATATCCTCGCCGAAGTCATCGAGGCCCGTCCCGGCACGGGCCTGCTCGAGCGCCGCATCCAGCGTCCAGGGAATGGCGGCCGCCATCGGAGCAACCGCGCTCATCATCTCTACGACATCTTCGCTGAATACGGGTTCGGCCAGGTCGCCTATCCGTACAGCATCGGGCCGCTTCGCCATCTCTAATCCGAAACCTCTGCATAGCCGAGGTCGCGCAGCGCATCGCGTACGACATCGGCCTCGCGTGCCAGGTCCTCCGGCTTGACACCGGCCATTGCGTTGTGGAAGTCGAGATCCGTAGGCGACCAGATCGGCGCAACGTGGATGTGGACGTGGGGCACCTCGAGACCGAGGATGATCGAGCCGACCTTCAGCGGGTCGTAACCACGCTGGATCGCCTTGCCGATCGACTGTGTGACCCCCGCGAGATGCTTGATGACATCCGGATCCAGATCGAGCCAGTGGTCCACCTCGGCCCTGGGCACGACCAATGTATGGCCCGGCTTGAGCGGTGCGATGGAGAGGAAGCCCACGCAGATCTCGTCCTTCCAGACGAAGTGGGCCGGCAGATCGCCTTCGATGATCCTGGTGAAAATGGTGGCCACGCCTTGCGCCCCCCGTGCTGGTCGGCCGAAATCAGCCCTTCACCAAGCGTAACGCGTCGGCCAATGCGCTTCACGACAGGCACCCGCGCCCCGACTGGCCGGCCAGCGGCGGGCTTCTGCCCATTCGGCGACAGCTTCAAGCGCCGCCTGTGTCGATCCGAATGAGCCCGGGCAGACACGGAGAAAGAAATGCGAGGCAAGCTCAAGACCATCGTCCTGTGGACGCTCTGCGTCGTCCTCTTTCTGATCGCCTTCCACCTCGCCAATCCCGCGCCGGGCCGCTTGCACTGGGCGCGGTGATCGTGCTGCCGCTGCTGGCCGGAATCAGTGTGTTGGCGTGGCCGATGGAGTGGGCCGCCGCACGGCTCGACGCGGTGGCGGCATTTTCGCCTCACACCGGTGACGCCGCGATCGCCACACGCCCTGGCTAGAGGCCCCCCACTCGGCACCCCGCGAGCTGGAGAGAGCAACCCTGCGCGATCACCATCAAATCCACAAGTATTTGAAATTGAACGTGAATCATGATCCACCATCGGACGTTCTGCGCGCCGTGCTAGATTCCGCAGTCGCGAGTTGACTCGCGAATCAACCCCCAACCTGGGCGCCTGTCGCACGGGACCCCGTCTTCGCCGGGGCCCGCAGCCGACCGGCCATAGGGAGAAGATCATGAGCAGGAAGGTCTATGTCGTCGGCGTGGGCATGACGAAGTTCGAGAAGCCCGGCTCGCGGGATTGGGACTACCCGGATATGGCCCGCGAGGCCGGCACCAAGGCGATCGAGGACGCCGGAATACAATTCGACGAGATCGAGCAGGCCGCGGTCGGCTACTGCTACGGCGACTCCACCTGCGGTGAGCGGGCCTTCTACGAGCTCGGTCACTCCGGCATCCCGATCTACAACGTGAACAACAACTGCTCGACCGGCTCGACGGCCCTCTTCATGGCCAAGCAATTCATCGAGGGCGGGATCAGCGAGTGCGCGATGGCGCTCGGCTTCGAGAAGATGGAGAAGGGCTCGCTCGGCATCAAATATACCGACCGCACCATGGCGCTCGACAAGCATATTAAGGTGATGGTCGACACATGCGGCTTCGGCGCCGGTCCGCCCACCGCACAGATGTTCGGCAACGCCGGCCTCGAGCACAACGAGAAGTACGGCACCACGCCCGAGCACTATGCCAAGATCGGCTACAAGAACCACCTGCACTCGGTCAACAACCCCTACTCGCAATTCCAGGACGAGTACAGCCTCGAGGACATCAAGAATTCGCCTCAGGTCTACGGGCCGCTCACCAAGCTTCAATGCTGCCCCACTTCGGACGGCGCCGGCGCAGCCATCCTCGCCAGCGAGGACTTCGTCAAGAAGCACAACCTGCAGGGTCAGGCGATCGAGATCCTGGGCATGGCGATGACCACTGACTTCCCGTCCTCATACGAGGGCAGCATGATGAAGATGGTGGGTCAGGACATGACCAAGGCCGCCGCCCAGAAGGTTTACGAGCAGTCGGGACTCGGGCCGGAAGACGTCGATGTCGTAGAGCTGCACGACTGCTTCTCGTGCAACGAACTCATCACGTACGAGGGCCTGGGTCTTTGTGACGAAGGCAAGGCGGGTGAGTTCATCGACTCGGGTGCCCAGACCTACGGCGGCAAAGTCGTCGTCAACCCCTCCGGCGGGCTCATTTCCAAGGGTCACCCGCTCGGGGCGACCGGCCTCGCGCAATGCGCGGAGCTCAACTGGCAGCTGCGCGGCAAGGCCGACAAGCGACAGGTCGCGGGCGCCAAGGTCGCGCTCCAGCACAACCTCGGTCTCGGCGGCGCCGCGGTGGTGACCATGTATCGCAAGGGTGAAACGAGCTGAGAGCTCCGCCCGAATCATATCGATATGGCCGACCCCGGGAGCGCAGGCTTCCGGGGTCGATTACTTTCGGACGCGATTCGTCGCCCCACAACGCCTGGAGCGCGCAGGAGGACGGGAGCCGCAATGGGTGCAGACGCGGTTCCGGCCCCTAGGCACGCGCCCGCTTCGGAGCGGCGGCTCTCCACGCCAGCAAAGGTCGGCTTCGCGCTTGGCGACCACACCGTCAATATCGCGCTGAGTGCACTCTCCCTGGTCTTCTTCACCTTCCTGGTCACGGTAGCCGGGCTACAGCCCTGGCTCGCCGGAGTCATCGCCTGGCTCGCACGGATGGTCGACGCCATCACGGACCCGTTGATGGGCCGCATCTCGGACTCGATGCGCTGGCGCTTCGGCCGCCGCCGACCCTTCTTCCTGATCGGCATCCTGCCCTTCGGCCTCTCCTTCGCACTGATCTGGACGACACCCTTCGACGGACAGGTGGCGATGTTCTTGTGGTACTTGATCGTCTACGTAGCGCTTTCGTTGTCGATGACCGTGCTCAGCGTTCCCTATATGGCCCTCATCCCTGAGATGGCCGGCGACTACGACGAGCGCACGTCGATCAACACTTTTCGCTCCGCGGGTGCGGTGATGGGCACAATGGTCGCATCCATCTTCTTCGCCTCCGTCGGCTGGCTCGGGGGCGGATCACAAGGTTTTGCACTGACGGGCCTGATCCTCGCAGCGTGGATCGTGCTGCCCTGGCCGATGGTCTGGAAGGTCAGCTTCGAGCCACCGGGGCACCGAATCGATCAGCCGACGAGGCTCCTCACAGAGGTGCGCCAGATCCTGCGTCACGGAACCTACGTGCGTCTGATTGGCTTCTACATGGCCTCACGCATTGCGGTGGACCTGCTCGGGCTGGCCGTGCCGCTGCTCATCACAATCTGGATCGGGCGCGAGGCCGATGTCACGTGGACACTGCTCTGCATGCTGGGCGTGGTGATTCTCTCCCTGCCCTTCTGGCTCCGCTATGCGCGTCGAGCCGAGAAGCATGAGATCTTCGTGATCGGCGCTACCTGGTTTGTGATCTGTCTGGCCGGCATCTTTCTCGCCGACCCGGCCTGGCCGCGCCATGTCCTCTTCGTCATCGCCGGGTTGCTTGGCATCGGCTACGCGGTGGTCGACCTGATGCCATGGGCGATGCTCGGCGAGGTGATCGACGAGGATGAGGTGCTGAGCGGCGAGCGCCGCGAGGGCATCTACAGCGGTGTGTTCACCTTCGTCCGCAAGGTCGGCGGCGCCACGGCCTATATGCTGGCGGGCTTCGGTCTCACGCTGGCAGGCTACGACAGCTCGGCGGCAGAGCAGTCGGACGCCGCACTGATGACGATCCGCGTCGTGAGCACCTGGGTCCCAGCGGCCTTCCTGATCGCAGGCATCCTGATCGCTCGGGGCTACCCGCTCTCGCGCGAACGCCACGCCGAGATCCGGTCGATCCTCGAGTCGCGCAGCATGCCTCCCCAGACAGGCTGAAGGTAACGCCGAAGCGCGTCGGCACGCTCCGCAGGAGGATCGCACGCAGCAGTGTCCAGGCTGTACAATGCACGGGATGAATCCGACCGTGGAGATCAACGCACACGCCGATCAGCCGGTGTGGCCGAGCAACGACCCCGACCGCGAAGTCGTGTTCCTGCTCGACGCGGCGAGTTCGCTCGAGCGCGACCTGCTGGAGGCTTGGGTGCAGGCAGCGCTGCCGGCACAGACACCGCCTGGCCGTGCGCGCATGGTCGCGTTGCCGCCGAGTCGGGGGCGACGCAGACCGGGCGTCGATCCCGCCCTCGAGGCGGTCCTGGCCGCTGAGGACGATCCCTTGCTCGCGCCTTTGCGCGTGGTCTGGATCCCGCCCGAACGCGACGGAGTGCGCGCTGTGCGTCCGCGCGATCTGCTGACGTTCAGTGATCCGCGCGATCCCGGCACACTGCGACAGCGCTGGATCCTGAGACGACACCCCGATCGCTGCCGCATCGTCCTGGCCGAACCGGCTCCGGTCTCGGACCTACGCACTCGCTGGGCAGAGGCCGGTCATCGCGGTGGCGGCACCACCACTGGGCTTCCCCTCTTCGTCTCACGCCAGGCGGCGCTCTCGCTGGAGCGCTCGGAACGCCGCCTGCGCGGCATGCGCTACAAGGTGCCGAAGCTGGTCGAAGAGGAGATCCTGGGAGCGCCCGCCTTCCGCGCTCGGGTCACGCAGCTGGCCCGTCAGGAGAGTCGGTCGGAGGCAGACATCAACCGCCAGACGGTCTCGGACCTGCGTGAGATCGCCGCCGCCCACAGTCCTCTATTCATCGACCTGGTCGCCTGGCTGATCCGGAAGCTCTACACCCAGGGATACGCGGATGAGATCCAATACGACCGTGAGCAGCTCGGGCGCATCGCGGCGCTCTCTCAACGCAGCCCCGTGGTCTTCCTGCCCACCCACAAATCGAATCTCGACCACCTCGCCCTGCAGTACATCCTCTACGAAAACGGGCTGCCACCGAACCACACCGCTGGTGGAATCAATATGAACTTCTTTCCGGTGGGGCCGCTCGTGCGCCGCACCGGCACCTTCTTCATCCGGCGCAGCTTCCGCGACGACGCCGTCTACAAACACGTACTGCGCAGCTACATCGACTATCTGGTGGAAAAGCGCTTCTCCCTCGAGTGGTACATCGAAGGAGGCCGCTCGCGCTCCGGCAAGCTCTTGCCGCCTCGCTTCGGAATGCTCGCCTACGTGGTGGATGCCTGGCGTCGCGCTAAGAGCGAGAACGTTCAGCTGATTCCGGTGGCCATTGCCTACGATCAGATCCAGGAGGTAGGCGGATATAGCGACGAACAGGAGGGAGCCAGCAAAGAAAAGGAGAGCTTCGGCTGGTTCCTCGGCGTGATCCGCTCGCTGCGCCGACCCTATGGGCGAATCCACATTCGCTTTGGCGAGCCGATCTCGCTGCGGAGCCAGCTCGAGAAGCCGGAAAGGGAATCCGGCGCGGATCCGGACGAAAGCGAGATCGAGCTGCAGAAGCTCGCCTTCGAGGTCAGCGTGCGCATCAACCGAGTCACGCCCATCACGCCCATCTCGCTGGTCACGCTCGCACTTCTTGGCACCGGGGATCGGGCGGCTACGGTGGGCGAGACACGGCAGAGCCTGGTCAACCTGCTGCGCTACGTGCAGGAACGCAAGCTCCCTACGACTGCGCAGCTCTACCACCTGGAAAGCGATTCCGGCGTGCGCCGCACCCTGGAGGCGCTGGCAGCCAACGATGTGGTGACGCGCTTCGACGGTGGGCCGGAGTGTGTGTACCGGATTGGTCCGGAGCAACAGCTCGCAGCAGCCTATTACCGCAACACCGTGATCCACTTCTTCGTGAACGCCGCCATCGCGGAGCTCGCCCTAGTCCACGCCGGCGAGGGAGGGGGAGGAGGCGACTCCGTGGCCGAGTTCTGGGACGAGACGATGCGGCTTCGCGATCTCTTCAAATTCGAGTTCTTCTTCGCCGAGAAGAACCAATTTCGCGAGGAGATCCGCGACGAGCTCGCCTTCCAGAACGCCGAGTGGGGGCAGCGTCTGGCCAGCGGCCCCGACGGCGCTCACGCTCTGCTGCGTGGGACGAGGCCCTTCACTGCCCATCGCGTGATCCGCCCCTTCATCGAGAGCTATCGCGTGGTGAGCGACGCCCTTCAGCAATGCGCCGAGGATGCCGAGATCGATCGGGACGCCCTGGTTTCCGATTGCCTGGGGCTCGGCAAACAGTACCAGCTGCAAGAGCGCATCCAGAGCCGCGCATCAGTCTCAAAGGTTCTCTTCGGCACCGCCCTCAAGCTGGCGGACAACCGTCGATTGGTGGAGTGCGGCGCGCCGGGCCAGGGTGCGGCGCGCGCCGCATTCGCCGAGGAGATTCGCGATGTGCACCGGCGCGTCGAGGTGGTGGTGGCGCTGGCTGCGAGCCGACGGGCGGGACTGATCGACTGATCATTCGCCGCGCCAGAGCATTCCGATGTTCGCGACCGTCGTCGGCACCGAGTGGTAGAGGACGAAGACAAGCACTGCCGGCACCACCCAGCGCAGGAGCTGGCGCCAGGCGAAGAACCAGCGCACTCCACTCGCTCCTTCGGCCACCTCGGCGAGGGGATCATCCATTACCCATCCGACAAAGATGGAGAGCGCGAGACCGCCCCCGAGCAGGAAGATGTTGTTGGCGATCTGGTCCATCACGTCCAGGATGTTGAGGCTCCACGCCGACGCGGCTCCGAGCATCGAAATCATCAGCCCCATCACGATGACGGCCTTCTCGCGCGTCCACTCGAGCCCATCCACCGCCGCCGATACGACGACCTCCAGCAGCGAGATCGCCGACGTGAGCGCCCCGACGACCAGCGCCAGGAAGAAGAGCAGGCCGATCAAGCGGCCGATGCCGCCCATGTTGATGAACGCCTTGGGAAGCGCGACGAAGAGCGCACCGAGCGTGCTTCCGCTGATATCCGCTGACAGCCCGAGGGCGAAGATGATCGGAAAGACCATCAGGCCGGCCAGGAAGGCGACACCGAAATCGGCGCTCGCGATGATGAGCGACTCATTCGGCAGATTGCTATCGCGCTGCAGATAGCTCGCGAAGGTGAGCATGGCGCCCATTCCCAGGCTCAGGCTGAAGAAGGCCTGCCCGGCAGCCGCTACCAGCACGTCCATCGAGAAGGCGTTGTCCAGGTCCGCGTTCAGGTAGTAGGCATAGCCCGCGCCAGCCCCGTCCAGCGTCGCGGCGTAGAGCGCAATGCCGCAGACCAACACGAAGAGCAAGGGCATCGCCACCACGGATACCCGCTCGATCCCCTTGGTGACGCCGCCCGCCACGATGCCCATGGTGAGTCCCATGAACGCCAGATGAAAGAGGAAGGCGCCGAAACCCTGGCTGATCTCGCCGAAGTGCGCACCCGGGTCGGCAGGCAGCCCGATGATCAGCGCCTCACCCGCGTAGCGCAGCGTCCAGCCCGCGATCACCGAGTAGTAGGATAGGATGAGGAAGCCGGTCGCGACGAAGAGTCCACCGAGCGCCTTCCAGCGCGCGCCCCCGTAGTGGGCCAGCGCCAGGATCGGACTCTTGCCCGAACCGCGCCCAATGGTCAGCTCCGCAAGCATGACGGGCAGGCCCACTGCGGCGGTGAAGAGCAGGTAGAGGCCCACGAAGGCGGCACCGCCCTTCTCGGCCGTGAGGTACGAAAAGCGCCACATATTGCCCAGACCGACCGCCGAACCCACCGCTGCCGCCACGAAGCCGAAGCGGCTATTCCAGTGCTCGCGTGCCGCCGTCGCCATGTCCCCCCCTTCGACCTGGCCGCTGGCCGACCCCTGTAGAGAATACCGCCTCCTCGTCGGATGCGGCAAAGATATAATGTCGGCCGAGAGCCCATCCGACGTGACCTGAATCTTCGGTGCAATCGCGGGCAACCTTGGAGATGGATCCAATGAGCGAAGCAGCTCCCAGTCACGATCTCTCGAAGCGGCGAAAGATCCCCCGGATACCGCTCGCGAAGATGCTGGCGCGAATGATCCGTGAGCCCCGGAACGAGCGAGTCGACATGCTGGGAAACCTGCGCACCCTCTACGAGGAGCGCGGCCCCGTGGTCGGCGCCAACGCGATCGCATTCAAGATGGTCCACCTTTTTGGACCCGAAGCGAATCGAGTGGTACTGCTCGACAAGGACCGCATCTTCTCGGCGCGGCGCCCGTGGATGGCCATCATGGGCAAGATCTTCCCGAACGGCTTGCTGCTCCTCGACGGAGAGGAGCACAAGCAACACCGCAAGATCATGCATACGGCGTTCACACGACCGGTACTGTGCGAGTACACGGAGCGCATGAATCCCATCGTCGCCGACGCGATCGGGCAGTGGACGGAAGCCGGAGACGACTTTCACGTCTTTCCGGCCGTCAAGTCGCTCACCCTGGATATGGCGGCACGGATCTTCGTCGGTGAGAAGCTCGGACCGGGCACGGGCCGCATGAACGAGGCCTTTGAGGATCTGGTGGCGGCCTCGATGTCACGAATTCGACTGCCCATCCCCGGCCTCGAGTTCCACCGCGGTCTGAAAGCGCGTGAGTTCATGGTGGACTTCTTCAGGGCGGGAATCGACGCGCGACGCGCCGGAGACCGAGGTGACATCTTCTCAAGGCTGTGCCGGGCCGAGACCGAGGAGGGCGACCAGTTCAGCGACCAGCAGATCATCGATCACATGAGCTTTCTCATGATGGCAGCCCACGACACCACCACGAGCACTCTCTCGTCCATCTTCTACGAGCTCGGCCGACATCCGGGGTGGCAGGAGCGCGTACGGGAGGAGTGCTGTGACGCCGGCAAGGAGAGCTTTGCGTTCGAGGATCTGGAATCGACGCCGGCGCTGACCCAGGTCTTCAAGGAGGCGTTACGCCTATACCCGCCGCTGCCCGTAATCCCGCGCATTGCTACTGAGGACTTCGAGTTCGACGGCTACCTGATCAAGAAGAAGAGCATGGTGGTGATCTCACCAATCATGACCCATCACATGGAAGAATGGTGGGACGATCCCCACTGCTTCGATCCGGATCGCTTCTCGCCCGAGCGGGCGGAGCACGAGCGGCATACGCATAGCTGGATTCCTTTCGGGGGGGGACCGCATATGTGTCTCGGGCTGCGCTTCGCCGAAGCGCAGGTGAAGACGATCCTGCATCACGTGCTGCGGCGGTATCGATGGAGCGTGCCGGATGGCTATCGCATGCCCGTTCAGCAGGCGCCGATTTCTAGGCCCATGGATGGGTTGCCGGTGAGCCTCACGCCGATTGGGTGACTTGATTGGGGGGAGCGGGGGGCTGTGCCAGGGCTTTGGCGATGAAGGTCTGGCGCGAATGGCTCGTGTGGGGTGCTCGTTTGGATCTGCGGGGGTGCGGGTTGGGTAGGGGGAGAATCGGCGGGGGCGGTTCTACTGCGCTTGATTTCGCGCCAGACCTTCATCGCCAAAGCCTCGAGGACGGGGGGCGGCTCGATTCCGGGTTTGTCAGTTGAGGGGCGAGCTGGCGCAGCGGCGCTTGCCGGGGGAGGGGGACGGAGAGGGAGAGAGGGCGTTAGGGGAGGCCGGGGACGGTGACGGCGCAGAGGGCGCCGAGGCCGGTCAAGAGGATGAGGAACTCGGTGAGCGTGCGGGCGTCGGGTTCGGGGGCGGCGTCTTTGGCGAGGGCTTGGAAGGCGGCGGCGGCGGCAATCAGGAGGTAGAGCATCTCCTGGATCACCAGACCGATGGCGGCGGCGGCGGCGACGATGAACCAGCGCCCGGAGCGTGGCAGGGCGCGGAGGCCGCGGCTTCCGTCGAGTTGCCAGACAGGAATCAGGTTGAAGAGATTCAGCCAGGCGCCGACCCGGGCGATGGCTGCGAGGATCGGCCAGCCGGTGGCGTGGAAGGCCGCGTAGGCGAGAAGTGAGGCGCCCAGGCCCCAGATCGGGCCAGCGAGACCGACGCGGGCGTCCTCACGCGGACTGGCGGGGTATTCCTTCAGCCGCACGAGGGCGCCGAGGCCGGGGATGAACATCGGTGCGGAGGCGCGGATGCCCAGGCGGCGCAGCGCCGCGACGTGGCCGATCTCATGTACATAGATCGAGAGCACGAGACCCAGCGCGAACATCCAGCCGAAGACGGTCCAGTAGACGCCCAGCGAGAGCAGCATCGAAAAGAAGGTGCTGCCCTGGGTGAGACCGAGAAGCAGCAGCTTGCCCTTGGTGAGCAGAAAGGCGATCACCGCCTTGAGCTTCCAGACCAGCAGCCCCACCGCAGTGATGCCGGCCGCCGCACCGCCGAGCGCGCCGAACGATCGACTCGTGGCCTCGTCCGCTCCGGCGCCGGAATCGATTGCGGAGCGCCCCAAGCGAGCGGCCGGCTCCGTCGGCAAGCCCTGCTGCTCGATCAGACGGCCAATCGCATCGACGCGCCGCGCCACCTCTGCGTGCTGGGCCGAGTCGCGTGGCAGCAGCTCGAGGGCGCGCCGCCAGGCCGCGCGCGCGCCGGCGGCGTCACCGCGCGCATCGGATTGCTCGGCGTGCAGCGCCAGCTGCCTGAGTGCCTCGCCGTGAACGAGCCACCTGCACGCTGGGCAGTGCAGCAGCCGAGCGGCCACCTGCGTGCCACAGCGAGGGCATAGCGTGGGTGGATTCGCCTCTGCGGCGTCGCTGGCCAGTGCGCTCACCCGGCGGTCTGGCTCCCGACGCGGAAGGGCCCGCCGATCTGCAGCCGTGCGCGGCGCGTCTGGCGCCAGGCCTCGAAGAGCGCGATGCCAATGATGAGGACACCGATTGCATTCTCGAAGCCCAGCATGAAGGGCAGTGCGAGTGCCAATGCGAATGCGGCCGCAATCACTTGGCCGTTGATCTCGAGCTCGCCCTTCTGGTCGATGGGAATTCCAGTTTCGGCCGCCGCTTCGGCGTCCGTCGTGATCACGCTGATCTCGACCCGTGGTTCGGCGCCGACCCGCTCGAACTCTTCTCTATCGACATCGACATCGACAAGGCTTTCCGTGGCCTGCACGTCCTCACCGATCAGCTCCTCGACGGGCATGGCCGCCCAGGCATCGAGGATCTCCGGAACATCGGTCGCCACGATAGCGAGATAGGTGAGCGCGATTGCGAGCACCTGGTACGGCACACCGCCAATCCCCCCGCTGCCCGCGCGCACCGCCACACCGACCAGCCAGCCGACAGCGATTGCGATCAGGCCGATCTCGTAGTTCGTCACGTACGTCACTCCGGCCCACAGTGCCGCACCGGCGATCGCCGCGACCCCGCCGAACCCGAAGGCGCGCAGACAGCCCAGCATGCCCGGGCCCCTGGCGAGTTGATCCTGCACGCCGTCGTGACAGCGGGGGCAGTGCACCGCATCCCCGAGCGTGTAGTACGCATCGCCGATCGGCACGCCACAATGTGCGCAGACGAGCGCCTCACCCGGTGCACCTCCGAAGTCGGCCTGCTCGAAATCGAGCGCACCCGAGGTGGTCGCTGCGTCGGATCGGTTCGGATCCATTTTCACATCCCCCCGTTCGGTGCAGAACGTACACCCCCGTTTCGGCGTGCCCACCCGGCAGGCTTGAGCCGCCCGGGATCCGGCTGTAACCTCGCTCACGCGCCCGACACGCCTACCGGACGCATGCGGAGCGAGATATCCGACCGCCACGCCGTGGAGGCCAGGGGGCAGATTGGCTGCACGCACACGCGCACGAAAAAAGAGCTCGAGGAAGGCCGCAAAGCAGACCGGCCTGGGTACGACGCGGCGCAAGCAGGGGGCGCGAAAAAAAGCGGCTCACAAAAGGGCTTCCGCCAAGCAGGCGAAGTCGCGGAAGCGATTGCCCAAGAGGACATCCCGCAAGAAGGCCGCACGCAGGCCCGCCACTGCGGCCGAACGCGCGTTTCGGCTGCCCACGGACGTGCGACCGATCTCGATGGATATCCACCTCGACCTGGATCCCAGCCTTTCCGATCGCTATGCGGGCGACATCGGCATCACGCTGCAGCTCGGACGAGGGCGGAAATCGGTGGAGCTGCATGCCGCGGATCTGCGTATTGGACGCGCCTTCGCGCGGGTCGCGGGCGAGCGGCGACGCGCCCGCGTCGAATATCATCCGGAGCGCGAAACGATCTCGCTGCACTTCGAGAAGATATTGCCCGCCGGCCATTCGCGGCTCGAGATCGCATTCTCGGCGCGTCTGCGCGGCGACCTCTGCGGCCTCTATGGCGCGCAGGCGGCGGACCGCAAATTCGCCTTCAGCCAGCTCGCCCCAACCCACGCGCGCCGCTTCGTGCCATGTTTCGATGAACCGTCCCTGAAGACACGATTTCGCCTCGCCGTCACCACGGGGCGGGACAACGCCGTGCTTTCGAATAGCCGCATCGAGGCAGAGGATCTCCACAACGACGGCCGCAAGACGGTCCACTTCGCCACCACACCGCTCCTCTCGACCTATCTGCTGGCCTTGGCGGTCGGACCCATCGAGGCATCCGAAGCGGTGATGTGCGGCCAGACGCCGATCCGCGTCTGGCACGTACCGGGACACGAGGGCATGGCGAAATTCGCCCTGGGCGTGGCCCGCGAGAGCCTGACGCGCCTCGAGCGCTGGTTCGACCTCCCCTATCCCTACGACAAATTGGATCTCGTAGCCGTTCCGGACTTCGAGTTTGGCGCAATGGAGAACCCCGGCGCCGTGTTCTTCCGCGAGACATTGCTCCTGCTCGATCCCAGCATGGCGACGCTCGCCGAGCAGAAGCGCGTGGCCGAGGTGATCTGCCACGAACTGGCCCATATGTGGTATGGCGATCTCGTCACCATGGCTTGGTGGGATGATCTCTGGCTCAACGAGGCGTTCGCGACGTGGATGGCGTTTACGATCCTGGACCCGTGGCGCCCCGAGTGGAGGATCTGGCAGCTCTTCGGGCACAGGCGGGCCGCTGCTCTCGACGCCGACGCACTGTCGAACACCCACTCCATCTACACACCCGTGAAGAGCGCCGCAGAGGCGACTCAGAACTTCGATCTGATCACATACGAGAAGGGCGCAGCCGTGATCCGCATGGTGGAGCGCTTCCTCGGCGCGGAGACCTTCCGCAGCGGTGTACGCCTCTACATCCGCAGGCATCGCGAGTCGAACGCCATCGCAGCAGATCTCTGGAACGCGCTCTCTGAGGTCTCGGGACAGAACGTCGAGTCGATCGTTCGGCCCTGGCTCGAGCAGGAGGGGCATCCCGTCGTATCGATCCGCCGCGCCGAGCGCGACGGGCTCGGCGTCGTCGAGCTGCGCCAGCAACGCCTGTGGCTCCACGCGAAGAGCACCAAGAAGGTGTCCGGCAAGCCAGCGCGCTGGCCGATTCCGATGGTTGGGCGCATCGGCACGGGCGTAGCGGGTGAGACACGACTCGCCCGGCACTTGCTGACCAGCGCGCGGCAACAGATCCCGGCCCAGGGCTCGAACATCACCTTCATCTATGGCAACGCCGATGAGGGCGGCTTCTACCGGCCCGACCATGCACCCGACATCTTCTGCGACCTGCTGGACGACATCGATCAGCTGACTCCGATGGAGCGCCAGGGCCTGGTCGATCATCAATGGGCCCTGGTTCGCTCGGGTCACGCAACGATGGCCAGCGTGCTCGATCTTTGCGCGAGGCTCGGCGCCGAGCACGACCCGGACGTGTTGGCCGCGGTCGGCGTGCCGCTCCGATGGCTCAGCCGCCAGCTTGCTCCAGACGTCACGCCTGCGAGCGAGCCCAAGCTGCGCGCCTGGGTGGAGGTGTATTTCGGTGGACAGGTCGATGCGTTGGGCTGGCATCCCGCGCCCGGCGAGGATGCCCACACGCGCCTGCGCCGCGCCGAAATCCTGAGCATCGTCGGGCTGGTCGGGCATGCATCGAGCGTGCTCGACGAGGCCTCGCTGCGTTGTCTGCAATACCTGCAAGATCGCGGCTCGCTGGCGCCGAATCTGACCGACGTGGTGGTGTCGATCGCCGCGATGCGCGGCGGCCCGCCGCTCTACGACGCCTTCCACCGCGCAATGAAGAGCGCGCCCACACCCCAGGAAGAGCGGCGCTTCCTGCTCGCATTGGCCGACTTCACCCGGTCCGATCTGATCGATCGTACCCTCGAGCTCTGCGTCGGGGACGAGATCGCCATGCAGGACGTGGGCTCTGTGTTGATTCGCCTCTTTGCCAATCGCGCGGCACGAGTTCCCACCTGGCTCTTCATTCAGCGCCGATGGAGCCGCCTGCGCAAGCTGATCGCGCCGCAGCTCGGCGGCCGTCTGATTGCGGCCACCCCGGCGCTCGGCACGCCCGCATACCGACGCGAGGTGGCGGCCTTCTTCCGCAAGAATCCGATGCCGGCTTCCGATCGTGCGCTGCGCCAGGCGCTGGAGCGCTTCGACTGGTACCGGGGATTCCGTGGCCGGGCGGGGGACGATCTCTCGGACTATCTGAAGGGCTGAAGGCTCCTTGAAGGGCTGAAGGCTCCTTGAAGGGCTGAGGGCTCCATGAAGGGCTGAGGGCTCCCTGAAGGGCTGAGGGCTCTGAGCCGGGTCCTGACCTCCGACGAGTTGCATGAAGGTAAGACTTTCGTTTTACTTTCGCCTCATGTCTCGCCGTCCGCCGAATCGGCTCATGACCTCGCATCCGCGTCCGACCGAGACCATTCGGGGCCGCGGCACATCCGAGAACCCGGCCAATCGCTTCGAGCCTCTGCACTACGATGTCGAGCCCGATGACGAGACGGGCTGGCACCCGGACGATCCGGACGATGCCGCGCGCGCCGAGAGGACCCAGTACCTGCGCGACCCGTCGCGGAGGATCCTGGCCCGCAATGACAGTCCCGACGTCCCCTTCGGTGTCAGCATCAACCCATACAGGGGCTGCGAGCACGGCTGCATCTACTGCTATGCACGACCGACCCACGAATACCTGGGCTTCTCGGCCGGGCTCGATTTCGAGACGCGCATTCTGGTCAAGCAGGACGCGCCCGAGCTGTTGCGACGCGAGCTGGCCTCGCCGCGCTGGAAGCCGCAGCTACTCGGCCTATCGGGCGTGACCGATCCCTATCAGCCGATCGAGCGCAACACGCGGCTCACGCGGCGCTGCCTCGAGGTGCTGCTCGAGTTTCGCAATCCCGTCGGCATCGTGACCAAGAACGCGCTGGTCACGCGCGACATCGATCTACTCGAGCAGCTCGCCGGCCATCGCGCCGTATCCGTCCACGTCTCGGTCACGACGCTCGACCCCGCGCTACACCGCGTCATGGAGCCCCGCACATCCTCGCCCGCGCAGCGGCTGCGCACGATCGAGCGGCTCGCGCACGCACGCGTCCCGGTCGGTGTCATGGTCGCTCCCGTGATTCCCGGGCTGACCGACCACGAGATCCCGAAGATCCTCGAGGCGGCGGCCGCCGCCGGAGCGCGTCGTGCCGGCTTCCTCTTGCTGCGCCTGCCCCACGGCGTCGCGCCGCTCTTCGACGACTGGCTAAAGCGTCACTATCCCGCACGCTCGCGCAAGGTTCTGGCGCGCATCCGCGAGCTTCGCGGCGGGCGGCTGAATGATCCGCGTTTCGGCTCCAGAATGGGAGGAGAGGGGATCTATGCCCAGCAGATCGACCAGCTCTTCCGCATCTCGGCACGCCGCGCGGGCCTCGACGGTGAGCGCCGGGCCCTCTCGACCGAGGCCTTTCGCCGACCGGCCAAGCCGCAGCTGGAGCTCTTTGAGTAGACGCCGCCGAGCTGGAGTCGGCGTGGCGGCTCACGACCTCAGCCGCGTACGTGTCGCGAGCCACTGAGCTGACCGGTCATGGCTGATCGGTCATGGCTGATCGGTCATGATCGCGCCGGCATGGCGGGGGCGGAGCCGAGACCCACGTGGGCAGGGGCCGCGCGGAGCGCCTACGCGATCTGCGCCAGGTGCGGGATGGCCGCAAACTCGGGATGATCGGCCTGGTGGGAGAATCGGTGCTGCCACAGAACGTCGTGGCCGCGCACCAGAAAGAGTCCTGGCATGCGCCAGGCGTCGCCGCTGCGCTCGCCAAAGTCGTGACCCTTGGCCTTCGCACGTCGCGTGGCGATGAGCGCGCTCGGCCCCACCACCTGCAGTAGCCGTCCGCGCTCCACCCCGAAGTCTTCGTAGAAGGCATGATCGTCATCGGCGATGGCGCGCGCCTGCGGCCAATAGCGTCGCAGAAATGCTCGGCCCTCCGTCGGGCTGCCCTGAAAGAAGAAGAGCACATTCGGGTAGTCGACGCTCGACTCGGCGGCCGCACGCACGTCGGCCACCATCTCGCGGCAGAAGATGCAGCCGAAGTAGCGCAGGAAGACCAGCAGGGTTTCGCTCGTGCCGAGCTGGTCGCGCAGAGAGCCAGGCATCAGATTCACGCCGCTGACGCTGCGATCGAGACTGGCGTTGGGAATGCGGTCCATCTTCCCATCCCCTTCACGGATCGGTCACGAACATGGGCGCGTAGAAGCAAGATCCTAGCGGGATGCGCTCCGCCATGCCGCGGACGACCGCGTCCGGGCGAGCCCGGGCGAGCCCAGGGGCGACGGCTCGAACTTCGACGAGGGCGACAACTCTTCCTGCTCGTGGATCGCAGCGGCCGCGCAGAGCAGCCCTTTGGTACGCTGATACCGAATTTCCCAGTCTGGAGCCTCGACTTGCCCAGCGCCTCCGATCTGAAACAAATCCTCGAGCGCATCGATGGCCGTGGCTACAAGACGTATGCCGACATCCGTGGCCACTTCGAGCTCGACCACTGCACGCTCTTCGTCGACCACGTTCAGGGGGATCCCTTCGCTGCGCCCTCCAAGCTGCGCCTGCGCGTGCCAAGCGATCGTGCCGCGATACCCGCGGAGCTCTATGGCGGGCGTGTGCGCCGAATCGCCCTGGCTGACTTCCTGGCGCGGCGTGTGCAGGATGCGATCGGCGCGACCCAGAGCATGTACGAGACCGAACGCGGTGGGTCAAGGGAGCATGCACGATCCCGACGCGGGCGCCGCGCCGCGACCGACGGCAGTGGCAGTGGGAGTGGCAAGAGTGGCCTGGTCTTCGTGGACTCCGGAGGCCAGGAGGTGCTCGAACGCACCGCCGTGGTGCTGGGCCCCGACTGGATCGAGGCGCGCATCGAGGTCGGGCTCCCAGCGGCCGGGCGTCGCGTCCTCGGCTTCGAGGCCGAGCAGTTGCTCGGGTTGCGGCTACCCGAGATTGCCAAGCGGGCGCTCTACTACGAGCAGCTCGACGGCGAGGCTCTGCGCGGCTTCGTCGAGTGCGTCGAGAACCAGGCGCATATGCGTGATCGCCTCGACGCCCTCGGGCTCGTCGCCTTCGTGGCCGACGGCGCAATCCTGCCGCGCGAGAGTGGCGAGAGCGAACGCCCGATGCGGCCCGCCGAGGCTCGCCGCTTCGAATCACCCCGGTCGGCGCGGGTCGAGATCGACGTCCCAAACAGACTGGAGGACGGGCGCAGCCAGATCGTTGGAATGGGAATCCGCAAGGGCGTGACACTCATCGTGGGCGGCGGCTACCACGGCAAGTCCACGCTGCTGCGCGCGCTCGAGTGCTGCGTGTATCCCCACATTCCCGGTGACGGGCGCGAATATGTGGTCGCCTCGGCCGATCTCGTCAAGATCCGCGCCGAGGACGGGCGCGCCATCACCGGCGTCGACATCCATGCCTTCATCGACGCTCTGCCGCCCCCACCCGGCCTGGGCGCGGAGGCCACGCCAAAGCGGCCACACTGCTTCTCGACCCCGGACGCCAGCGGCTCGACGAGCCAAGCCGCCAATATCATCGAGGCCATCGAGGCCGGCGCTACTGGGTTGCTCCTCGACGAGGACACCTCAGCGACGAACTTCATGCTACGCGACGCCCGCATGCAGAGACTCGTCGACAAGGAGCACGAGCCCATCACTCCCTTCGTGGACCGCGTGCGCGAGATCTACGATCGCTTCGGCGTCTCGACGGTGCTCGTGATGGGCGGCTGCGGGGACTACTTCGATATCGCCGACCACGTGGTGATGATGCGTGACTACGCGGCGCTCGATGTCAGCGAGGAAGCCCGGCGCATCGCGGCGGATCACCCGAGCGGACGTACTCCGGAGCCGCGCGGACCCATGCAGCCAGTGAGGGGGCGTGTGCCGGTGGCGGACAGCTTCGACCCCTCGCGCGGAAGGCGTGACGTCAAGATCACCATCAAGAGCCGCGATCTAGTCCTCTACGGCGAACAGACACTCGATCTTCGCAACCTGAGCCAGCTGCTCGACACCAGCCAGACCCGGGCGGTCGCGATGGCGATCCACCTGGCCAGCGATCACTTCATGGGCGGGACGAGCAAGGGCGTGCGCGCATCGGCGCCGACGCTTGCCGACGTGCTCGACCAGCTCGAGGCGCTGCTCGATGAGGAGGGCCTCGACGCGCTGGACCCCTACGCGCGCGAGCGCGCCGACGGGCGCCACCCCGGCGCCTTCGCGCGACCGCGTCGCTTCGAGATCGCCGCCGCCATCAACCGGTACCGAGGTCTGAGGCTGCGAGCTGGTGAGGTGGACGGTCGGAGCCAGCTCCAAGGCCGGTGTGCCACTCTCCCACCGCGTCCCTAATCTTCTCATCAGAGACGAGGGAGGACCGCAATGCCGATCTTCGAGTACGCTGACGTCCAGCTCCACTACGAAGAGACCGGGGAGGGATTCCCTGTGTTGCTCTTCGCACCGGGCGGAATGCGCTCGGCGGCGCCCTTCTGGATGCGCTCACCCTGGAACCCGGTGGACGCACTCTCGCCCCACTTTCGAGTCATCGCGATGGACCAGCGCAACGCCGGCCGCTCCACGGCACCCGTGACCGGATCGGACGGCTGGGCGGCCTATACGCGCGACCACCTGGCGCTGCTCGACGGCCTGGGTATCGAGCGCTGCCACTTGCTGGGCGGCTGCATCGGTGGCTCCTACTCGTTCGGCGTCGCGAGGGCGGCCCCGGAACGCGTCGCCGCCGTCGTTCTGCAACAACCGATCGGCGCCGACGGCGACAACCGCCGGGCCTTCTACGATATGTTCGACGGCTGGGCCGACGACCTGCGCGAGTCGATGCCCGATGTGGCCGACGACGACTGGACGCGCTTCCGCGGCAACATGTACGACGCTGATTTCGTTTTCAGCGTGAGCCGCGATTTCGTGGCGAGCTGCGAGATCCCGATGCTCGTCCTGATGGGCGACGATCTCTACCACCCCTCGTCGACGTCACGCGAGATCGCTCGCATTGCTCCCAACGCCGAGCTCATCGAGCGCTGGAAGGAGCCCGAGGTCGTGGACGCCGCGGTCCAGAAGGTGATCGACTTCCTGAAGCGCCATCGGGCGTGAGGCCGGGCGCTACCAATTCGCCAGCTGCGCGCTCCGCTCGCGGTGCTCGGCCGGTGTTCCCAGGAAGGCGCGGTCGAACATCGCCCGCTTGAACCAGATCTGAACGTCGCACTCCCACGTGAAGCCGATGCCGCCATGTGCCTCGACGGCGTCGCGCGCCACTTGCATGAATCGGTCCGTGATATGAGCCTTGGCGATCGCCGCCACGCGCTCAGCCTCGTCGACGACGTGGTCCTGCGCGTAGGCGGCGAACCAGTAGAGGCCGCGATTGGGCTCCACGTCCAGCGCCATGCTGGCGAGCTGATGCTTGAGCGCCTGGAAGTGGCCGATGGTGACGCCGAACTGCTCGCGCGTCTTCGCGTACTCGACGCACATCTCGAGCAAGCGCTGGCTACCGCCGAAAGCATCCGCGGCCAGCAGCACCAGAGCCACGTCGCGCATACGGCCCGAAGCGGTCGCGCCATCGGAGAGCACCTCACAGGGCGTGCGCTCGAAGACCAGATGCCGGAAGCGGCGCGAGAGATCCGCGCCGTCGACGAGCTCGTCGGTGAGTCCTGCAGCCCCCTTTTCGACCACACCGAGGCCGCCATTCGCGAGACCCACCACGATCAGGTCGGCGAGATCGCCACAGAGCACGTACTCCTTGCGGCCGCTGATCGTCTCGCCGCCCGCGAGCTGCCACGCCTCGGGCTGCCAGACGCCGCCCTCTTCGGCCAGCGCCACGGTGCCGACGAGATCACCTGTCGCCAGCGCGGGCAGCCACTTCTTCTTCTGCGCCTCACTGCCGCCGCAGGTGATGGCGAGCGCCGCCAGGGCGTGGCCCAGAAAGGGGCCGGGCGCGGCGTGGTAGCCGAGCGTCTCGGCGGCCACCGCGAGGTCGAGAATCTCGAGGCCCGCACCGCCGTACTCCTCGGGCACGGCGAGTCCGGCCAGGCCCATCTCGACGAGACCCTTCCACAGCGCCGGGTCATGACCGGTCTCGCCGTCGAAGATCTCGCGCAGGTGCGTGACGGGGCACTCGTTCTCGAGCAGCTGCCCCACGGCCTCCTGCAGCATCTGCTGCTCTTCGGTCAGATCGAAATCCACTAGCTCGAGCTCCTATTGGCCGCGGCGTCACGGGGCAGGCCGAGGCCCCGCTCTCCAATCACGTTGCGCTGAATGTTCGCAGTGCCACCGGCGACCGCGATGCCCAGCGAGTACATATACTGGCCGATCCAGCCCTGACCGCTCTTGGGCTGCAGGCCGAGGTGGGTGGCACCGGCCGAAAGCAGGCCCTGGTCGTCGATCAGATCCATCGACAATTTCGCCGTCTTATGCCCAATCTCCGTCGAGTAGAGCTTCATCATCATGGTGATGATGCCGGCTTCCTCACCCTTGCCGTCCTTGGTGAGCTGGCGATAGCCCGAGTACTGGTGAGCCTTCACATAGCCCTCGATCTCCGCCAGGCGCTGACGAATCGAGGCGTCCTCGAGTGCCGGTCGCCCATTCACCTCTGTGGCCTTGGCGAGCTTGACCAGACCGCCAAGCGCCGCCCGAGTCTGCGCTGCGGCGCCGATGCTGTTGCGCTCGTGCTTGAGTGTCGTACGTGAGACCAGCCAGCCCTCGCCGCGCTTGCCCACGATCCAGTCCTTGGGCGTGTGGACGTCGTTGAAGAAGACCTCGTTGAAGTCCGCGCTGCCCGTCATCATCTTGAGCGGCCGCACCTCGATGCCCGGCTGCTTCATGTCGATCAGCAGGTAGGAGATGCCCGCGTGCTTCGACTCCCCGGGCTCGGTGCGCACCAGACAGAACATATAGTCGGCCACGTGGGCGCCGCTGGTCCAGATCTTCTGGCCGTTGATCACCCAATCGTCGCCGACGAGCTCACCGCGCGTCTTGAGCGACGCGAGATCGCTGCCCGAGCCCGGCTCGCTATAACCCTGGCACCAGGTGCACTCGCCGGTGATGGTCGGGCGGACGAACTTTTCCTTCTGCCACTCCTCACCGCGCTCGAGCAGGGTCGGCACCAACATCATGGTGCCGATGCCACGCGCCTCCAGCGGTGCCCACTTCTTCCCGAACTCCTCACGAATGATCTGGGCCCTGAGGACGTCGGGCTCCCGCTCGGAGCCGCCGTACTGCTTCGGAATGTTGCGATAGAGGTAGCCTCCAGCGATCGCGCGCTCGCGGAAAAGCGAGGTCGCCCTGTCGAAGGGCAGATCGGCCTCATCGCCCTTCAACGGCCAATTCTCCTCCAGAAACGCCAGCACTTCTTCACGGAAGCCCTCCATCTCGCTGCCGTAGCTCAGGTCCATGCGCTGCTCCTCTCTTGGTTCGACCTCGGATCGGCCAATCCTCAGGCCGGGGGCTGCTCACGATAGCGCTCGCGTAGCAGCCTTCGGTAGATCTTCCCTGTATCGAATCGTGGCAAATCGGCGTCGAAGGCCACGCGCCGCGGACATTTGTAGTGCGCGAGCCGCTCGCGGCAGAAGTCGACGAGCCGGCGCTCGAGCTCGGCGCCCGGCGTATGACCCGGCTGCAGATCCACCACCGCGAGCACCGACTCACCCCACTTCTCGTCCGGCACGCCGACGGTGGCCGCATCGCGCACGGCCGGGTGCTCGAGCAGCGCAGCATCGACCTCGGCCGGATAGATGTTGACGCCGCCGCTGATGATGAGATCCGCGCTGCGATCACACAGGAAGAGCCAGCCGTCCACGTCGAGATAGCCGATGTCGCCCAGCGTGAAGTAGTCATCGCGGAAGCTCTGGTCCGTCTTCTCAGGGTCGCCGTAGTACTCGAAGGGCTCGGGCGAGTGTATATAGATCAGCCCCTCGGCAGTGGGCGGCTGCTCCTTGCCCTCCTCGTCGAGGATCTTGATCTGGCCCTCCTCGGGCTTGCCCACGGTACCCGGGCGCTCGAGCCACTCCTCCGAGGTGACGAAGCTCCCCCAGCCCTCGGTGGCCGCGTAGTACTCGTAGACGACCGGCCCCAGCCACTCGATCAGACGCTGCTTGACCGACACCGGACACGGCGCTGCCCCGTGGAGCACCATGCGCAATGAGGAGAGGTCGTGGGCGGCGCGCACGTTTTCGGGCAACGAGAGCATCTGGTGGAACATGGTTGGAACCATGTGAGTGTGGCTGATGCGATGCACGTCGATCTGCTCGAGGGCGTCCGCGGCGTCCCAGCCATCCATCATCACCACCGTGCAGCCCTGGATCAGAGGCAGTGTGAGCGAGAAGGCCAGGGGTGCGGCGTGGTAGAGCGGACCGGTGGCCAGATGGACGCTCACGCCGGACTCGTATCGATGCGCCTGGGAGACGGCCGACTGGCCTGCGCGGCGCGGCGGCGGTTTCTCGCGGTAGACACCCTTCGGCCGTCCCGTCGTACCCGACGTGTAGAGCATCTGCGTGCCGAGGACCGGACCCTCGATATCCTCGCCCGACTCGCCCTCGAGTAGATCGTCGAGCGGGTCGAAACCGTCGATCGCACCGGCCAGGGCGATGCGATGCGAGGGCGGCGACTCCATCTCCTCCACCGCGGCCGCGCCGGCCGCTGCGAAGCGCGCATCGCAGAAGAAGGCGTGCGCGCCGCAGTTGCCGAGGATGTACGCGATCTCCGGACCGGTCAGATGCCAATTGATGGCTGTGACGCGCAGACCCGACCGATACGCGGCGAAGAAGACCTCGGCGAACTCGGGTCGGTTGGCGCACACGAAGGCGATCGGATCGCCCACCCCGAGCCCGCGCCGCCGCAGCGCCGAGGCCAGCTGGTTGGCGCGCCGATTCAGCTCGGCGAAGCTGCGCGTGCCGTGGGGCGACTGGATGGCCAGCCGCTCCGGCGCCTCGCGCGCGAAGAAGGCCACCGACATGCCGGTCTTCAGGGCCTGGATGGGATCGAGGGCGTCCTGGGGCAATGGGGGATCCGGGGTGTCGTGGGTTGGGGCTGTCGGGGGTTGTTGGGGGTTGTTGGGAGTTGTTGGGAGTTATTGAGGGTTGTTGAGGGACTCGGGCAGCCCGTTGACCGCCCGGTCAATCTCGTCATTCTAACCGCTAACTACCTGAATTAAAGAGGTTTCTGGAAGGTCCACAGCGGGCACGAGAACGGTTCAGCGGCGCGCCCGGCGTGCCGAGGAGAGGGTTCTCATGGCCTCCCTGTTGGAAAAGACCCCCAGTGATGCCGCTGCCGCCCTTCGCTCGGCCGGCGTGCAGCGGGCCTGGCTGGCCCGCGACCCCGACTCCGGCCGGCTGTGCGGATCGCTGCCCGAGCTCGAGCCCGTGGCCCGCGCCATCGAGCAGGACGCCGACGCCTTCGCGGGCCACGAGGCCATCTTTCTCGAGCTCGGCCAGCAGACCGGATGCCTGCTCGGCGCCTTCATCCACCGCGTCGAGCGCGGACAGGCCCAGGGGGGGCTGCGCCATTGGCCCTACGAGACCCTGCGCGGCTTCCTGCGCGATGGCCTGCGCCTGGCGCGCGGAATGGGCCGCAAAGCGGCGCTCGCGGGGCTCTGGTGGGGGGGCGGCAAGGGGATCATCGCTCGTGACGAGACTCGCGCAGCCGCTCTGCCCGGCTGGCGGCGCGCCGTATATTCCGACTACGGGCGCTTCGTGACCTCGCTGCGCGGCGCGTATATCACCGCCGAGGACGCCGGCACCACGCCGCTCGATATGGCGGTCATCCACGAACACACGCGCTTCTCGACCTGCCTGCCGGAGTCGGTGGGAGGCAGCGGCAACCCGTCGATGATTACGGCCACGGGCGTCGTGCGCGCCATCCAGGCCGCTCTCGACCACGTCGGTGCCGGCGATCTATGCGGCAAGAAGATCGCCATGCAGGGCGGGGGCAACGTGGGCGCCTCGATGATCGGGCAGCTTCTGGAGCTCGGTGTCGGGCAGGTGGTGGTGGCAGAGCTCTGCGCCGATCAGCGCTCGCTCCTGCTCGACCGCTTCGACGGCGAGCCCGTCGAGGTGCGCAGGGCCGCCATCGACGACCAATCCATCCTCGCCGAGCCCTGCGATGTGCTGGTCCCCAACGCGCTCGGCGGGGTGCTGAGCGACAAGTCGATCCCCTCCATTGCGAGCAGAATCGTATGCGGCTCGGCGAACAACCAGCTCGCCAGCGCGCTGCGCGACGGCCGCGCGCTCGCCGCGCGCGGCATCGTCCACGTCCCCGACTACGTGGCCAACCGCATGGGCATCGTGGCCTGCGGGAACGAGCAGTACGGAAGCCTCGCCGACGATCCGATGGTCGAGCGCCAGCTCGGTCGGGACTGGGACGGATCGATCTACTCGACCGTCAGGCGACTGCTCGACACAGCCGCGTGCGAGAACATCACACCGGGCGAGGCCGCGGACTTCGAGGCCGATGAGATGATCGAGGAGCCGAACCCGATCTGGGGCGATCGCGCACGCCTGATCGTCCGGTCACTGATCGCGGAGGGGTGGGAGCGGGGGTAGGTTGCGCACGGCGCAACCTTCCGCGAGCTAGAGGCGCAGCCGGAAAGTCCCCCGTCGCACCGAGAGCGCGGCTGCGGGTCGCTGGCAAGGCGCGCGACCGAGGCGTAGTCGTCGCTACGGGGACGGGAGCGCAACGCAGCCAGCGGCCCGCAGACGTGCTCGAATGCAGGGGGACTTTCCGGCTGCGCCTCTAGCCCAGTCCCGCGAAGGCCTGCACGCGCAGCGCAGCCTGCTCGGCGCGGTGGACCCGCATCGAGCCGGTCGCCGTGCTGGCCGCAGCCGCACGGCCCGCATACTCGAGCGGAGTGGCCGAGGGCAGTATTTCGGGCAGCTGCTCGCGTACGAATGTCCAGGCGCCCATATTGCGTGGCTCCTCCTGGACCCAGAAGACGCGCTTCGCGTCGGCGTAGCGCTCGAGCACGCTGCGCAGCTCGTTCTCGGGCCAGGGATAGAGCTCCTCGATGCGCACCAGGGCGACACGACCAAGACCGGCCTCGCCAAGGGTCTCCTCGCGCTCCTGGACGAGCTCGTAGTAGACCTTGCCGAAGCTGAAGAGCACCCGCTCGACGCAACCCGGTCGAGCCGCGGCGACCGGATCGTCGATTACGGGCTGGAAGCGACCGCTGCAGAGCTCATTTGCCCGCGACGTCGCCGAGGGCGAGCGCAGCAGGCTCTTGGGCGTAAAGATCACCATCGGAGCGCGGTAGTTGCGGCGCATCTGCCGCCGCAGCACGTGGAAGTACTGCGCGGGTGTCGTGCAGTTGACCACCTGAATCGAGTCCTCGGCGCAGGTCTGCAGGAAGCGCTCGATGCGCGCGCTGCTGTGCTCTGGACCCTGCCCCTCATAGCCGTGGGGCAGCAACATGACGAGTCCGCTCATCCGCCCCCACTTGACGTGAGCGGATGTGATGAATTGGTCGATGATGACTTGGGCGCCGTTCACGAAGTCGCCAAATTGCGCCTCCCAGAGCGTCAGCGTGCTCGGATCCGCAAGGCTGTAGCCGTACTCGAAGCCGAGCACGGCCGCCTCGGAGAGCAGGCTGTCGTAGACCTCGAAACGGCCCTGGGTGTCACTCAGGTGGTCGAGCGGCGCATACTCCTCGCCGCTCTCCTGGTCGACCAGGACCGTATGGCGCTGGCTGAAGGTGCCGCGCGAGCTGTCCTGACCCGAGAGCCGTACGGGCGTACCCTCGATCAGCAGACTCCCGAACGCGAGCGCCTCGCCCATCGCCCAGTCGATCGGCATGCCCTCGGCGATCGTCTTGCCGCGCCTGTCGAGCAACCCCTTCAGCTTGGGGTGCACGTTGAAGTACGAGGGCAGTGCACCGATCCCCTCCGCGATCTGCGCCAGGCGCTCCACCGGGACACCGGTGTCGATCGACTCCTCGGGCTTGGTGCGCGAGTAGTTGGTCCAGCGCCCGCGCGGCTCGTAGGGCTCGTCCGGCCCGGGCGGGCGCGACCCGATCGAGGCGAGCGCGTCGGAGAGCTCGATATTCTGGGTCTGCATGACGGTCTTGGCATGCTCGCCATCGATCGCACCCTCCTCCTCCAAGCGTTCCGCATAGAGGGCACGTGCCGACGACCGACGGCGAATCTTCGAGTAGAGGCGCGGCTGCGTGAAGGCGGGCTCGTCGCCCTCGTTGTGACCGTGGCGGCGGTAGCAGACCATGTCGATTACGACGTCGTCGCCAAATCGCTGCCGGTACGCCAGGGCGAGCTTGATGACGTGCACCGCCGCGTCGGGATCGTCGCCATTGACGTGGAAGATCGGCACCTGGATCATCTTCGCGATGTCGCTGCAATAGAGCGTCGAGC
Organism: Deltaproteobacteria bacterium; assembly: GCA_019310975.1. Classification (GTDB taxonomy): domain Bacteria; phylum Myxococcota_A; class UBA9160; order UBA9160; family UBA4427; genus JAFDDH01. Next base: position 16,162 of record JAFDDH010000004.1, on the reverse strand, counting down.
GTGCCTCATTGGGCGTCGTCGTGAATCCGATCTGATTGTTGATGACGATGTGGAGTGTCCCGCCGGTCGAATAGCCGCGCAGCTGCGAGAGGTTGAGCGTCTCGGCCACGATGCCCTGGCCCGCGAAGGCGGCGTCACCGTGCAGCAGGACGGGCAGGATGGTCTCGCCCTCGCGATCGCCCGCCCGCACCTGCTTGGCCTTGGCGCGGCCGACCACGACCGGATTGACGGCCTCGAGATGCGATGGGTTGGAGGTCAGGGTGAGATGCACGCGCTCGCCGGTCTGCACGAAGCGATCCGTCGAGTAGCCCTTGTGGTACTTCACGTCGCCCGAGCCAAAGGGCGAGGTGATGAGCGGATTGTCCTCGAACTCGGAGAAGATCGCCGCGCGGGACTTGCCGAGCACGTTGGCCAGCACGTTCAGGCGGCCGCGGTGCGACATGCCAAGCACGATCTCACGAATGCCGAGCCCGGGCGACCACTCGATGACCGCATCGAGCATGGGAACGACGGTCTCGGCGCCTTCGAGCGAGAAGCGCTTCTGGCCCAGGAACTTGGTGTGCAAAAACCGCTCGAAGGATTCGGCGCGGGTCAGGTGCTCGAGGATCCGCAAACGCTCGGCGGTCTTCAGGCTGGGGGTGTTCTGGCTCTCCTCCATGACCTCACGCAGCCACGCCTTGCGGCCCGGATCCTGCACGTGGGTGTACTCGGCGCCAATCGTCCCGCAGTAGGTGCGCTCGAGGCGACTGAGAATCTCGCTCAGGGTCTGCACGGAGCCGCCCGGAAGATCCCCGGTAATGAAGCGCGTCTGCATGTCGTCGTGCCCGAATCCGTAGTGGGCCGGATCCAGCTCGGGAAAGTAGGTGGACTGGCCGCCGAGCGGATCGCTGTTGGCGACGCGATGACCGCGCGCGCGGTAGAAGTGGATGAGGCGCAGTACGCGTGCATAGCGATCGGCCATCTGCAGGCCGAGAACCGGGTCCGGGTCGGCGGTCGACACAGTCGACGGAGCCGCGGCGTGGGGCGAGGGCCTGAGCGTCGGTGTGAGCGTGCTCGTGGAGGCGAGGTCCGCCGCGCTCCGGCTGTCCCGCGACGCCCGCGCGACCGGCGCCGAACGCACCGACGCCTGCGCGCTGGGCGCGGCCGCGAAGGTGCTCTGCCAGCTGCCGTCCACCGAGCCCGGATCGACCTGGTAGCGCTCGTGGATCTCCTCCACGGCACCGGCGTTGATGCCGAAGCTCGGGTAGAAGACCGAGCCGGGCTCGAGCACTTCTTCTTCTTCTTCGGCTGGTTGTTCGGATTCTTCTGATTCTTCTGTTTCTTCTGTTTCTTCTTCCGGTTCGGCGTCCAGCCTTGCGCCGACCCCCACCGGACGGTTGCCGGACGGTTCCTCTGCGCGCTCGCTCACCGCTGGGCTCCTCTTCGCCCCGGCCCCGCACGGCCGTGCGGTCGCGAAGCAAGCCGAAGCCGGGGCATGATACCCGTCATCGGCCTCGCAGCGCCCCTCCTCGAGTCGACGTGGTCTGATTTCGTATTCGCCGTGGACCACGCGCCGCCCAACCGCGTTAGGCTCGATCCATGCGACTCGGCCGCCGCCTTCCGCAGAGATTCTTCGCGCGTCCCTGCCTCGAAGTGGCGCGGGATCTGGTGGGCTGCGTACTGGTGCACGAGCTCGCGGGCGCCGCAGCGCTGGCTGGGCGTCTGGTCGAGGTGGAGGCCTATCTGGGCGATGGTACGGACCCGAGCGCACACTCCCACGGCGGCCCCACCCAGCGCAATCGCAGCATGTTCGGGCCACCCGGCCGGCTCTACAGCTACCGCAGCTACGGGATCCATACCTGCGTGAACCTGGTCTGCGAGCCGGCGGGGTCGGCGGCGGCCGTGCTGCTGCGCGCCGTCGAGCCGCTGCAGGGTGTGGACATCATGCGACAAAACCGCGGCCTCGCCGCGGACTGCGAGGGTTGCATCATTGCAAGCGGGCCCGGTCGTCTCGCCCAAGCCTTCGGGCTCGGCCTGGAGCACGACGGCTGCAGCGTCGTCGGCCGAACGCTGCGCGTGCACGCCCCGCATCCGAGTGAGTCGCAGGCGCCCGTCGTGACCGGGCCGCGCGTGGGCATCAGCCGGGCCGCGGACCTGCCCTTTCGCTTCTACGCAAAGGACGATCCCTGGGTCAGCCCGTGGCGAGCGGGCAAGGCGAAGCGCTAGGCGCAGAAGCGGCGAACTGCGTCCACCACGATCTGCGGCTGCTCCATGCTGACGAGGTGGCCGGCGTCGAGGGTCTCGACGACGCCACCGGGCATGCGCTCGGCCAGCTGCTCATATGTGGCACGGGAGAAGTTGCCGCGCTTGGCCCACAGGAAGAGCGCCGGCGCGCGCGCCGCCGATGCGCCTTCCCACACCCCCTGAAAGCCCGAGCCCTCGAAGATGGCGGCCTCGACAGCGCCGGGACACTTGAGCGCAAGCTGCCCGTCGGGTCGCTCGAGCAGGCCTTCCTCGACGTAGAGGTCGAGGGCGCGATCCGTCCAGCTCTTGAAGAGTTCGCGTGCGGCGAAGTGGGCGCGCGCCTCGGCGCGGCTCGGAAAGACATGGCGACGCACGCGCGCGCGCTCAGCCAGCAAATCGCCAGCAGTCGACCCGGCGAGGGCCCCGATGTCCTCGGGCGAGCGCAGTACGGGGTCGACCATCACGATCCGCTGATACAAGCCGGGATGCGCGCTCTCCGCGGCCAGTGTGAGGGTGCCGCCAAAGGAGTGCCCGAGCCCCAATGCGATCTGTGAATGCCCGGTCTCCTGGAGCAGCGTCAGAGCGACCGCGCGCAAGTCGGCCGCCATCACCGGCCAGGCGAAGGCCTCCTCGGGCGGGCGCTCGGATGGGAGCGACGAGTCACCGTGGCCGCGCGCATCCATCGCCACGACGTGGAAGCGATCTCGCAGCGCCTCGGCGATCGGCGCCCACAGCGCAGCACAGAAGCCGTTGGCATGGTGGAGCAGCGCGAGCGGGCCCTCTCCGCCCCAATCGAGCAGTGCGATCTCCACGCCCGCCTCGGGAAGGGCGAGGCGGCGCCGCTCTACGTCCGCGGGCAGCCCGCCGGCGTCGGCCACGTAGAATCCTCTCTGTGCGCGTTATGCTGGGGCGATGTCGGCCCCGCGGCTCATCATGGACGACGGCCTGCGAGGGCGCATGCTAGCCAATCTCGACGGCTTCGAACGCCATCCGCTGGTGGACGAAGGCCTCACGCATGCGGCCGTTGCGCTGATGCTGGTGGCGAATGAGGCCGGTGACGCCTGCTTCGTGATCACCCGCAGGGCCGCGCGCATGAAGGACCACGCCGGCCAGTGGGCGCTGCCGGGCGGCCGGCTCGAGCCCGGCGAGACTGCCACGGAGGCCGCGCTGCGCGAGACAGACGAGGAGGTGGGGCTGCGCGTCTCGCCCGAGAACGTGCTCGGGCTGCTGGACGACTACGCGACGCGCTCGGGCTTCGTCATCACCCCCGTGGTGGTGTGGGGTGGCACCGAGGCGGCGCTGCACCCCGACCCGATCGAGGTGGCCGCCGTCTACCGTGTGCCGCTGGTCGCGCTCGAGGAGCCGCAGGTGCCGCGCCTTCGCAGCATCCCCGAGAGCGACCGGCCGGTGATCTCCGTCCCCATCACGATGCTGAACGCCGACATCCACGCACCGACGGCCGCCATCCTGTACCAGCTGCGCGAGGTGGTCCTCCGGGGTGAGCGCACGCGTGTAGCCCACTACGAGCAGCCGGTCTTCGCCTGGCGATAGAGAGCGCTATCGTGAACTGTCCCCCCTTTTGTCCCCCCTTTAGTACCGAGCCTAGTACCGAGCCGAGCGGAATCCGAAGATGAGCAAAGAGCTGAAGCGCGTCGCAGAGCGCCTGCGAGCCTGGCGGGACGACGCGGGGTGGAGTCTGGCCAGCCTGGCCACACGCAGCGGTGTCGCGGCCAGCACGATCCAGAAGATCGAGCGTCAGCAAATGGTGCCGACGATCGCGGTCCTGCTGAAGATTGCGCACGGTCTCGGGCGCCGGCCGGCGGAGTTCGTCGAGGACGACGGCGATGGCTTCGAGGTCGTCCACCAGCAGCAGGGCGAGCGACAGACTTTCCCCGATGGCAAGGGCGGGCAGATCGAGCGCATCGGTGGCGATCTCGTCGACCCCGCCTGCGAAGCCTGGCGCGTCGTGCATCCGCCCGGGGGCGGCATCGATCGCTCGATCCGCTTCGATGGCGAGCAGCTGATGCTCTGCGAGTCGGGCACGCTCACGGTGACCGTCGACGACACGCGCTACGAGCTCTCGGCCGGCGCCACGCTGCACTTCAAGGCGCGGCTCGCCCACTCGTGGTCGAACGAGGGCGACGAGCCGGTCCAGTTCCTCATCATCGGCACGCTGCCAAGGGGCATGCGCGGCCTCTTCAGCACCCCCTCGCTGCCTGGCCACGAATACGCCGAGGGGAGGGTCGGCTGAGCGACGAGGGCGTGCAAGCGGGTCCGGAGCGCGCAAGGCAGACGATCCCCGACCAGCGGCCCGAGACGCCGGCGCGCCCAAAGAGCGCGTTCGCCCGCTGGCGCGACCGCGACCACACCCGCGGCAACCTGCTCGTCTCGCTCGGGGTTCTGGCGCTGCCGCTGATGGCGACGAGTCTCTTTGGCGGCGTGGTCTTCCAGCTCGTGGACCTGAAGCTCGTCAGCGGACTCGGCGAGCAGGCCATGACCGCCGTGGTGGTCACGAACCAATCCTTGCGCCAGCTCTTCTTCATGCTCGTCATGGGCGCCAGCTTCGGCTCCCAGGGCCTGATCGCGCGCAGCATCGGTGAGGGCAACGGCGAGCAGGCCGACCACGTGGCTGGACAGACGGTGCTGATGGGACTCGCCTTCTCGACCTGCGTGGCCACGCTGGGTGTGCTCTTCCCACGCGAGCTGCTCAGCATCATGAACGTCTCCGACGAGGTGCTGGCGATCGGCGTCCCCTACGTGCGGCTGGTCTTTCTGCTGAACTTTGGCTTCGTCTTCATCAATCTCTTCAACGCCATGCTGAACGGCGCCGGCGACACCGCCACGCCCTTTCTGATCGCCATGGTGCAGACCGGGCTCGCCCTGCTCGGCGAGTGGGCGCTGATCTATGGCAACCTCGGCATGCCGGCGCTCGGCATCAGCGGCGTGGCATTGGGAATCGGCGTCGGCCAGGTGGGCTCGATCGCGCTGGTGAGCCGCGTGCTCTTCGGAGGCAAGAGCCGCGTGCACGTGCGCATGCGACATATGCGCCCCGACCCGAAGGTGGTGCGGCAGATCTCGAAGCTCTCGTGGCCGCCGGCGCTGCAGATGATCGGCGGCTTCCTGGTCACCGTCTTCTTCATCCGCGTGATGGGGGACTTCGGCGAGCGCGCGCAGGCCGCCTACTCGATCGGCCTCCGATTGGGCATGCTGGGGCCGATAATCTGCTTCCCGCTCGCCGGCGCCGTGGCCACGTTGGTCGGGCAGGCGCTCGGTGCGGGCAACGTGAGACGGGCGTGGCGGGCGATGGGAGTCGGCATCCTGGTCCACGGCGCACTGATGTGGACGCTGGCGATCCTGCTCTACCGCTACCGCGTGCCCTTTCTCGAGCTCTTCACGCAGAATCAGGAGGTCATCGACATCGGCAGCCGGATGCTGGTATGGCAGGCGGGCTCGTTCGCGCTGCTGGCCTTCTTCTTCGTCTTCTTCCGCGCGCTGCAGGGCGCGGGCGACGTCTTCGTGCCGATGCTGATCTCACTCGGCAACGCGCTGCTGATCTCGCTGCCGCTCGGGCTCTACCTGGCACGCACACGCGGCATGGGGCCCGACGGACTCTTCATCGCGCAGTTCGTCAGCACGGCGATCGGGACCGTGCTGACGGGTGCGTGGGTGGCGACGGGGCGCTGGACCCGGGCGCGCCAGCCATTCGCTGCGGCGACCGGCGCGTAAGGGCGCGGCGGTGCAAAGGGCGCGGCCGGTGTGCAGAGGGCGGCCTACTTCAGCTCGCCCATGTGCATCAGCGGGAGCGGTTGCGTGCTGTTCGAGTCCATGAAGTAGATCTTGGCGGCCGGGTCCTTGGCCATCTCCTTCAGCGCCTCCAGGGCCTGGAGCTGCACGTAGGCGGGATTGCCCCTGATCGCCTTGTTGATGGCCGAAATCTCGTACGCCTTGGCGTCGGCCAGGATGCGCTGACGCTTCGACTGCTCCTCGGAGGCCAAGCGGGCCGCCTCGGCGGCGGCCACCTGCTGCAGCTGCTCGGTGCGGAAGCGCTCGAGCTCCGCCTTCTGGCGCTCGACGGCCTGCTCGCGCTCCTTCTTCTGCTCGATCGCGTTGGCGAGCACGGTCGGCAGGTTGATGCTGCGCACCAGCACCGTGTCGATCAGGATGCCCTTTTCCCCGACGTACGCCGAGAGCCCCTCGGTCAGCCCGACGGCGAGCAGGTCCCGTGTCTCCTCCTGAAAGAAGTCCTCCGCGCGGTCGACTCGCGAACCCATCTCGCGCAGCAGCGATCGGGCCTTCGGAATCAGGTGCACCGCCACCACCATGGTCTCGTCGCCGGTCTCGCGATAGATCTTCGGCGCCTTCGAGGCGTCGAGGCGGTATTGGAGACTGATGTCGATCTTGGTGAGCAACTGGTCGCGTGTCGGCACCTCGACACCCTTCAGCATCGTCGTCTTCTCGCGCACGTCCATGTCGTACCAGGCGAGCAGCGGATTGACGGGAAAGTGGGGGCCCTCGGGATAGGAATCCTCCTCCACTTCGCCGAAGAAGGTGGCGATACCGACGTGACCTGCGGGCACCTGGTGGAAGAACTGGCGGCCGAAGAGAAGGAAGAAGAGTGCGACGATGAGTACGGCGACAAGCTTGGGATTCACGGAACCTCCTCGCGGGCGGGGGCCAGGCCCGGGCATCGGACCGGCCGGTCAGGGCGAAATGTAACGCCCCGGCGGCCGACCTGCCCGGGTGAATCGCCCTCCACGCGGTATTCGCTGGGCGAGGCAAGAGTGCTCAGGCAATCGCCTTGCTGTCGCGCAACGCCTCGATGCGATCTGCGGCGAATCCGAAGTCGGCAAGCACCTCATCGGTATGCTGCCCCTCGTGTGAGGGCGGGCGCGAAAGCTCCGGGCGCGTGCGATCGAAGCGCGGCGCCGGAGCCGGCTGAACCACACCTGCGACCTCGACGAAGGTCTCGCGATGCTTCATGTGCGGGTGCTCTGGCGCCTCTTCCAGGCTGAGCACCGGCGCGAAGCAGACGTCGGTGCCCTCCATGATGTCGCACCACTCGGCACGCGTCTTCGTCTTGAAGATGGCGGCCAGCTTCGGCTTGAGACCGGCCCACTCGGTCCGGTCCATCTGCGGCGGCAGGTCCTCACCCGCGAGCCCCGAGTGTTCCAGCAAGAGCGCGTAGAATTGCGGCTCGATCGATCCGATCGAGACGTACTCGCCGTCCTCTGTCTCATAGACATCATAGAAGTGGGCGCCGGTGTCGAGCAGGTTCGTTCCGCGCTCGCCCTGCCACATCCCCATGGCTTTGAGGCTGTAGATCATCGCCATCAGGCTCGACGCACCGTCCACCATGGCGGCGTCCACCACCTGCCCCTGGCCCGATGTCGCGCGCTCGACCAACGCACAGACCACCCCGAAGGCCAGCAGCATGCCACCGCCGCCAAAATCGCCGGCCAGGTTGAGCGGCGGGATCGGTGCCTCACCGCGGCGCCCGATGGCGTGGAGCGCACCCGTCAACGCGATGTAGTTGATATCGTGCCCGGCCGCGGTGGCGAGCGGCCCCTCCTGGCCCCAGCCCGTCATGCGGCCGAAGACGATGCGCGGATTGCGGGCCAGGCAGGCCTCCGGGCCGAGCCCGAGGCGTTCCATCACACCGGGGCGAAAGCCCTCGAGGATGACATCGGCCCGCTCGACCAGCGAGAGCACAGTCTGGATGCCCTCCGGATGCTTCAGATCCACCGCCACACTGCGGCGGCCACGCGCCAGGACGTCCTTGGGCGGATGCGCCGGGTCGCCACCCTTCACGCGATCGGCGCGGTCGATCCGAATCACGTCCGCCCCCATGTCGGAGAGCATCATGCCCGCAAAGGGCCCGGGCCCGATGCCGGCCACCTCCAGGATCTTGATTCCACCCAGCGGCCCCATGACGTCCTCCTCTTTGTCGCGCTGCTGTCTCGTCGCGCTGCCGTCTTGTCGCGCTGCTGCCGCGTCCGGCCCTGCCGCGTCCATCGTGTGCGAGGTCGGCGCGGGAGCATACAACAGCGCTGCAGGGCTCGGTCAGTAGAAGGTCCGGTAGGCGTGCAGGCTGCGCAGCACCCGCTTCACGTACTTGCGGGTCTGGCCGTAGGGGATGTCCTCGACCCAGACGTCGTCTTCTCGCTCCGCCGCCGGCCCCACCAGCCAGCGCGCCACGGCATTCGGCCCGGCGTTGTAGCTCCCGATGGCAGCCGAGAGGCGGCCCGGAAAGCGGCCAACCAGATGGTCGAGGTAGGCGCTTCCGAGCGCGATGTTGGTCGCGGGCTCGAAGAGCTCCTCGACGTCTCCGATCGGCGGGCGCCCCGCTCGCTTCGCGGTACGCGCGGCCGTCTCGGGCATCAGCTGCAGCAGTCCGATGGCGCCGGCGGACGACATCACGGCCGGGCGGAAGCTGCTCTCCTCGCGCATGATGGCCCAGATCAGCGCCGGCTCGACGTGGCCGCTCTTGGGCAGCGTCGTCATCACCTGCTCGCGATAGGCGGGCGGCCACGACAGCCAGAAGAGCTCCTCTTCGCCGCTGCGGACCCCGTGTGCGAGCGGCACCCCGTAGACATCCACCACCAGGCGCTGGGCCCGGTGGTAATCGCCAGCGAGCACCAGCAGCCGACCGACCTGCACGCGGTCCGCGCGGCTCGTGGCGCGATCGGCCAATGGAGCGAGCTCGGTGCGGGCACTCGCGCTCTGCCCGGCCTCCAGCAGGAGCGCAATCCGTTGCAGCTCGGCCTGCGAGACGGAGTCCTCGCCCGGCGCGGGCGCGTCGTCCGGTGCCGGCATGAGCGCGCGCGGGTCGATCTTGCCGAGCCGCTGCTGGGCCCGCCAGCCGTAGTAGGCGAGCGGCCAGTCGCGCGCGATGGCGCCGAGCTCTTCCCGGCCGGTCCGCGCATCGCCGGACGCCTCGACGGCGCGAGCGGCCCAGTAGCGGGGGCGCAGCTGCGCGAGTGGGTCCGCTCCGCGCTCGATCATCTCCAGGAAGCGCGCGCGCGCCTCGTCATAGTCGCGCCGATGCCAGGCCGACCAGCCGATTCGCCACTGCGCGTGGCCGGCACGCTCGGCGAACGCCTGGTTGGCCGCGACCTTCTCGTAGAGCGCCATGGCGCGCGCGGTCTCGCCGCGATCCTCGAGCAACGTGGCAGCCAGGTAGGCGGAGCGGTGCGCGAGCTCGGGTGGCGCCGTTTCGGCGAGACTCACGAACTCGGCGATCGAGGCCTGCAGCTTGCCGGTGCGCGCCAACGAACGCGCGTACCAATAGCGGGCCTCGGGCTCATCGCCGAGCACACCGAAGGCCGTGATCGCCTCGTCGTAACGGCGCAGACCAAAGAGCGCGATTCCCATCTGCATGCGCGCACGCCGGCGCTCGGCGCCCTGCAGCTCGCCGGCCAGGGCCTCGCGGAAGGCCTCCACGGCCTCGCTGCCACGTCCCTCGGCAACCCGCTCGTCTGCCAGCTGCAGGGCCATCTCGGCGCTGCGCTCGCCGGCCGGCACCTCCTCGGGCCGCGCGCTCTCCGGGAAGGCGAGAGCCAGCAGATCTGCGGGGTTCGCAGCGGCGTCGAGCTCGCCGATGCGCTGGCGCGAGGCGACGATCTCGAGCTTGAGCACACGCTGCAGGGCCGGATCATCGGTCTCGGCCAGCGCCGTCTCGAAGGCGCGCTGGGCAGAGGTCTCCCGGCCCTGCGCGACGCGCCCGTCGCCGATCCGCTGCAGCAGCGCGACATCGACGGGCGAGTAGGGGTACTCGATGCGCGCCGCGATGGCGACCGAGATGGAAGCGTCCCACTTGCCTGCGGCCGCCAGCACGCGCGCCTTCTGGAGCGCCACGTGGTCCGCGATGCGGGAATCGCCCTCGGCCAGGGCGAGCGCCTTCCGGGCTCGCGAGATCTCGCCGGCGGCCAGCGCCTCGACGGAGCGGCCGAGCGCCCTGGCTCGGGCGCGCTCATCGGCCGTCAGCGCGACACCGTGCCCGCGCGTGAGCACGCTCGTGAGCAGCCCCTCCGCCGCGGTCACAGAGACCGCCGTAGCCGCTCCCAGCAACCCGAATGCGAGCCCCAAGCTCGCGCCCGCGAGTCTCATCCTTCCCACTCTCCCCCCAAGAGATCGGCCGCAGGATTCGGGTCCCCACGCCGGCGGCCGACCGCGCAGAGGCTACCGGGCCGTGTGGGCTTCTCCCAGGATAGGCCTCGCATCCGTCCCGACTCGGTGATGGATGTCCCCCACAGCGCGGCGGTTTCCCGGTCCGATGCGCGGTTGGCTGATGGGCGCCGCTTCGTCATCGTATGCATGGGCGCCGCACATCCCGTGTACAGACCCGGGCGCGGGCACCGATGAGTCGGGAACGAGGAGGGCAGGGCATGAAGCTCTTCGAGGCGGGCGAGCAGGCGGTCCTCGAGGCCCTGGCGGGGCTATCGGATTGCAACCAGTTCCTGCCCGAGCGCATCGCGCTCGAGCGCAAGGCACTCGGCGACGCCTATCAGGGCAGCGGCGCGGTCTGGCACGCCGAGGCCGAGTCCGGCCCGTCGAGCCCGAACCTCGAGCCCCTGGCCCGGCTGGCCGAGGAGCTGGCCGAGCGGTTGCGCGAACGGCTGGCGGCGGGCGCCAGCGCGGGATCCGACGCCCTCCTGCTCTACGAAGGGCTGATCCGCTACCTCCTCTACAGCCGCTACGAGAGTGACTTCTTCGATCTCATCCGTGACGGGGAGGCCGGCCGGCCGGCCACCGGCAAGGTCGACGCCTACCGGAAGCACGCGCGGGACGTCGAACACTTCCTGCACATCCCCGGCATCAGGATTCCGGTCGAGGTGGACGCCGCGCACCTCTTTGCGTGGGGCTATCAGATCCGGCGCGCCTTCCACCACACCTTCCGACGCATCTACGGTGGTTCGATGCCCGCGGCGCGCCTGCGCACGGCCGTCTGGCAATCGATCTTCACCCACGATGCGCAGCGCTATGGGCGCGGCTTGTACCAGCGGCTCGGCGACGTACCGACGTTGATCGTCGGCGAGAGCGGAACCGGCAAGGAGCTGGTGGCACGCGCAATCGGGCTCTCGCGCTACGTGCCCTTCGAGGCCGAGCGGCAGTGCTTTGCGGCTGACCCGTCACGGCTCTTCTTTCCCGTGAACGTTTCGGCGCTCTCGCCCACGCTCGTCGAGTCCGAGCTCTTCGGTCACCGGCGCGGCGCCTTCACGGGCGCGGCCGAGGATCGCACGGGCTGGTTCGAAACCTGCACCGACCTGGGCACGGTCTTCCTCGATGAGATCGGTGAGCTGCCGCCCGAGATCCAGGTAAAGCTGCTGCGTGTCCTGCAGTCGCGCAGCTTTCAACGAGTCGGCGAGGTCGCCGAGCGGCGCTTCGGTGGCAAGATCGTGGCCGCGACGAACCGCAATCTCGCAGATGAGATGGAAGCCGGCCGCTTCCGCCATGACTTCTACTACCGACTCAGCGGCGACGTCGTTCATACCCCGACCCTGCGCGAGCAGCTGGCCGAGTCGCCGGGCGAGCTGCGCGGGTTGGTCTTGATCATTGCGCGCCGCGTGGCCGGGCCCGACGAGGCGGAACGTCTCAGCGCCGAGGTGGTCGATTGGGTCGAGGCGCACCTGGGTCACGAGCATGGCTGGAAGGGCAATGTGCGTGAGCTCGAGCAATGCGTGCGCAACGTGATGATCCGCGGCGAGTACCATCCGATCCAAGCGGCCACGCGCTCTCGCAGCGGAGCCGGCGGACTCGTGGAGGCCATCGAGGCGGGCGATCTCTCGGCCGACGACCTGCTGCGCCACTACTGCACGCTCGTCTATGCGCGCGCCGGGAGCTACGAGGAGGCGGCGCGGCGACTCGGGCTCGATCGTCGAACCGTCAAGGCGAAGATCGACGAGGGCCTGCTCGAGCAGCTGCGGAGCGACGACTGAGGCTCCGCTCGGGCGCGCCATCGCGTGCGGGGCGCTCGAGGGCGGGTATACATCGGATGGACAGCGCTCGGCATTATTTGCCAAGATGCGTCGATCGCGTCGATTGTTCGATTTTCACACAAGTACCTGAATTTGTTGATAAAATTTCGATTTCGGACGCCATCACCTGACTGGCACGTCCTTCGCAAATCAATCGGTCCATACCCAGCGCGTCATTCGCTCCAGGATGCGCCATGGAGGACGGACCGATGTGGAATCTCCCGAATGCCCTCAGCCTATTTCGAATCGGCATGGTGCCGGTGCTGCTCGGCGTGGCGATCGCCGGGCACGCGAAGCTCTTCCTGGCCGCCCTGGCCCTCACGCTGACCAGCGACATCGCCGACGGCTATGCGGCCCGCAAGCTGGACCAGTGCACAGCGCTGGGGACCAGGCTCGACAGCTGGGGCGACCTGCTCACGTACGCGGTGCTCTTGCCGTCTGCGGCCCTGCTCTGGCCGGACCCCGTCCGTGCCGAGTGGACCTGGATCGCGCTGGCGCTCGCGGCCTTCGCACTGCCGACCAGCTATGGCTTTCTCAAGTTCGGCCAGCTGACCAGCTACCACACGTGGGGGGCGAAGACCTCCGCGCTGCTGATCGGCCCCGGCGTATTGCTGCTTCTCGGGCTGGGCGAGCCGATCCTCTTTCGCATTGCGACGGGCGTGCTCACACTGGCGGCACTCGAGGAAATCACCATCACCACTCATCTCGATTCACTGCGGGCCAACGTGCCCAGCTTCCTACACCTGCGCGCGGGGAGAAGCTTCGTCGCGAGTGAGGCATCGAGGTGTTGAGATTCGAGCCTCCGTCTCCTCCAACGCCATTCCGCGTATACTGGGCCCCGCGATGGCGGTCCGGACAGAGAATCCGAGGGCGGTGATCGTGGGTGCGGGCGCGGTGGGCCTGGCCCTCGGCACCTGCCTCCACTACGCCGGCTGGCGACTCTCGTACGTCGTGCGCGACGGCGACGCGCCTCATCCGCTCGAAGAGCACGGGATAAGGCGGAGCGGGATCTTCGGGGAGTCGATCGTGCCGGCCACTGCCATCGACGTACGCAGGTCGTTCGAATCGCTGCGCGATGAAGACTTTCACGTCCTGCTGGTCTGCACCAAGACGACGTCCTCGACGGACGTCGCCCGCGCGCTCGGCGCGGTCTGGTACACGCTGGCCCGTGAGCCGCTCGTCGTGCTGTGTCAAAACGGCTGGGGGAACGCCGAACGTTTCGCAGCCTGGATGCCGCGCGATCGCATCTTCAACGCACGCATCATCACCGGCTTCCGACGGATCTCCGCTCACGCCGTGGACGTGACCGTACACGCCGACTCGATTCACCTCGGCAGTCTGTTTGGAGAGAGCACCGACGCCCTCAAGCCCCTCTGCGAGGCGATCGCGATCGGCGGAATCCCGTGCGAGCTCAGCGCGGACATCCAGGCCGACCTGTGGGCGAAGGTGCTCTACAACTGCCTCCTCAACCCCCTCGGAGCCCTGGTGGGCGTGCCCTACGGAGCGCTGGGAGAGTGCGAGGAGACGCGCAATATGATCGAGGAGGTGGCGCGCGAGATCTTCGAGGTGCTTGCCCGGACGGGCCACCACACGCATTGGCACAGCGCGGAGGCCTACCTCGAGACCTTCTACCGCGATCTCCTGCCCCCCACCGCCCAGCACGAGTCGTCGATGCTGCAGGACCTGCGTGCCGGGCGACCGACCGAGATCGACGCCCTCTGCGGAGCCGTGACGCGACTCGGCATCGCGCACGATGTGCAGACCCCGGTCAACGAGGCGCTCACGCGCCTCGTGCACCTCGCCGAGCGGCGTGCGCCTAGCGACCCCTGAAGCGCGGCGGGCGCTTCTCGAGGAATGCGCGCACACCCTCCGTGTAGTCATCGCTCTCGTAGCAGCTTCGGATCGTCTCTGCGATGGCTTTGCCATCGCGCCGCGCCGGCTCCAGGGCGAGCTGTGACATCGCAAGCTTCGCACTGGCCAGGGCAAGCGGTGCGTTGGCGGCGATCTGCCGCGCGATCTTCTCGACCTCGGGGTCGAGCTCGGCCTTGGGCAGGACGCGATTCACGAGCCCGAAGTGCCGCGCCTCCTCGGCATCGAAGCGTCGAGCCGTAAAGAAGATCTCTTTCGCGGCCGGCAGCCCGACGGTCCGGACGAGCATCTCGATGCCGCCCGCGCTGTAGCCGAGACCGAGTCGCGCAGCCGGGATGGCGAAGACCGCGTCGTCCGCCGCATAGCGGAGGTCCGCGCAGAGCGCGATCGCGCAGCCCCCGCCGACGCAGAACCCGTGCACCCCGGCGATCAGCGGCTTGCGGATGGCCACGAGGGCCGCGAACGCCCGAGCGTTGCGATCATCGTAGGCCTGTGCGCTCGGGCCGATGCGCTGCTCCTCGAACTCGCTGATGTCCGCACCCGAGACGAACGCTACGTCGCCGGCCCCGCGCATCACGATCACGCGAACGTCCGGGTCCGAGTCGAGGTCGGCGGCGACACGCGGGATCGCGTCCCACATGTCGGCCGTGATCGCATTGCGGCGTTCGGGATGGTCGAAGACGATCCATCCCAGCCCGTCGCGCTTGTCGCTCTCGACTCGCCCTGCCATGGCGCAAGAACCTAGCCCGGCCTGCTCCCCGACACGGATTCGTGTCCGGGCCAAGACGCAGCGCGAGGACGAGCTTCGCTTCTTCGTTCACGTGTGGGGTGAATCGGCCCCGACTCGATCACCTCGCTCAACCGTGCCACGCCGATCGCCGATGAAGCGCGTGGGATCTCTCCGTCGGCTGGATGCACGCGTACTGCGCGTACTGAAAGGCCCGGTGTCCACTCTCTGTCCATGGAACCACCAGCGTGCGTCGGGGGATGCAGAGCGGGATGGAATCGCGGCGACTCTCTTCGCGGCTGACCGAAGTCTACCGCTATGGCGTCCCGGCGTTGGTCGCGCTGTGGGGGCTGGGGACGACCTCGGCCCTGATATCGCGAGGCGGTGGATCCCTGCCCCTCGCGATCCATGGCGTGGTGGTCCTCCTCAGCGCTGCGCTGGTGCTCGGATACTACTGGCTCATCGGTCGCGCGAAGCACGTCGAGCTCTGCGGCGACCAGCTGATCGTGCGCGGATTCGGCCAGTCGATCCACATCCCGCTCTGCGACGTCGCATCGGTCGGGGGCAGTCGTTTCACGAATCCCGAGCGGGTCTGGCTCGACCTGCGCACACCCGGGCCCTTCGGCTCGCGGATCCACTTCATTCCGCCCCAGCGCTGGATCCGCTTCGCGAGCGTTCACCCGCTGGTTGCGGAGCTCCAGCAGCTCGTTGCGGCCGGATCCACCGCCGAAGCACCGCCCGCGCCAAGGGTCGACGAGCGCTCTTCCGCACTCAGAGTCGCTCTGGCTCTGATCGCAGTCGCGATCCTCGGCCTGCTGATCGCCGGGTTCGCGGTGGGCACCCTGCGCGCGAGCGAGCCCTATTCGATGGCGCGGAGCAGGGTGCAATCCGATCCGCGCGTCTTGAAGCTGCTCGGAGAGCCCACCACGACCGGTTGGTGGGTCATGGGGAGCCTGAAGAGGTCGGGTGGAGGCGGCTACGCGGAGCTCCGCTTCCCCTTGCACGGCCCGGATCGACAAGCCACCGTGGAGGCGAGGGCCACTGCATCCGACGGCGTTTGGCGTCTGGATCACGTGTCGGTCCGGTCGGGGGGGCAACGCATCGAGGTCGTCGGGACTCCCGGCCCGGAATAGCGGAGTCCGATCCGGCGCCGCACGGCTGCGTCCATGCGTGATAGGATTCGAGGGCTCATGGCGACCGCTTCGCGGCGGCAGATCATCGCCGCCGGGGGGCGCCTCTCCGAGCGGTGCTGCGGGCTTCGTCGCATTCGCGCGCAGGCTCGGACCAGTTCAGGGAGAGCGACATGCAGCTCGAAGGTGGATGTTACTGCGGCGCCGTTCGCTACAAGGCGGAAGGCGACCCGTTGTTC
>JAFDDH010000352.1 GCA_019310975.1 Deltaproteobacteria bacterium | reverse complement strand
CTCGTCACGGAGCGGGCTTCTCACCCTGCTCGAGGAGACCGGCCAGCTCGTTGAGATCGTCCGCCAGCTCGACGAATGCATCGTGCTTGCGCAGCGCCACGCGAGCCGAATAATCACCATTCTTCAACGCTTCGACCTGGCGCCGCAGTGCGACGGTCGGGCCCACCAATCGGTGCAATTGCACGATGGCCACCGCGAGCACCACCAGCAGGTACCCGATCGCCACCATGCCCGAGACGACGACCAGGTCGTGGGTCTGGGCGCGGAGGATGCGCTCCACATACGTGGGCTGCTCGGCCGCAATCGTGAGGAAGAGACTTCGATACGCACTCGATATCACCACGGCGAGCACGGCAAGGAAGGTCGTCGTGATCAGCAGAAAGTACAACGGGAGCTTCAGCTGCACGGCGGGCTGAAGCAGGAGATTGGCGGTCTTGCGCTGCTCGTTGAACCCTAGGATCCCTCGCAGACTCTCGATCACTGGATCGTCCTCCAGATGGGTGCCCGACCGGCGTATCGACCGCCCGGCTGGCCAACTGAAGTGCGGGCGGAAGCCTGCAGTGTGATCGTTCATGGAGCGAGCGGTGCCGGCCGGGGCGATCGCCCAGCCGGGCGTGATAGCATCGAAGTGTATTCGGCCCTCCAGCGTCCCGGGCACGTCGCCGCCGGCCGCCGGAAGCCGATCCAATTGGCAGGGCTCCACAGCATGAACACAGAGCCGCCCGCCCGCCCTCGAGTGATCGCCCGCCCCATCCTCCTCGGCCTCCTACTGGCCGCCATCGTCCTCACCAACGGCTGCCTCACCAACGATCGGCTTGCCCC
Organism: Deltaproteobacteria bacterium; assembly: GCA_019310975.1. GTDB lineage: Bacteria > Myxococcota_A > UBA9160 > UBA9160 > UBA4427 > JAFDDH01. The sequence continues at coordinate 2,866 of JAFDDH010000352.1, read as the reverse complement.
CCTCTACGACTGGGTGGTACCCACCCGCTGGCCCGACCCCGAGTACGACGAGTTCTACCCCTACTACGTCGAGCTGTGCGCAGTCAGCCAATTCCGCCCGAAGGGCGGGATCGAGGGCGGGATCCCCGGACACGGCACCCTCTACCTGAAGGGTGCCTGCCTGGATCCATCACACGGCTACCCGCGTCTCAGACGCTGCGAAGCGATCAGCACGGATGAGCTCGAGGCGGGCCACGGCACGGGCATCAGCGTGAATCGCTGGTTCACCAACGTCAATTGGATCGGTGTGCCGGGCAAGCACCTCTTCTACAACGGCAATGTCACGCCATGGGATGTGCTCGACCAGGCCGCCGCCGCCGCCGCCGCCCAGGCCGCACTGGACCTGGGCGTCTACAGCGGCGTCGAGCTGGGCGAGTACCCGACCCAAGAGGGCCACGAGCGCAGCCTGGAGGACTTCGTGCGCCTGCACTCGATGGGGACGGACTTCGCCCTGCGCTATGGGCGGACGATCTTCTGCTCACGCGTTCCGGTCGAGGCCCCTCAGGTCGATGCCATGATCGACTTCCTGAACGAGCAGAACCGTCAATATGCCGAGGGCGAGGCCGACTACGAGTGGAGCGGATATAGCGACAACTGTGTGCACCTGGTCCACAACGCGCTGGCGGCCGCGCACATCTGGAAGCCCCTCTCGGTGCGCCAGACCAAGCTCAAGCAGCTCTTCAACCTGGCAGTGCCCGCCAACGAGTTCGTCGATCTCACCGACCGCACGCTGCTCTTCGAGATCGAGGACTTCGGCAAGATCTGGCGAGACAGTGCCCAGCACAAAGCCCTGCTCGAGTACGACTGGCTCTCAACTCGACACGGCGCAATGTCGATGACCATGCCCGTCCATCAGGACAACGAGCTCTACGACACGAGCGTACGGCTATTCGTCCTGCAGCGACCCTTCAGCGGGTCGGCGACCAACAAGGCCAATCTGATTCTGGGCGACGGTCGCGCCACCGAGCTCTATAGCAATCTCCGCTTCTTCAAGGCGCGCTACGAAGCGATCCTCGCCGAAAGGAAGACCGAAGAGGACGAGATCTTCCCGAACCTGGGCAGCTACGACGAGTCGCGCGTTCGCTACTACGAGTACATCGAGCGCCAGCTGACCGAGGTGGAGCAGCACCTGGGGACGTACCAGGAGCGCACCAAGCAGATGTTCGAGGAGCGCTATCAGAAAGCAGTGCCTGCCGGCACGCGTGAGGTGAAGTGACGAAGCGTCACGGGCGAGCAGCGAATCGGTGGTCGGAGAATCCGGCCAGACCCAGACCCAGGAGCAGGCCAGTGCCGGGCTCGGAGAGCTCGAGCGACGGGCAGTCGGGAGGGGCGACGATGCAGGAAGCACAGATCGAACGCCACGTAGCAGCCGTCACGCAGGACGGCTTCACGATCCTCGAGAAAGTATTCGCGCAGGACCGCGCCACTGCCTTCCGCAGGCGAATCCGAGCGATCGAGCGCGACACGCTGCATCCGCTCGAGCCGGGCGAGACCGAGGAGGATAGCTCGTTCTTCCGCACCACCGGCCTGCTCCGACTGGATCCCCTGTTCTGGGACGTGCCCATCGATCCGAGCGTGACCGCGGTCGTCGAGGGTGTGCTGGGCGCGGACTTCCTGCTCTCGACCTTCTCGGGCATCGACCTCAAGCCGACCTGCAATACGATTCAGCCCCTGCATCCGGACGATGCCCTGGTGCCCGTGCCGCGACCGCACGAGCGCCCGATCGGCTGCACGGCCATGTGGGTCGTGACGGATTTCAACGAGCACACGGGCGGCACGCGACTGCTGCCCGGCAGCCATCGCGAGCCACTGGATCTGCTCTGGTCTCAGGATGATGAGCGGCTCAGCAAAGCGATCCAGCCAGATTTGAAGCCCGGGAGCGTTCTACTCTTCGACCACGCACTCTTCCACGGTGCCGCGGACAACCGATCGGACGAGCAGCGGCTCGGGCTCCAGGTCTCGTACCACGCCGGCTGGATTCGGCCCTACACGAATTGGTTCCGGTCGATCCCGATCGAGGAGGTGCGTAGATTCCCCGAGCGACTTCGAGATCTGCTCGGCTACAAGACGTACAACGGAATCGGAAGCGCCAACTTCAATCCGGGCTCGTACCGCGAGAGCTACACCGGCAAAGGACGTCCACGGCTGGCGCGTCTCTCGTTGGATTGATCAGGTCTGCACACCCTTCCTCGCGTTCTCGGCGAATGCCTTGGCGGCCTCCTTGTCCTTCTCCATATTCGGAAGCTTGAAGGGCACTGCGACGCCACGGTCCACGCCGGGCCGAGACCGGATTGCGCCGAGCCAGCGCTGCAGATTCTCGAGTCCCTCGACGGAGACACCCGACCATTTGTGGGTGCGCGCCCAGCACCAATTGGCGATATCGGCGATCGAGTAGTCGTCCGCCAGCCACTCGTTCTCGCCCAGGCGACGATCGAGCACCTCGAAGAGCCGCCGCGACTCGTTCTGGTAGCGATCGATGGCGGGCTGGAGCTTCTCTGGGAAGTAGCGAAAGAAGACGTTCGCCTGCCCCATCATCGGCCCAATGCCGCCCATCTGGAACATCAGCCACTGGATCACGCGCGAGCGACCTCTCGTGTCGCTGGGCAGTAGCTTTCCCGCCTTCTCGGCCAGGTGGATCATGATCGCACCCGACTCGAAGATCGCCAGGTCCTTCTCATCGTGATCCACGATTGCCGGGATGCGGCCATTCGGGCTGATGGCGAGATACCACGCTTCCTTCTGGACATTCTTCGAGAGGTCGATCGGTGTGGTCTTGTAGGGGAGCTCGAGCTCCTCGAGCGTGACGGAGGCCTTCCAGCCATTCGGC
>JAFDDH010000351.1 GCA_019310975.1 Deltaproteobacteria bacterium | reverse complement strand
TACTGGTCACGACGGCTCACTTACTACCATCCACGCCAATTCCCCACCCGATGCAGTGACCCGAATCGAGACGATGGTCGCCATGTCGGGACTCGACCTGCCCGGACATGCGGTGCGCCAACAGATCGTGTCGGCGATCGACATCGTCATCCAGCTCTCGCGTTTCAACGACGGTAGACGTCGGCTGCTCAGCCTGATGGAGGTAGGTGACTTGAAGGACGGCCGCGTAGAGATGTCGGAGATTCCCAGATTCGATCATCGCGGCACGGATCAGGACGGACTGACGGAAGGAAGACTGATCTCCACTGGGCGTCGGCCGCGCTTCTCGGAGCGCTTCGACCTCGCGGGCTACAAATATCCGGCAAATATCTTCGACGGCCCCTCGCCCGAGGAGGGGATCGCCTGATGGACGTGCCCATCATCGAGATGAATCCTTTCGTCTCGATCTTCGTCTTCATCGCTGCGCTCGCCTTCAGTGAGTTCCTCCTGCTCTCGGCGTCCAATAGGCGCCACACCACGCAGCGGCGCGCCGCCCGCGAGCGACTGAAGCGCCACGCGACGCGCATCCAGCGCCTGGACGAGCGCGAGGTGGAGTCGATCTTCCTCGAGGCGTCCAGCCGCGGACCGATCCTGCGCTTCCTGACGGGACTCGTTCCCGACCGCAAGCCCATCGACCTGTGGCTCTACCGGGCCGGTCTGCCGATGCAGCTCGAGGGCTTCCTCGGGATCACGGTATTGATCTCGATCATCGGATACTTCGCGGTCAACGTCGTGACCGGCAATCCGGGTCTCGCGATCAGCGGAGCTGGCGCCGCCATTCTCCCCTTCATATTCGTGCAACAGAAGAAGAACCGGCGCATGATGGCCTTCTCGCAGGAGTTTCCGGAGGCCATCGACCTGCTCTGCCGCTCGTTGCGTGCGGGCCATCCGATCCAGACCGGACTTCGCGTCGTCTCAGAGGAGGTCGAGGAGCCCGTCGCGTCGGAGCTCTCCCAGGTCGTCGACGAGATCTCGATGGGACTCGACGCGCGCGTGGCGCTCAACAACCTCGGCCAACGCATGAACACCCAGGAGATGCCCTTCTTCGTCAATGCGTTGCTGATCCAGCGCGAGACCGGCGGAGACCTGCCGAGCGTGCTCGCGAGCCTGGCCCATACGGCTCGCGAGCGCCTGCAGTTCCAGATCAAGGTGGATGCGATCGTGTCGCAGACCCGTCTGTCCGCGAACTTCTTGGCCATGCGCCCCGCGGCATTCATGGTGCTGATCAACTTCATCGCACCCACCTACCTCGATCCGCTCTTCGAGCCCGGCGCTGGCGAAACGCTCCTATATGTCGCGATAGGACTCACCGTGGCCGGCTGGCTGGGGTGCCGAGCTCTGACCGCGGTGAAGCTCTGATGGTGACCTCCCGATGATGTTCCTGGCAATCTGCATCGGTCTCATGACCCTCTTCCTCTCGCTGGCATTCTTCGCCAACCCGGGGAAGACGGTCGCCGAGAAGCGTCTCCGTCGGTTCGCCACCAACGAGCAGAATGCGACGGCCGGAGCCGGAGAGGAAGTCACGCTGCTCGACGACGAGGGCTCGGCGCGCGCGATCCTCGGTCGCCTGCTGTCGCGCTTCGCCGTCACCGGCGGCAGCGAGACGAGCGGTGAGAGCCGCGTCTACGGCACCGTACGCCAGCGACTGGTCGAGGCGGGCTTCCGGCGGCCCTCGGCACTAGCCGTCTACATGGGCTCGCGAGTAGTCCTGGGCGCCGCACTGGCGTTATTGGTCATCCTAGGCAGCTGGTCGATGGGACGTACACCGCCGATCCTGATCATTGGGATCACGTCCGCCGTCGGCTACGTCCTGCCCGGCGTCATCGTGGACCGCTTGCGCGCCAAGCGGCAAGCCTCGATCCAGCGCGGGCTTGCCGACTCGATCGACATGATGGTGGTGTGCGTCGAAGCTGGGCTGGGTCTGGCGGCGACGATGTCGCGCGTTGCGAAGGAATTCCAGGATAACGAGCCGATCATCTCCGGGGAGTTCAAGGTGACGGTGGCCGAGACGCAGGCTGGGCGCAGCTTGATGGACGCCCTGCGTGGCATTGCGAAGCGGACCGGCAACCAGGACCTCAACGCACTCGTGGCGCTCCTGGTGCAGACCGAGCGTTTTGGCACACCCCTCGTCGATACCCTGCGCACGCAGGCTGATTCCATGCGCTTCGAACGCATGCAGCGTGCCGAGGAATCGGCGCAGAAGGCCCCAGTGAAGATGATGCTCCCGGCGGCCCTGATATTTCTTGCGGTGGTCCTCATCCTCGCCGGGCCGGCCGCCATCAAAATCTCGAGCGTGCTGCAAGGACCAGGATGAATCATCGTAACCTGAATCTCGTTTCGATCCTCTCCATCGTGCTCATGCTCTCGATCGGCTGCGCGGGCAGCAGCTGGAAGTCGAGTGCGGACATGGAGTTCGAGCGCCCTGAGCCGCTGCCCGACGTGGGCCCCATCCAGTTCAAGCCACTCAGCTTCGAAGAGGAAATCACGCTCGCAGACAACCTGCGCGACTCCGGTCAGAATCCGGAGGCCGCGTGGCACTACGTCCGCGCCATGCAGCTCAAAGAAGAGAACCCGCTGCCACGCCAGCGCCTGGGCTATATGCAGTTGTCGCGGGACGTGCGCCGTGCCGAGAAGATCTTCGAGGCGCTCGTCGAGGAGCATCCCGAGCTCTCGTCCGGCCACGTAGGCCTGGGCCTCGCACGCATCGCGAAGGGCGATCACACCAGCGCCCGGATCGCGCTCGAGACCGCACTCGAGCTCGATTCGAACTCCGCCGAGGCGCATATGGGCCTGGGCATGCTCGACGACCAAGTCGGGGCGTATGACCTCGCTGCCGCCCACTACGAGCAGGCGCATCTGAGCGATCCACAGGGCTACGAGATCCAGAATAGTCGCGGAATATCGTTGCTGCGCAGCGGCGAGTTCGAGCTGGCCATTGAGGCATTTCGCGACGCGATCTACCTCGAGCCGCGCGATCCCACTCTCTACAACAACCTGGGCATCGCCCTCGGACAGCTCGGCGACTACCGCGGCGCGTACGAGAACTTCAAAGAATACTCGACTGAGGCGGATGCACTCAACAATCTCGGGTACGTCTGTCTGATTAATGGAGAATCTGGCCAAGCAATCAAGTACTTCGAACGTTCTCTGCTTGCGGGCCCGAGTGATAGGACGAAAGTGCTCGTCAACCTGAGAGCGGCCGAGGATGCATCCCTGACTCCTTGAGGCGCGATCCGCTTCTGGGACACAAGGCGATGAGTGGTCCACCACCTATCGCGGTGTTGGTGCTCGTTCGTACGCAACTCGATGTGGATTCCGAACCTCTACTGAATGCACACATAATTGTCTCATCTTAATTTCACCGCCGCGTGAATTCCCTTCGTTTCCATGATGTGATGTGTGTAGAATAAACGTCCGCTCCAGCGGAAGTGAAGGGGGAATCACGGAGTGTGTTGGCAGCCCCCGATATTCATTGCTTAGTTGGCAGTTGATAGAAGGAAAGGTGTTTCGATGTTGAATCTGATGAAGCAGTTCGTTCGTGAGGAGGATGGTCTCGAGATGGTCGAGTGGGCGATCGTGGCAGCCCTGATCACCACCGTGGCCGCGGTAACGATGGCCTCCATCGGTACCGAGGTCGACGCCGCATTCCAGA
>JAFDDH010000350.1 GCA_019310975.1 Deltaproteobacteria bacterium | reverse complement strand
CGATGGGCGCCGTGGTGCTCTACCACAATCCGAAGTGCAGCAAATCGCGGGGGGCGTTGGAGATCCTGCGGGCCAGGGGCGGAGAGCTCGAGGTCGTCGAGTATCTGAGCACGCCTCTGCAGCGGGCCGACCTCGAGGCGATCCTCGACAGGCTGCCCGACCCGCCGGCCGAGCTGGTGCGCAAGGATGCCCACTTTGGCGAGCTCGGGCTGAACGCGGACGATTACACGGAGCGCAACGCCGTGGTCGAGATCCTGCTCGAGCACCCGCGTCTGATGCAGCGGCCGGTGGCCGTGCGGGACGATCGGGCCGTGATCGGACGGCCGTCGGAGCGTGTGCTGGAGCTGGTCGGCTGAGGCTCGGGCGTCTCAGTTCAGCGGACGGGTCCGCACGTACCGGCCGTCCTCGAAGGTGTCGAAGAATTGCTCGAGCAGCGGGTGACGGATCGGCGCGTCGCTCGCGTCCGGCTCGAGATTTTGTTCGGCCACATAGGTGGCGTACATCGCCTCGTCGACCAGCACGTGGTACCAGGGTCGGTTCTTGGGCGGGCGCGAGCGGGCCATCTTCTCGTACCACGCATCCGTCTGTTGGAAGACCGGGTCGACGTCCACCACCACGCCGCGATAGCCGAAGCGCTTGTGGTGCACCAGATCTCCGGGGGAGAAGCCGGCCTGTTGCTCGCAGTCGATGCCCTCGGGCTCGTAGATCCGCTTCAACGGGTAATCTCCAACACCTATCCAACACCTACCCAACACCTATCCAACACCTACAGGGTAGCGGACGCGCGCCCTCGCCGGGACGCTATGCTCGGGCGCCATGGTCACCATCGGAATGAACTATCACGTCCTCGAGGGCAAGGAGGATGTGTTCGAGGGCGCCTGCCTGAAGGTGCTCGGTGTGATGCAGGACGCCGACGGACACGACGACTCGCAGATCTTCCGGCGCGTCGACGTGGACGAGAGCGCCCAGTACCTGATCGTCTCGCGCTGGAGCGACGAGGATGCGTTCAAGACGTTCATCGCGTCGGATCCGTTCAAGAAGGTCACGAGCTGGGGCCTCGAGAACGTGCTGGCCGGCCGGCCCCGTCACACGACCTACCAGGAGCAGTGACGCACGCCAGATCTGCAGCCAGTGCGAGCCCAGCCCCACGCCGACTCACTGCCGACTCACGGCCGACACACGGCCGACACAGAGCCAGCCACACCAAGGAGACTCCCCCCATGAAGTTTGGACTCATGTACTCGAACGTAGGCCCCTTCGCACAGCCCGAAGGTCTTGTCCACCTGGCGCAGACGGCCGAGCGCGTCGGCGTGGAGTCGCTGTGGACGGTGGAGCACGTGGCCGTCCCGATTGGCTACGAGTCCAAATACCCGTACAGCGAGAACGGCAGGATGCCCGGGCCCGAGAATGCGCCGATTCCGGATCCGATCGTCTGGCTGAGCTACGCGGCGGCCGTCACGAAGAAGATCAAGCTGGCCACGGGCATCCTGATCCTGCCCCAGCGCCACCCGATCTACACCGCCAAGCAGTTCGCGACCCTGGACGTGCTCTCCAAGGGCCGGGCCATCGCCGGCATCGGGATCGGCTGGCTGCGCGAGGAGTTCGAGGCGCTGGGCATTCCGTTCGCTGAACGCGCCGGACGCACCGAGGAGTGCGCACGCGCCCTGCGTCAGCTCTGGTCGCCGGACGCCAAGCCCTTCGACGGTCGCTACTACCAATGGGGTGCGATCGAGTCCCAGCCCAAGCCCGTGCAGCCCGGCGGCATTCCGATCGTGGTGGGCGGCCACGTGGAGGGCGCTGCGCGCCGCGCCGCCCGCGTGGGCGATGGGTTCTTCCCCGCCGCTGGCGATTTCCCGACGCTCTTCGCCGCAGTCCGCGACGAGTGCGAGAAGATCGGCCGCAACCCGGATGAGATCGAGCTGACGGCGGGCGGGCCCGTGCGCTCCCTGGACGACCTCAAGCGCTACCAGGATCTCGGAATCTCGCGCCTGATCATCCCGCCGCCCGGCTTCGACCCGGACGCCCTGGAGGCGGGTCTCGAGAAGCTCGGCAACGACATCCTCTCCAAGCTGTAGTTGTATGTAGTTGTAGGTAGGTAGCTGTAGATGCTCCTGCTGCGTGAGGAACACGCCGTCGAGGGCGCCCACGAGGACGCCTTCGAGGCCACGATGCGTGACGAGTGGCTGCCCGCACTGGCGCGCGGCGACGATGCGCGTCTGTACTACTACCTGAACCTCGCCCACGGCAGCGGGCTCTCGTACCGGGTCGTCACCTATAGCGTGATCCCCGACGGGGCGGCCTGGGGACGGCTCGTCGAGCGGGTGGCGGGCGGCGATCTCGCCGCTCTCTCGGAGAAGCTCGACGGCCTGCGCCACGAGGTCACGGCGGGCCTGTATATTTCGCTTCCCTGGTCGCCGATGGGCGAGCTCGAACTGGCCGACATCCCGGCCGAGCCGGTCGAGCACGACCTCACGCTCTTCATGGAGGACACCGTCCACCCGCGCGAGGGACGGCTCGAGGAGTACGTCGAGCGGGCCGGCGCCCACTACGCCGTGGAGTTCGATGAGCAGCGCTCCAAGCGCCCCCAGCTGCTGGAGATCCAGGCCGCCTGGCGCGCCGCCTACGGGAGCCAGAGGCGCCGTGAGGTGATCCTGTGGCAGAAGGTGGTGCGGCCCGAGCAGATCGCCGGGCTGCTCACGCGCGAGGTGCCGGCCCGCTACAAGCAGCCGGGTCTGTGGATGCTGGACGCCCTGGAGTGGCGCGATCAGTGGCAGAGCCGCCTCCTGCGCACCTCGAGCTGGTCACCCGGCGCCTGAGCGCACAACGGGCTCCTGCACGCATCCAGCGCAGGAGCCCGCCCGACCCAAGTGAGCGACGGAGGGGGGGGCCGAAGGCCCACCACACTCCGCTCGCGCACTCACTCGCGTCGCCTACCAGTCAAACTCTTCGCGGTCATGTTCGCGGTCATGTTCGCGGTCATGGTTGAAGAGGATGTTGTAGTCGTAGTCGATCGCGTGGATCCCGGGCGAAACATTGTCGCACTGCTCGGCGGCCGATCGATCGGCGCCGAGCAGTGCGACAAGGACGGCAGTCAGCGTCGTTCCCGCAACCCATATCCGCATCCGCATCCAGCTGCAGCTTGTTTCCAGAATCAGAAGCAGTTTCACATGCCGAATTTCTCCGCCCGCGGAGGACCGCGAACGAAGTGCCGCCAATGTTGCCGTCTTAAGAAGCAAAGATTGTGCCGAAGAGCTTCGAAAAAAAACCTGACGATTCGTCAGTGGTTACGCGGGTGGGCGCCGGCGCAAGAACGCGCAAAGGAAAAATTGTTCCGTCAGAGTGGAACTCGCTTTCGCCACGCCTCGCGAATGACTCCAATTTATTTCCTAGGTGAAATCCCTTAGAGGATGCGCCAGCTACAGATCCGAGTCGTGAAGGGTCGTGGCCGCGTCGCCCTCCGGCTCGGAGGTGCGGGCGAGCCAGAGTACGGAAGAATGTGGCGCGGAAGAGCAGGCTATTGATCGAGAGCAGGCTCGCGCGATCGCTGGAGGGGATTACGCGCTGCTGTACGTGCGATAGGACGGGGCTGTTCAGTCCTCGGGCCAGGCAGATCGCATAGTAGAAGAGGAAGCCGCCGACCGCGTGGCTGGACCCGAGGCCCGCGAGTCCGAGCCCGATCAGCCCGGCAGACAAGAGCAGGGTGGGTGTCGTGCCGAGCGTCTCGGCCACGCGATCGCTCGCCCAGTGGCCGAACGCCACCGTGTAGTTCGCCGCCGCCCAGAGCGGGCCGATCCAGGCCACTGCGATGCCTGCGTTCTCGGCGTAGATGGCGATGATCCACACCGGGATGAACGTCGAGAGGGCGAGCGCCAGCACCGCGACGATCGAGGCCCGCAGTCGCGGGCTGCGCACGGCGGCGAAGTGGAAGATGGCGCGCACCCGGGCTCGCCCGGCGATCTCGCCGACGTGGTGGCGTACGGGCTCGATCAGCGCGAAGGCGATCAGGGCATTGAAGCCCCAGAGGCCCGCTTGCAGGAAGAAGGGCAGCGGGGGCCAGATCGAGTAGAGCAGGCCGGCGGCCAGTGCCGCCGTACCCTCTGCGGCGGCGCCGAGCGAACGCGAGAGCCCGAACCAGCGTCCGAACTCCGACTCCCGGTTCAGCTCGAGGAGCGACTCGTAGAGGATCGCGGCATCGGTCCCCGACGAGAGGGAGAGCGAGCAGGCCAGCAAGAGCTCGCCGACCAGGATGACGACGATCCCATCCGCCGAGCCGAGCACGATCCAGCCGATCGCCGAGCAGCCGGTCGCCACGCGCAGCGCGGCCCGGTACCCGATGCGGTCGGCCAGGTAGCCGCCCGGGAACTCGAGGATGGCCGCGAAGAGCCCGAAGAGCGCGTGGATCAGGAAGATCTCGGTCATGCTGAGACCGAGGTCGTCGCGCCAGTAGAGCGGCACGATGGCGATCGGCAACATCATCATCTGCAGCGCACGGAAGCCGCAGAGCAAGCGGAGATTCCGCTCGAGATTGCGGGGCCGCATCGGACTGACCGCTCCGCGCTCGCTCATCGTCCCGGAGTAGCACGCCCTCGCACCGCTGCCGACGGGTGGTCTTACCCTCAGCGGCGCATCCGTTCGACACGCACCCATCCACTAGAATGTGGGCGGTGGTGCGGGCCGGGCTGTCCGCTGGGCGGACAGACACACGTCTCGGCCAGGACGTCAGGACGGTCTGGACAAGGGGGGAGGGCGCATGACTCGACGCATGACTCGAAGAGTCGCGTGGCTGGGCATTGCGCTGGGGCTCGTCGTCGGTTGCTCGTCGGGCGAGGAGGAGGGCGCGCCGGCCGCTCCCGTCGAACCGGTCGCAGCGGATCCGGTCGACACGGACGACTCCGGACAGAGCGCCGCCGCAGACCTCGGCAGTGAGAGTTGGCTCTCCGTCGGCCGCACACCCTCCGAGCAGCGCTTCAGCCCGCTCGACAGCATCCGCGACGAGAACGTCGGGCTCTTGCAGCGGCGCTGGACGTGGGAGACCGGAACGTCGCGCGGCCTCGAGGCCACGCCATTGATGATCGACGGCGTCCTCTACTTCACACTGACGTGGAGCGTCGCGATTGCACTCGACGCCCGCACGGGTGCCGAGATCTGGCGCTTCGACCCCCAGGTCCCCAAGGAGCGCGGCAAGCTCGCCTGCTGCGATGTGGTCAACCGCGGCGTCGCCGCCTACCAGGGGCGCATCTATCTCGGCACCCTGGACGGTCGACTGATCGCTCTCGATGCCAAGGACGGGACGAAGCTGTGGGAGGTCCTGACGATCGATCTCGAGCAGCCCTTTACGATCACCGGCGCGCCGCGCGTCGTCGCGGGCAAGGTGCTGATCGGAAACGGCGGTGCCGAGCTCGGTGTGCGTGGCTACGTGTCCGCCTACGAGGCCGAGACCGGCGAGCTCGCCTGGCGGACCTATACGGTCCCGGGCGATCCGAGCCTGCCCTTCGAGAACGACTCCATGAGGGCGGCGGCCGAGACGTGGTCGGGGGAGTGGTGGAAGCTCGGAGGCGGCGGAACCGTCTGGGACTCGATGGCCTACGACGGCGAGCTCGGTCTGCTCTATGTCGGCACCGGCAATGGAACACCCTGGGCACAGCAGTTCCGCAGTCCGGGGGGCGGTGACAACCTCTTCCTGAGCTCGATTCTCGCCCTCGATCCGGAGGACGGACGCATCGTCTGGCACTATCAGACGACTCCGGGTGAGACGTGGGACTTCACCGCCACGCAGCACATCATCCTGGCGGATCTGGTGATCGACGGGCAGCCGCGCAAGGTGCTGATGCAGGCCCCCAAGAACGGCTTCTTCTACGTGCTCGATCGCAGGACGGGGGAGTTCATCTCCGGTGAGCCCTTTGTCACCGTGACGTGGGCAACCGGCATCGACGCCAGTGGCCGGCCGATCGAGGCCGAGAACCAGCGGCTCACCCACAACGTACGCTTCGTGATGCCGACCTTCTTCGGGGGTCACAACTGGCAGCCGATGTCCTTCAATCCGATCACCGGGCTCGTCTACATTCCGGCGCAGGAGATCCTCGGTGCCTACCGGCTGGATCCCGACTTCCGCCCGGTTCCCAACGACTTCAACCTGGGCACCGATCTGAGCGTGTTCGCGGCCTTCCCACCCGAGGTGGCCTCGGGGCATCTGCTGGCCTGGGATCCGGTCGCGCAGCGCGAGGTGTGGCGCGTCCCCTATGGCGTGCCGTGGAACGGCGGCACGCTCACCACCGCGGGCAACCTCGTCTTCCAGGGCACGGCCGACGGCCGCTTCGTCGCCTACTCGGCGGATGCGGGCCGCACGCTCTTCGTCGACCACACCGGCACGGGCACGATCGCCGCGCCCATGACCTATGCGCTGGACGGCACGCAATACGTGGCGGTCCTGTCCGGGTGGGGCGGTGCGTTCGCACTGGTGGGAGGTACGGCCGCGCGGGGTGTGAAGATCGGCTCCGGGCGTCTGATCGTCTACGCGCTGCCCGAATCCGCGCCCACACCCGAGCAGATCCAGGCATTCCTCGAGCGACCCGGTGAGGTGGCCGACGGCGAGCGGCTCTATCACCGCTGGTGCGCACGCTGCCACGGGGCTGGGGGCGTCTCCGCGAGCTCGCTCCCGGACCTGAGGATCTCGACGAAACGCATGGGTGAGCATCTGGCAGCGTGGCGCGGGCGGGTCTGCCGGGCACCGCGATGCCGGCGATGGGGGATAGCGTGAGTGAGGCCGACATGGTGCTGATCCAGGGCTACCTGGAGTCGTTGGCGCCGGCCGTCGAATAACCACACTCGGCGCGCGGCTGCCATCATCAAGCTCGCCGAGCGCATCGCGGCATTGGGCGATCGCGGCGTTCTGGGCGGAGGGGTGTGATGACTGCGTTATCATCGCGGCCTTCTTATCGCGCCCTGCTTTTTTTGGCGCGATTGGGGCGATGTATCATTCACCGATCAACGGACGATGAAGGGGAATCGATGAAGGGGAATTGGATGGGTGTATTCGAGAGCGCGCTGCGGCCGACGAGCTGGCTGGCGCCGATTGCGCTGGTGGCGGGGCTGCTCGCACCGAGCTTCGCCGCGGCCGGAGAGCCATTCATCCACGCCAATGAGCCGATTCATCCGGGCTGTGTGCACGCACTGGCGATGCACGCGGGTGACGTGATCCCCGTCATCACGACCGTCAGCCTGGAGGGCTGCCGCTCCAGCGCGCGTACACAGGCGAAGATCCAGCGCGACGGCGACGTGCTCTTCATCGAGGACGAGATCCTGCTCGGCGAGGGCACCTTTGGCTATCGCCATCTCGCCTCGTTGGACAACGGAATCTTCATCCTGGCGATCCGCAGGACCGGCCCGGAAGGGAGCTTGCGGGTCAGCCTGGCGGCGATGCTGAAGACCACGCAGCCGGTGCTGCGGAGCGGCGAGGTGGGGACCACGCCCGTCGTCGAGACCCTCGGCGAGGTCTGGCTCAAGGACACCCGCCAAGCGAGCATCCGCGCCGCCGGCAACGTCGTCCACTACAGCGTGGGTATCGGGCCCTCTCGCCGCGAGGCGACACTCGACTTCTCGCGCATCGGCAAGGCGCTGCGCAAGTAATTGCCGGGCGGGGCTTCGCAGAGAACCACAGCGGGGCGAGAGGGCCACGGCTGGTGGCCCTATCTGGTCCCGTACATCGGGTTCCTGCTCGCCGTCGAGCTCGCACGCCGCGTGCCCGAGGCCGCGGTGCCACTGATGCACTTCGTGAAGCCCGCCGTGCCCGTGGCGCTGCTCGTCTACTTCTGGCGCCGTGGTGCGTACGCCGAGCTGCGGCGCATCCGGCTCACGGCCGGCGGTGCGCTGCTCGACATCGGCGTGGGAATCGCGCTCGCGCTGCTGTGGATGGCGCCCTACATCCTGCTGCCGGACCTGCGCCCGGATGCCTCCGAGGCCTTCGACGCCACACTGATGGGCGAACGCTGGGTCGCGCTCGTGCTGGGTGTGCGCCTCTTCGGCTACGCGATCGTCACGCCGATCTTCGAGGAGCTCTTCATCCGCAGCTTCGTGATGCGCTTCGCCGAGGTCTATTGGCAGAACGGCGACTTCCGCGACGTCCCCCTGGCCCAGTACAGCCTGAAGAGCTTCCTCGCGACCATCGTCGTCTTCACCATCGGTCACGTGCCGTGGGAGTGGTGGGTCGCCATACCCTGGGTGGCACTCACCAACCTCTGGTTCTACTACCGCCGCGACCTCGGCGCCCTGATGCTCGTCCACGGCACGACGAACGCCGCATTGCTCGCCTTCGCGTTCTTCGGCGGCGGCCTGTTTACGGACCCGGGCGGGGCGCCGATCTCACTCTGGTTCTTCGTCTGATCTAGGGCACGAAGAATCGCGCAGGCTAGTGGCCGTAACCGTCGGGGTTCGCGCACTGCCAGCGCCACGCGTCCTC
>JAFDDH010000137.1 GCA_019310975.1 Deltaproteobacteria bacterium | reverse complement strand
GCCCGACCCGTGCTGCGCGAGCTCGGCGTCCCCGTGGTGAACGGGTTGTTGGGTGACACCCTGCTCGGCGGGGCGCACATCCCGTGGGCTCGAGACGTACTGACGGGCGAGATCAGCTTCGATGCGCTCTTCGGCCGGATGAATCGATGGGGATTTCCACCGGAGACAGTGCGGGCTCTTCTCAGGCCGGAGTTCCGCGGTGAGAGCGTGGAGGAGGAGATGCAGGAGCTGCGCAGCCTCTACGAGGACCTGCCCGGTCTCGACTACCACAAGCCATGGCAGTTTGGACTCATGCACCGCGCCCGTCTGGTTCTCGGCGCGGTCAATTGGAGGTTTTCATTCGGCAGCTGGCCGGTTTCCCCATTCACTCAGAAGCGCGTTCACCGCCTTGCAGCGCGGCTTCCCCTCGAGCTCTTTGAGAATCGACGCTTCCAGACCATGATCCTGGCAAGGCACTTTCCCGAGCTGGCCAAGCTTCCCGTGGACAAGAATCTCTTCCGCACTGATCCCGTCGTTTCTGGACCGCTGGACCGGATCGCAAGTCGCCTGCGCGCGCGGCGATACCGCTGGCAGAAGCTTCGGACGGGTCGGGAGCCCCGCTACTACAATCACGTCTTCGACTTCGACGGTGAGGGATTTCGTGCGATTCGAAGGCGGGCCGCTCCGATCCTCGACGTTCTCGACGACGTCTTCGATCCCGATGTGCTGAGGCGGCTTCTGCCGGATCCGGAGGAGAGTCGCGACTATGGAGATGCCTTCGGGGGCTCGGCCGGCTTCAAGTCGATCCTTGGCCTCGCTCTACTGAGGCACGAGCTGACGCTCCCCGCGCGCGAAGTCCGCGACACTTCCACCCGGGGATGAGCCTCGAACCGACATCTTCGTGGCGTTGTCTCATTTCTGATGGCGCACACGCGCCTCTGGAGCCTTAGGACAGCCATGAAAGCCTCCGACCTCTTCGTCCAATGCCTCGAGACCGAGGGCATCGAGTACATATTCGGTGTCCCCGGCGAGGAGAACGCCGACCTCATGATGTCGCTGGAAGCCAGCGACTCGATCCGCTTCGTGCTCACGCGCCACGAGCAGGGAGCCGCGTTCATGGCCGAGGTGTACGGTCGTCTCACCGGCAATCCGGCCGGATGCCTGGGAACCCTGGGACCCGGTGCGACCAATCTGATTACCGGCGTCGCCGACGGCAATATGGACCGTGCGCCGATGCTCGTGCTCACTGGACAGGGCGACTCGGAGCGGCTCCACAAGGAGTCGCACCAGGTCATGGACGTTGTCGCGATGTTCCGGCCGGTCACCAAGTGGGCGCAGACCGTGCTCCACCCGGACAACATCCCGGAGATCGTCCGCAAGGCGGTGCGGCTGGCACGCACCGAGAAGCCCGGGGCCTGCCATATCGAGCTCCCCGAGGATATTGCCGGGTTGCCTGCGCAGACCACACCGATCGAGCCAAGGCGCTTCCGCCGATCGGTGCCCGACGACAAGATCATCGACCGCGCGTGGGACGCGATCGCCAGCGCCGAACGGCCGATCATCCTGGCCGGCAACGGCTGCATCCGCCGGCGCGCCAGCCAGCAGCTGCGCCAGTTCGTGGCCCGGACCGGGATCGGCGTGGTCAACACCTTCATGGCCAAGGGCTGCGTCGACATGGACGACGAGACCTCCCTGTACACGATTGGCCTGGGCAGCAAGGACTACCCCTCGATCGCGATCGAGGCCGCCGACCTGGTGATTTGTCTCGGCTACGACATGGTCGAGTACCACCCCCACCTGTGGAATCCAAAGGGTGATAAGCGAATCGTTCACTGTGATTTCATCCCCTCGGAGATCGACGAGAACTTCCGGATCGAGGTCGAGGTGGTGGGCGATCTCGCGCACGCGCTGTGGATGCTGAACGAACGCGTCGAGGCGCTGGGTGCGGGCAAGCTCGACTACGACCACCGGCACACGCGCGCCGCCCGCGCCGCACTGAAGCAGGATCTCGAAGCCCACAAGGACGACCGCACCGAGGGCTCGATCCGTCCCCAGAAGGCAGTCTGGGATGCGCGCCAGGTGCTGGGCCCCGAGGACCTTCTGCTCAGCGACGTGGGCGCGCACAAGATGTGGATCGCGCGGCACTTTCAATGCCACGAACCCAATACGTGTCTGATCCCCAACGGGTTCTGCTCGATGGGCTTTGCGCTGCCCGGTGCGATCGGCGCGCACTTCGTGCACCCCGACCGGCGCGTGATGGCGGTGTGCGGCGACGCCGGGTTTCTGATGAACGTCCAGGAGATGGAGACCGCGCGCCGCTACAATTCCGACATCACCGTGATGGTCTGGCAGGACAACGCCTATGGGCTGATCGCCTGGAAGCAGGAGAATCAATTCGGCCGCCACACGGATCTGTCATTCGGCAATCCGGACTTCGTGCAGCTGGCCGAGGCCTTCGGGTGGAATGCTTTCCGGTGCGAGAAGAGCGCCGAGCTGCAGGCTACACTCGAGGCGTCGTTCGTCGCCGAGGGTCCGAGCCTGGTGGTGATTCCGATCGATTACAGCGAGAACCGGAAGCTCACGAAGCGCCTGGGGAACGTGTCGTTGCCGATCTGACCCACGGCTAGGCCAGAGCATGGAAGAATTCACAAGCTTCGTCGTGGCGCACGGATATCTGCTGCTCGCAGGTTGGGTATGCCTCGATCAGCTGGGCATCCCGATCCCCGCCATTCCGGTTCTGATCGCCGGGGGCGCCGTGGCGAGCACGGGAGAGCTGGATCTTGTGGCCGCGCTGATTGCCGCCAGCGCCGGCTCGCTCTTGAGTGATCTGATCTGGTTCGAGGCGGGTAGGCGACGCGGCACAATAGTCCTGCGCGTGCTCTGCAAAGTCTCGCTCGAGCCCGATTCCTGCGTGCGCAACACGCAGGAGATCTTCGCGCGCTACGGCACACGGTCACTCCTCTTCGCCAAGTTCATTCCCGGCTATCAGACGATGGCACCGCCGCTGGCGGGCATGTCGGGAATGTCGCTGATTCGCTTCCTGGCCTTCGACCTGCCGGGTGCCGTGCTATGGAGCGGCTCCTTCATGGCGGTCGGCTTCCTCTTCTCTGACCAGCTCGACAGTGCATATCGGGTGGTGTCAGAGTTTGGCTCTCTGACCCTTCTCATTCTCGTGGGCGGGCTGGTGGCGTACGTTGCCTGGAGGTTCTATCACCGCCGCCGCTACATTCGTCATCTAAGGATGCAACGAATCGAGCCCGACGCGCTGATGGCGCTACTCGCCGAGGATCCCGATGTAGCCCTCTTCGACCTGCGAAGCGCCATGGAGATCGAGATGGAGCCTCGCCGGATCCAAGGCGCGCAGGTCTTGAGCTTCGACGAGCTCGACGACAGGCACGAAGAGATCCCGCGCGACCGCGAAATCGTTCTCTACTGCACCTGACCCAATGAAGCCTCCAGCGCCCGGGTGGCGCTGATGCTCAAGCGACGCGGAATCAGTCGGGTGCGCCCACTATCGGGCGGATTGGACGAGTGGTTGGAGAAGGGGCTCCCCGTCGAGTCGCTGAACCCAATTGGAGCGGAAAGCCGGTAGCGGGGCCATCTCTATGGCCGCTTGGCTCTTGGCTAGGGCGCGATCCAATTCCCGTGGAAGCCGAGGGGCACGCGCCGGGGCATCTTCACGCGCAGCACCGGCTCCGCCTGGATCGACTTCGCATCGAGCACCACGAACTCGCTCGCGCTGCCGTCGCGCTCGTGTACCCAGGTCACGATCCAGCCGTCGTCCTCGTCCTGGTCGGCGTTCTTGCCCCGGCCTTGGAGATTTGGCGCGAAGGCGGGCTCGCCCACGACCTTGTGGGTGCCGAAGGGACGCGTCGTCTCTGTACCCTTCACCAGGTCGTATTGGGTGATCGAGTCGAAGAAGGCGCCGTCACAGACGCCCGTACTGAATGAGGCAAGGTAGCCATAGCGGTGCTTCAGGCCCGTTACCGAATCCGGCACCTTGCAGAACTCGCCAGCCAGATCGCCGATACGCTCCTTCTTGCACGTAAAATCGGAGAGGTCGATGGTGAAGCGGTAGAGGTATGAGTTGGCGTCCACGCCCTCGGGTGGCCGCTGGTGCTCGTAGTCGACGGCCATCCAATCGACACTGGCACCCATTACCACGATCTGATTGCCCTCCGTCCAGGCGTTGAGGAAGTGGAAGACGTAGCAGTTCTCGATCTCGATCCAACGCATGTCGTCCGCACTGCCGTCCCGCGGCAGCACGCCGATGCGCGTGCCGTGCTCGGGTGCCCAGCGGATCATCGAGCCGCCCTGCGCGAGCTGGTCGAAGTCGAAGGCCGCGGGTGAGTCGAAGAAGATGACGTGTTCTCGCGTGATCGCGAAGTCGTGCATCATCACGCCGCGCGGCAGCTCGATCTCCAAGGATCTCGTCAGCTTGCCGGCGTCGTCGACGATGTGATAGCGGAGATAGGGAGGAAAGGGCGAGTAGCCGAAGAAGAGCATCTCGTTGGTGATGGGATCGATCTTCGGATGCGCGGTCATCGAGCCCTTGAGTGCGCCCGAAAAGTCGTCGACCCCGACGGTGCCGAGGTCGGATGTCACGACTGTGGGTAGACCCGCCTCCCAGAGCGCCAGGTAGCGGCCGGCGTGGCGGATGATGCTCGTATTGGCCGCGTTCTTGACGGGGCCGATCTTCTCGGCCACCGCCGGTGGCGGTGGCGACATCTCGAGCATGCCGCCGAAGAGAGCGTGGCCGTGTTCGCGCTCGGCTCGCAGGCCCGGTGTATCGATCCAGCGGTTGCGGTAGCGGATGCCGTCGTCGTCGAATGTGATGGCGTGAAGCATCCCGTCGCCGTCCCAGAGGTGACTCTTGCCCTTGGGCGGGAAGGCCGCGTTCGGACCGTTGCGCCAGTAGCTGCCGCGCAGCCCGCGCGGTACATCGCCAATGATTTCGAGCTCGCTCGAGAAGTCGGACTCGTCGTGGAGTGGGGCGAGGACGCCCTCCGGATTGTGATCCGACATGTGGTGGGTCTCCGCTCAGCGCGCGTCGATGAGCGCCCAGTCTACCCCGATCGCATCCGTGATTCTGTGTCTTATTCGTCTCATGACGTTACGTATTTGCGTGTTCCATTGGAGTCATTCAGTCTTCTGCATCTCTACGATTGGGCGAAGATGCTGGTGAGGCTCGGCGCAGCCCGTGCTCGAGTGTCAGCAGGGCCAATGCCGCGATCAGCGGCTCCACCATGAAGCGGAAGCGGTTGTTCTCGCGCAGCTCGACGGCGTTGCCCACGCAGGCCACCCACAGCACCGTCGCCACGATGAAGAGCAGCGTCAGTCCGCGGGCGCGGTCGCCGTGTGGGGTGCGTAGATCGCGAATTCCGATCCAGCTCGCGTACGCGAGCGCCATGCATGCGACGAGCACGAAGAGCAGGCCGCCATGACGCAGCAGCGACGGTCGGTCGAGGCGATCTGGTGGCTCGCCCGACTCACCCCATGCGGCAGGCACGCCGTACACCAGCGCATTCCACAGCCGATTCCAGCCCGATATGTGGGTCCGGTTGGCGTCGAGGAAGGAGTACTCGGTGGGGGACCACGCAAAGAGAAGCCACGCATCGATGATGCTCTGTGCGTAGTGGCACGGGTCCGAGGCAATCAGCGATACTGCATCGCGCTGATAGCGCCGGGAGATCTCCACGTAGGCGAGATGGTTGTAGTTGACCACTCCGCTCGCCTTCACGTACTCGCGCATGACGGGGTGGATGTTGATCGGTGGCAGGCGGCGTAGGGCGGGCGGATAGCGGTCCAGGGGCGAGAAGGGTGTCACGAGCGAGACAGCGCCGATGCGGCCGTCGCGTACCATCTGCACCCGCTCCGGCATCGGGATCCTTTCGATCACGAGGCGGGCCAGATTCATTCCCAACCACGTGCTGGACGTGAACTGTCCCACGATGGCGAGATTCTTGGCGTAGACCGCCACACAGAGCAGCGTCGGCAATAGGGAGATGATCAGCAACCGGCGGGCGTGGGGCCGCAGCACCCAGAGGACGAAGCCCACGACGGCGAGAAACCATGCCAGATGGAAGAGGCTGCGCGTGAGCACCGCTGCGGCAATCAGTGTAAAGAAAACGATCGCGTCGGGTGTGCGCGTGCCGCGCCGCGCCAGGCGATGCAGCGCCCAGGCGGAAGCGACCAATAGAGTGGCCAGCGGCAGTGTGTAGAAGAGCCAGCTTTCATAGAGGACGGACGCCGGAGAGAGTGCGAACGCGAGGGCGCCGCCGACAGCGAGCCCAGTACGAATGCCGAGCCGCCGCATCAGCGCATAGAGCCCCAGATGGAGCGCAAGCCCGATCGCGAGGTGACCCGCAGCGAGTAGTCGGCTCGGCTCCTCGCCACCCAGCCAGAGCGCAGCGGCGAGGTAGAGGTTCCAGAGCGGGGGTTGTACGTGGTGGTAGAAGACGCTGCCCCACGGATCCGCGCGCAGCATCGGCGGATCCACATACTGCCAGAACCAGCCGAGCGAGCTGGCGTCGAAGTCGATGTCCAGGGCAAGCCGAAAGAAGAGGCGAGAGAGCCCCCAGCCCGCGGCCACCACGAGAAGCGGCACCCCTCTGCGACGAGGCCAGGTCGCTCTCTTATCTTCGGATATGCAGAGCTGACCCACCGCATACCCTCTCGTGTTCGCGCTCTCTCCCCGCCCTCAGTCCAGGCTGAGGCGATGGCCGGCCGTATAGCCCCCGTCCACCACGAGCGAGCTACCGGTCACGAAGGAGGCGTCCTCAGAGGCGAGGAAGAGGATGGCGGCCGCGATCTCCGACGCCTTGGCGAAGCGTCCGAGCAAGTGGTAGCCGGCGAGCTTGTCGCCGATCGCCTTCAGGCCCTCGGTCTTGAGTATCGCCGTCATCGCGGTGTCGACGCCGCCGGGGCAGACACAGTTGATCCGAATGCCGGCGGGTGAGTAGTCGAGCGCCATGCTCTTGGTGAGCAGCACCACGCCGCCCTTCGAAGCGTTGTAGGCCGCCTGTCCGCTTATGCCCACCAGTCCTTCGACGCTGGCAATGTGGACGATGCTGCCGGCCCCTTTCTCGAGCATGCCGGGGAGCACATGCTTGGAGACCATCCAGGAGCCCTTCAGGTTGATGTCGATGGCACGATCCCACTCGTCTTGCTCGAGTACATGGGCGGCACCGAAGCTCGAGACGCCCGCGGCATTGACGAGCAGGTCGGCCACGCCGTGCGCGCGGCTCGCCGCCTCGACGGCCGCACGAATCGAGTCCTCGTCGCGCACGTCCAGCTCGCGATAGAGCAGGGCCGGGGCCTTCGCCTCCAATGCGCTCCACGCCGCATCGTCGGGCTTCGCCATGTCGAAGATTGCCACCTTCGCACCCTCGTCGGCGAAGCGCTCGGCGGTTGCGGCGCCAATGCCCGAAGCGCCGCCCGTGACGATCGCTACCTTGCCCTCGAGTCGTCCCATGATCGGCTCAGCCTCCCGATGAGAACGTCGACGTCATGCCACCGTCCACGTTGATCGTGGCGCCCGTGATATACGAGCCCTGGTCCGAAGCCAGCAGCAGCAGCACCGCCTGCGTGTCCTCGTGCTCACACGCCCGCGCCAGTGGCAGTCCCTTGCTCATCAGGGTGACACCGAACTCGCTATAGAGCTCGACGAACTTCTCCGTGGCGGAGACGCCCGGAGTGAGCGAGTTCGCGGTGATGCCCATCGGACCGAGCTCCGCCGCCAGGCCGCGCGTCATGGCGCCCAGGCCGCCTTTCGACGTCCCGTATGCGTTGACGATCCCGAAGCCGAGGAGCGCCGAGGGCGAGAGGATGTTGATGATCCGCCCCCAGCCGTTCTGTGACATGATCCGTGCGCAGGCCTGGGCGAAGCGGAAGGGGCCGTTGATGTTGGTGTCCATCACGTCCAGCCACTGCTCCTCTTCGATGGCGAGGAAGGGGCAGGGCGGGTAGATGCCAGCGTTGTTGACGAGGATGTCGACCTTGCCCTGCCACTCCACCGTCCTGGCCACCGCGGCCTCGACCTGGTCGCGCGAGCGCTGGTCGCACTGGATCGCCAGAGCCTTGCCACCCGCCTGCTCGATCGCTTTGGCGGCGGCATCGAGCGGTTCTTGACGCCGGCCCGTGATGGCTACGGCAGCGCCCGCTTCCGCCAACGTCTTTGCAAAGCCCAGCCCGAGGCCGGTTCCACCTCCAGTCACGATGGCGGTGCGACCTTCCAATCTGATTTCCATGCTGCTTGCTCCTCCGCTGGCGGGCTCTCTCCGGGCTCGGCTGGCTCGTGAGAGCGTAAGAAGACAACGCGCATCGCACGTCGTGTGCGCACGCTGACAGAGTCGGTGGGCGGGTCCCAATTTCCCGCTGCGATCGACCGAGTTTAACATGTTCAGCGCTTTGAATGCGTTAAGATCGTTGAGTCGGGCGGCCTTTGAGACAAAGCGGCCGGGTCTCGGCGGGATTCGGTACAGGCCGTGTACCGATCGTCCACAACACCGCGGCAGGGGAGCACCCAGCATGGACCTGGTCTCCAAGCAGCGCGCGGAGCGCAGGCAACGGATCCTCGACGTCGCACGCCGGCTGATCGCCGAGCGCGGCTATGAGGGCGTGACGATGCGCGAGCTGGCGGACGAGAGCCTTGTCTCGGTGCCCACGCTCTACAATCTCTTCGGCGGAAAGAGCGAGCTGCTCTTCGCGGCGGTCGAGCTCTACTTCCGCAATCTGCTCTCCCAGGCTGACCAGTCGGGGGACGAGGAGGGCCTCCACAAAGTGCTGGCTGTGTGCGAGACCCTCGGCGCCTCGATGCCGCGCCACGCCGAGTACGCGCGCTCGCTGATGACCTTCTTCGGTGGTACGCAGGAGAGCACCAAGCTGCGCGAGTTCGTGGCGCGCGAGCTCACGAACGAGCTGGTCGTGGCGCTCGAGCAGATGCAGGCAAAGAAGCAGCTGGTTGCGTGGGTGGACCCGGTGGCACTCGGCGAGCGACTGGCGACGCTGATGATCATGACGTCCTTCGAGTGGGCGGCCCATCACCTGAGCGACCGCTCTCTGAACTCGGCCATGCTCTTCGGTGCCGCCGCCGTGATCCACGGCTTCGCACGTGGCAAGGCGGCGGGTGAGGTCGAGCAGATCGTGCGCGACCAGCAGGCCAACGCCGTGGTGCCACGGGCTCTCGGTCCGGACGAGCGGCGCGCAGCCAACGTGGACGAATCCTCTTAGGCGATCCGCGGCGGGCGGCGCATCGGGCACACGAGCGGGCCGTCGCCGCCGAGCGTGACCTCGCTGACGACCTCGAAGCCGTGTCGCTCGTAGAAGGGGATGTTGCGCGGGTTCGAGGACTCCAGGTGCGCGGCCAGGCCCTGCTCGTCGCACGTCCGCAGGATGCGTTCGAGTAGCGCGGCGCCGAGCCCGCGTCCCTGGCTCCTGGCGTCGGTCCCGAGTGTGAAGAGGTAGAAGTGAGGCTCATCGACCTTGTCCTTGGCGAGTAGCTCGGTCAGGGCGGCCAGCTTGGCGCCGGCTGCGTCACCGAGCAGCTCCGTCATCATCTCGGCCATCCGCGGGCCCCATAGCGGGTCGAAGAGCGTCACATTCGGTGGCGACCAGATGGCACCGGCCTCCGCGCTGCCCGCGCAGTAGAGGTGCCCGCGCGTCAGGCCCATGTCGAGGCTGAACTGCATCCAGCGCAGCCGATGCGCGGCGCGCGTCTCGGGATCCTCAAAGAGCCAGCCCATCAGCGGGTCCTCGGCGAATGCGCTCGCGAGCGATCGCGCCAGCTGCGGGAGATCTGCCTCGGTTGCGTGTCGGACTTTAGGTGCGGCCATGTCTGCCTGCTGATTCTTCAACGGGCTGCTAGGCTGAGACCAGTGGGTGCGCGCCGGGTGGGTGCCCACTGGGCGATTCGGGCGGAGGCCACAAGCATGGGCGAGACGAGAGATCGGACATTTGGCGAGGATGCCGTCGTCGTCGAGAGCTTCTCCGAGAAGTCCTTCGCCGAGGCCGCCGTTTCGCTACTCCAGAGCGAGGGCATCACCGCCGTGATCCATGCGGACGACGCCGGTCACGAGTTCCCGAATTTCGACTTCGCAAGCGGCGTCCGCCTCCTCGTCTCCGAGGCGGACGCCGAGCGCGCAAGAGAGGTGCTGAACGTCGCAGCCGGCGAGGAGGAGTAGCTCTCCTCACTTGGCTTGGCCTGGCTTGGCTTGGATCAGGCGAAAGTGATCCGGGTGATCCAGTCGGCGACGAGTGCCGGCTTCTCCTCGCCCTCGATGTTCACGGTCATGGTGCGTGTCAGATTGATCGAGCTGCCCTTCTGCTCGACGTTCGAGAGCAGCGTGTGCACGCGGATGCGGCTGCCCACCTTCACCGGGTTGATGAAGCGCACCTTGTCGAAGCCGTAGTTCACACCCATCAGCATGCCTGCGTAGCGACCGGGGTCGACCTCGCCGGCATTGGCGGATGCACTCAGGTGCGTGAGCATCGAGAGCGTGAGGAAGCCGTGTGCGATGGTGGTTCCGAAGGGGGTCGTCTTGGCACGCTCGGTGTCAACGTGGATGAAGTGGTGGTCGATCGTGACATCGGCGAACTCGTTGATCCGCTTCTGATCGATCTCCATCCAATCACCGGTGGCCTCCTCCTTGCCCACGGCGTCCTGCCACAGCGCGAATGCCTTCTCGGCGTTATCCGACACGATCGTCGTCCTCCTTGCTTCCCCGCGCTCGTGCGGGAGAAGGGGTCGTGGACCCGGGAGGCGATTATGTGCTGCCCGCTCTACCGGCGCCACCACCGAAAACGGTAGGCGGTGCGGCGCTTTTCGCGGTCGATCTCGGTGCCCTCGATTGCCGCATTGGTGTCCGATTTCGATCCGACGCTAGGTGCCCCCGATTAGGGCGGCCGCCGTCTTCTCGATGGCTGCGACCATGCCGGCTCTGTCCTGGCGAGATCCGCGTAGCGGCGTACGCTCTCGGGGTCGAGGAGGCCGGCCGGCGTGATGCTGATCTCGAGGGGGCTACGCCCCTCGGGCCGAAGACCGTTCTGCTCGGCCTCGCGCAGGCCCTTGATGCAGGCGGCCGTTGCGTCGAGGTCCAACGCGAAGCCGTACCAGCCGTCGCCTTGGCGTACGGCGCGTCGCAGTGCCGGGGTGCTCATACCCCCCACCACGATCGGGGGGTGAGGCTTCTGGATCGGCCGCGGCTGTGCGTCAATGCCCGCGAACTGGAAATAGCGGCCGTCGAAGCTCGGCGCCTCGGCGGTCCAGAGAGTGCGCAGGACCTCGATGGCTTCGTCGGTGCGCGCGCCGCGCTCTTCGAACACGGCGCCAAGGGCAGCGAACTCGGCCGGGATGTAGCCGGCGCCCAGGCCGAAGATCAGTCGCCCGTGCGAGAGCACGTCCACGGTTGCGAGCTCCTTTGCAAGCACCACCGGGTTGCGCTGCGGCAGGATGATGATGCCCGTCGCCAGCTTGATCGTGTCGGTATGCGCGGCAATGTGCGCGAGTGCGGTGGCGGGATCCAGAAGTGGGGTGTTGGCGGGGATCGGAGACTCGGGTGTTCTGGGCTCGGGCAACACGACGTGCTCCGCGGTCCAGACGGAGTCGAAGCCAGCCTCCTCTGCAGCGCGCGCCGAAGCGGCCGCTACCTCCGGATCGATGCACGCACCAATATTGATGCCGTATAGACCGAGCTTCATGATTTTCCCCCTCTTCTTTGGCGCGCCGACTCCGATCGCGCGCCGACGTCCAGTTCTACACTCTGGTGCCGGATAAGGACATTCCGGTCGTGAGCGCCGATGGATACAATTCCACACCCGGCTGCGGCGCGGCGGGCCGAGCAAGGAGGTGGACACGATGGCCGAGTTCCAGAAGAGCGCTGAGTTCGAGATCTCTGCGGACGACCTCTGGCGCCGTCTGCGCAACTTTGGCGACGTGAGCTGGCTCCCGGGCGGGCCCGAGCCCCTCTTCGAGGGCGAGGGCGTAGGCATGATCCGCAGCATCGTCATCCCGCCGCTGCCCACCGCGCGCGAACAGCTCGACGCCGTCGACGAAGAGTCGCGAACGATCCGTTACCACATCCTCGACGGAAACCCGATGCCCGTGCGCGATTACAGCGCCTCGATGCAGGTCGAGGAGCTCGGTGAAGGCCGGTCGCGACTGATCTGGCGAAGCCAGTGGGAGCCCGAGGGCGTTTCCGAAGACCAGGCGCGGGCCGCGGTGGATCAGCTCTACACAGGCGTGTTGGCGGGTGCCAAGGGGAACCTCGAGCGGGGCTGATCCACCGGCGACAGCCGGGATCAGATCTCTTCCATCATCACGAGCTCGGGCGGACCGGCCATGATCGCGGCAAACTCGGCCCCCTTGGAGGCCAGGTTCTTGCCGTGGATCGCGAAGGCCTCGTCGCTCTCGTACTTCTCGTAGACGACGAACGACATCGGATCGTCCTTGCGCTGGTGGATCACGTAGACCAGGGTGCCGGGCTCGTCGGCAAGCACGCTGGTGGCGAGATTCTTCAGGAAGGATTTGGCCTCCTCGACCTTGTCTTCCTTGACTTTGATGGTGGCGACGATCGTGGGCATATCCGATCTCCTGGGTCAGCGCGGGGGCTGCGGATGAGGTGAGTGAAATCTGAGCCCTGGAGTGTGCCGAAGCCAGGCCGCGCCGGCCATCACTCGCCGACGAGCTGATTCTCCACCAGTTCCTGGTAGTCCGACGACGACTCGAGCAGATCCGAATGGGTGCCCTGGCCGACGATGACGCCCTCCTTCACCAAAATGACGCGGTCGGCGTCCACGATGGTGGAGAGCCGGTGAGAGACGATGATGATCGTTGGGCGGTCGGTCAGCTTGCGCAACGACTCCTTCACGATGGCCTCGCCCTGGGCGTCGAGGGCCGCTGTGGCTTCGTCGAGAATCAGGATCTTGGGTCCGCGCAGCACCGCACGTGCGATGGCGATGCGCTGCCTCTGACCGCTCGAGAATAGCCGCCCGCTGTCGCCCACCTCGGTGTCGAAGCCCTCGGGCAGCTCGTTCACGAATTCGGTGGCATGCGAGACGGCGGCCGCGGAACGCACCTCCTCATCGCTGGCGTCCATGCGGCCGTACCGAATGTTGTCTGCGACGCTGCAGCCGAAGAGTGTCGCCTCGG
The DNA here is from genome assembly GCA_019310975.1 of Deltaproteobacteria bacterium. Classification (GTDB taxonomy): domain Bacteria; phylum Myxococcota_A; class UBA9160; order UBA9160; family UBA4427; genus JAFDDH01. The sequence continues at coordinate 3,766 of JAFDDH010000137.1, read as the reverse complement.
CGGGGACGAGAGTGACCTGCTCGCGCAGCCAGGAGTTGTCGTACTCGCGCAGGTCGTGCCCGTCGAGGCTGACGCGACCCGACGAGGGGTCGTAGAGCCGAGCGATTAGCTTGGCAATCGTGGACTTGCCCGAGCCGGAAGCGCCGACCAGGGCCAGCACTTCGCCGCGCTGGATCTCGAGCGACACGCCGCGGAGTGCCGCGCTCTCCGGGCGCGTGGGATAGGAGAAGCGCACGTCCTCCAACCGGATCACGCCGCGGCACTGATCCGGAGCCAGATCGCCGCTCGGTGTCATGCGGGCCTGGCGCTCGCCGAGCTCGAAGGCGCGCTCCGTTGCGCCCTGCGCGCGCAGGACCTCGGCGCCGGCATGAGCGACGTTGCGCACAGCCCGCATCACCTGGGTGGCGTATAGGACGAAGCCGACCAGGGCGCCGGCCGTCATGCTGCCCTGCTGGATCAAGAACGCGCCAGTGAAGAGCCCCAGCGCAACCGAACCGTCACTGAAGAAGTGGGTGAAGGATTGTAGGAGCGCCGTCGCGCGGGACTGGCCCTTCGCAGCTTCGACCAAGCGCCCCGCCTGATGCGCATAACGCCCGGTAGCCGCTTCCTCCTGGTTGTATACGCGAACCGTCTGGATGCCCGAGATCGTCTCGAGGCCGGATCGCATCAGGTCCGACGTGCGGCCCTGGAGCAGCGAGGACTGGCCGCGCATGTATTTGCCGAGGAATGAGGTGCCATACCAGATGATCGGGCCGACGAGGAAGACCACCGCCGAGAGCAGCGGCGAGGTGTAGAGCATGATGCCAGCCGCCGCTGGCGCCAGCAGTGAGAAGTGGATCAGCTCTGGCGCCATTTGACGCAGGATGATTGTCAGCTGGAAGGTGTCGCTGTGCAGCCGGGAAGTGAGGTCGCCCGTACTCTCTTCGTCGAAGAAGCCCAGCTCCTGATTGATGATGCGCCCGAAGAGCCAGTTGCGGACGTTGGTGCTGACGCGAATGGCTGCGAGCTCCAGCAGATAGCTGCTCACGTACATCGATCCGGCGGCGACCACGAGGATGCAGAGGAGTCCCAGGCTGTAGGTGTTGACCCGGCTCAGGTCGCCCTGCTGGATACCCTCGTCGATGATGAGCCGGATCATCTGCGGCCAAGCGAGGGTGGAGCCCAGGCTCAGCAGGTTGAAGAAGATCCCGGCGAAGTACATCCGCCGCATGCCCTTCACGAAGGGCCACACGCGGCGTGCGAAGACCTTCAGGCTGGTCGTGTCGAGGCTGGGTTCAGCGCCCACGTCGTCTCCGCGACCCGACTAGCGGGCTGGGCATCGGCTCGACCAGTCGCTCGGCCGCGTCGCGGAGAACCCGGGCCGCGCGGGTCGCCGTCGGATCGGCACGTGGCCATGCCAGAAGGCCAGCCGATGCTTCCAACCCTCCGCGCTCTTGTCGAGCGGTATGGCGACAGTTGCCTCGGGGTCCCGCATGTCGCGCGCTAGGCTAGCACCGGAGCGCGAGAATCCGTGTTCTGCTCGCCCACGGCCTGTCATATGCCGCACCCGCTTTCGGCGGCGTAGAGGCTGGCTCCCCGGGTAGGACTTGAACCTACGACCCGGCGGTTAACAGCCGCCTGCTCTACCAGCTGAGCTACCGGGGAATCGCCTTCAGGGCGCCGGATTCTAGGATCTGAGGCCGGAAACGCAAGCGAGCCGGGGCCGCACGAATAGGCTGGAGAAGGACCGACCCCCGGCGCCACCATCTCAGTCGTATCGGATCGCCAGGATCTCGAACCCGCGGTCGCCCTTGGGCGCCTTGACCACGACCTCGTCGTCGACGCCCTTGTTCATCAGGGCGCGGGCAACCGGTGAGGTCACGGAGATCAGTCCCTGCTTCGGGTCGGATTCGTCCTCTCCGACGATGCGGTAGGAGACCTCCTCGTCGGTGTCCACGTCCGTGAGCACCACGGTGACGCCGAATTTCACCTTGTCTGGCGTCTCCCGCCCGTTTTCGATCACCTGAGCGCGGGCCAGCTTGTCCTCGAGGGCCGCGATCCGGCCGGCGAGGTGTCCCTGTCGCTCCTTGGCGGCGTGGTATTCGGCGTTCTCCGAGAGATCACCGTGAGCCAGCGCCTCCTCGATCTCCTTGACGTTCTTCGGGCGCTCCTCGGTCTTCAGCCTGCTCAGCTCGAGCTTGAGGGCCTCGTAGCCGCTCGGGGTCATGGGTACGCGATCGGACATGCTTATCGCCTCATCGGCCAGTCGCAGCTTCCACCTTATCTCCACGTGGTCCCGGCGGAAGTGGGCCGCGATGGCGGCTGCCATCCCATTCGACCGCCGCAGGCCTTCGGGCCACTCTCGACGGGACAACCCTGTCGCCGGGGGGAGAACGACGAGCGAACCAGATCAAGGCCGATAGGCTATCCCCCCGCCGGGACGTGGTCAATGCCGGAGTGCGTCGGTCCTGGCGCCCCGGGTCCTGGCAGGAGCGAGCGAGAGACGATGGAGCCGGAGGAATTGGGTCTCGAAGGCCCGGTGAAGGGTTCGGACGGGCAGCGGCGAGGGGGAGCCGACCTCGTGCGGATCGGGCTCTATTTCTATGCGGCGATGATGGCCGCGGCCCTGCTCTGGCGAATGGGTTTCTATGGCGAGTCGATCCTGCACGCCACCGCGGGCGGCTCGACAGCCGACATCCGCTGGGGCCGTGATGCACTGATCGGCGCCGTCAGTGGGCTCGCCGTGGTGGCAATCTCAGCTGCCATGACCCGCCTTACACACTGGGGCGAGGCGCTTGCGCGGGCACTCGGTAGCTCGCTCGGCGAGCTCAGTTTCCGGGATGCGCTGCTGCTCGCCTGCGCGAGTGGTCTCGGAGAAGAGCTCTTCTTTCGCGCGGCCCTGCAGCCACGCGTCGGCCTGCTCTGGGCGAGTCTGATCTTTGGCGCCGCCCACTTCGTGCCGCGCCGCGAGATGCTCCCGTGGAGTGTGTTCGCTGTCGCGGCGGGTCTTCTCTTCGGCGTGCTCTTCGAGTGGACGGGCAATGTGGTGGCGCCGATCGTCGCGCACGCGTTGGTCAACGCCGTGAACCTGCCGCTGCTGGTTCGGGACTATGGCCGGGAGCCCGATTCCTGACTCCGCCCCGCTGCGCTCACTCGCCGATGCGCGCGATGGCGTCGATCTCGACGGCTGCGCCGAAGGGGAGGGCGGCTACCTGCACGGTGGCGCGTGCGGGAGGGGGGTCAGCGTCGAAGTGGCGGGCGTAGACAGCGTTCACACGCGGGAAGAGAGAGAGGTCCGTCAAGTAGACGGTGGTCTTGAGAACATGGTGGAGACCGCTGCCCCCGGCGCGTAGAACCTGCGCGAGGTTCTCGATCACTTGCTCGGTCTGCTGCTCGATCTCACCGGGCACGATCTCACCCTTTGCGGGATCGAGCGGGATCTGGCCGGAGGCGAAGATGAGTCCCGCGTGGATGACGGCCTGAGAGTAGGGGCCAATCGGGGCGGGAGCCGAGTCCGTACGGACTTCGCGGATGCCGGAGTTGTCTTGGGACATCGTGCTAGCTGGTGGGGCGCAATCGATCCTCGAGAACGTGGAGCAGGTAGCCAATCAGCATCAGATTCGGCAGCCGTCGCCGCGTCTCGTCATCAATGTGGGTGGAGCCCGCAAACTCGTCGGCATATTTTGAAAAGAAGTCGAGCGTTTCGAGGGGGATGTTCTTGGCGAGCATTTCGTTGATCTGCTCGACACCGAGCTCGTCGAAAACCTCGGCGAACTCCCAAGCCATC
>JAFDDH010000136.1 GCA_019310975.1 Deltaproteobacteria bacterium | reverse complement strand
GAGGCCCTGATGGCCCGCGTCGAGTCAGCGACTGACTGGCTCGGGGGGTCGATCCCCGCCCCTCAATCTGAGAAGTTGGTAGCGCTCGCCAGCCTGGTGGCGCTCTGGGGGGAGCGGATGAATCTATCGGGCCATCGGACCGCAGAGGCGATTCTCGAACACCTCGTCCTGGACGCTCTAGCGCTGCGGACACAGATCCGTGGCGTCCTGCCCGCGAGTACTGGCCAGACTATCGTGGATCTCGGCTCGGGGGCTGGATTTCCGGGTCTCCCGATTGCCATCGTCGAGCCGCAGAGCTCGGTGGAGCTGGTGGATAGCCGGGAGCGGCGCCATTACTTCCAGCGGACAGTGTGCCGCGACCTGGACCTACCGAACGTCGAGCCGCGTCTCGGTCGAATCGAGGATCTCGAACCAGTGCGTGCAGATCTCGTCGTCGCCCAGGCGCTCGCGCAGGTCGATCAAGTCATCGAATGGGCGCTGGTTTGGACACGGCCCGGAGGGCTGGTCGTGATTCCCGGCTCGGAGACGCCACCAGCCCCCCGGGTCAAGGAAGAGCTGGCTGCGACCGGCACCTGCGTGTACGAGACGCCAGCTGGGCGTTCCCGCTCCCTCTGGTGGGGCCAGCGCGCTGGCTCTGGGTCGAATGCCACGTAGCGATCGCCGGCTCCTGTGGTACACAGCGAACACGCGCATGCGCGCGTCCGAGTTGCCGCTCCCCTGCGTGTCGTGGTCGGGGCACGCGGCGAGCCGAGAGGGGGGATGACGGGCGGCCCGAGAGGCCCGCCCGCGGGATCGAGATGCAGCGAAGCCGCATCATCGCCGTCGTGAACCAGAAGGGGGGCGTCGGGAAGACGACCTCGGCCGTCAACCTGGCGGCCTGCTTCGCAGCTTCCGAACGGCGCACGTTGCTCGTCGACTTGGACCCCCAGGGGAACTCAAGCAGCGCCTACGGTGTCGTGAATCCCACACGGCAAATCTATGACGCGCTCACTGGGGACTCTCCGATCGGCGAAACGATCCAGAAGACCGAGCTCGACTACCTACACGTCGTGCCGGCCGGGCCGGATCTGGTTGGGGCCGAGATCGAGCTGGTGACCACGCTCAATCGGGAGAGCCGCCTCAAGCGCACCTTGGCTGAGGTGCGGGACGACTACGAGCTCATCCTCATCGATTGCCCACCTTCGCTTGGCCTACTCACCCTGAATGCACTGACGGCGGCCGACTCCATCCTGATCCCGCTCCAGTGTGAGTACTACGCGCTCGAAGGGCTCGCGCGCTTGCTCGAGACCACCGAATTGGTGCGTGCTGAACTCAATCCCGGCCTCGAAGTCGAGGGCCTGATTCTCACCATGGTCGACATGCGGAACAACCTCAGTCGTCAGGTCGAGGCCGAAGTGCGCCGCCACTTCGGCGAAAAGGTCTATCGCACCCGTATCCCGCGCAACGTGCGTCTGTCCGAAGCACCGAGTCACGGCAAGCCGATTCTGCTCTACGACATCCACTCGCGCGGTGCGGTCGCGTATCTGAAGCTCACCGAAGAAATCCTGCGCCGTATCTTCGGTGCAGCCGGCGTAACGCCAACGGAATCGAGTCCACTGCAAGGTGAACTGCCTTGAGCGGAGCCCACGGCAGGAGCACCGAGCGGACATCGAGGTAGAGAGCCATGACAGCACGCCGCAACGCGCTTGGGCGCGGCCTCGGGGCCCTGATCTCGCCGCCTTCCGCGACCCCGACGCGATCCTCGGACTCCACCGCCGTGCGCTCTACACATACTGGTGTCGACACCCACGAGAGCGAGCCGCTGGAAATCGGCTCGCCCGCCCACGAGCTGCCCGTCCATCTGATCGATCCCAACCCCGAACAGCCTCGCCGGCACTTTGATCCCGACCAGCTGGAGCGCCTCGCCGCGTCGATCCTCCAACACGGCATTCTGCAGCCCGTCGTCGTACGGCGCTCGGGCGAGCGTTTTGAGCTGATCGTCGGTGAGCGCCGCTGGCGGGCGAGCCGTGCCGCGGGTCTTGCGAACATTCCGGCTGTCGTGGCCGACGTCGCGCCGCAGGAACGACTCGAGCTCGCCATCGTGGAAAACGTGCAACGCCACGACCTCAATCCGATCGAGCTCGCCCACGCCTACAAGGCACTCGCCGCCAGCGGCGCGACCCAGGAGGAGATCGGACGCAAGGTCGCGATGGACCGCTCGTCGATCGCCAACCACTTGCGCCTTCTCGACCTCTCGACCGATCTGCAGCAGGATGTCGAGGAGGGCCGCATCAGCATGGGACACGCCAAAGCACTGCTCCAGGTCCACGAGGAGCAGGGCCGGCGCGCACTGCGCGATCGCATCGTTGGCGAGGGACTCTCGGTGCGAGCCACCGAGCAGCTCGGCCGCAAGCTGGCCGGACCGGTGCCCGGTCGCATCCAGACGACCGCGCCGACACGCGCGGGTGCGCCCCTCGACCCCGATCTCCAGCGCATCGTCGATGCCCTGCAGGAGCGTTTCCAGACCCGAGTGAATCTGCGTGGCGGCGGTCGCAAGGGGCGCCTCGAGTTCGACTATGCGGGCGGCGAGGAGCTGGAGCGGCTCTTCGATCTGATGCTGGATAACGCTTGATGTCCGCCGAGCGTCCTCCCGTACCGCCTCTGGTGCCGGCCGGCGGCCGTTTCGTGGGCACACTCGCCTTCCGCGGCCAGGCCACCGTGGACGGCGTCGTCGAGGGGCCGGTCCAGGGCGAGGGCTGTCTTCGTGTCGGACCGCTGGGGCGGATCCGGGGTCCCGTATCGGTGGACGAGCTCCAGCTCTCGGGTGAGGTCGAGGGCGACGTCACGACGCGCGTTCGCGTGTCGCTGGGTGGGGGTGCAACGCTTCGTGGCACCCTCGAGACGGAACTCCTCGAAGTGGCCGATGGCGCGGTTCTAGAGGGATCCTGCCGGGTCGGAGAAGTCCCGGGAGATTCTGGATCCGAGCCCGGATCAGCCGCCCGATAGCTTGAAACTGCGGCCACTTATGCAAAACTTGGCGCCGCCGAGGTTCCGGCCCGGCCCGCTCATCTGTCGCCGAAGGCGACCCTGGCAGCCCGGGTCGAGGCGCTGAGCGAAGTGTCCCGACCGGCGGGCAACGACTACGCCGGAGCGTGACGACGCACCACCCTTGGCAGCGACGCCTCCGGCTCAGGAACCGACTGCCGGCCGACAGCCATCTGGAACGGATCGAAACGGACTGGAGAACGAATGCGAATCCCGTGGAGAGGACGCCGCGCCCGCGTGGCGACGCTCGCGCTGTCGACGCTCCTGCTGGGCCTGCTCGCGTCGACGTTGGCCGCGCCCGCGCACGCCTCCGACGAGCTGGTGCTCGTCCCGCAGCTTTCGCTCGTCATCGTTCTGCTCGCGCTCTTCGTGGTGCTGATCTTCCCCGTCAACGCACTCATCTTCAAGCCGATCTTCTACGCACTCGACGAGCGAGAGAGCCGTATCCAGGGTGCGCGTCGGCGCGCGGATCACATCCAGCAGCACGCCACCGCGCTCCTCCAGCGATACGAGGCGTCGATTCGCGAGGCACGCGCCGACGCCGAGATCGTTCGCAAGGAACAGATCGGCGCGGCGCGCGACGAACAGGCGTTGATCGCTGGTGCAGCACGCCGGGAGGCCGAGGTCAGAATCAACCAGGCGCGCAGCGAGCTGGCCGCGTCGCTCGACGAAGCGCGTGGGTCATTGCGTGCCAGCACCCAGGAGCTCGCGCGCACGGCCGCCGAGCAGATCCTCGGCAGGACAGTCTGAGATGACGAAGCGAGCGCTCGGCAGCGCGTGCATCCTGGCTCTCGTCTCACTTGCCGCGCTTCAAGGAAGCGCGCTTGCCTCCGACGATGCTCAGGGCGGCGGCTCGAGGGAGCTCCTTTATATCGCCATCAACCTTGTCATCCTGCTCGTTGTCCTTGTCTACTTTGCCCGCAAGCCGATTCAGGAGTTCTTCGCGGGTCGGCGCGAGCAGATTCAAGGTGACCTCGACAGTGCGGCCGAGCTACTGAGCCAGGCCGAGCAGCGCAACTCCGAGATCCAACGCCGCCTGATCGATCTGCAGTCGCAGATCGAAGAGATTCACGAGACCACGCTGCGCCGCGCCGAGGAGGAGAGCGAGCGGATCCTCGCCGAGGCCGGCAAGACGGCGGAGCGCATCCAAGCCGATGCCGCCTCGGCGGTCGACCAGGAGCTGCTGCGCGCTCAGCGCGAGCTGCGCGCCGAGGCGGCGGACCTGGCGCTGAAGATGGCCTCCGAGATACTGCGCGAGCAGGTCACCGACGGTGATCGTGAGCGGCTGCTCGACGAGTTCATCACCCGCGTCGAGCCCGGGTCAGAGGCGAGCCGCTAGGCGCGTAGAGTCGTTCTTTATTCGCGGCCCGAGTCGGGTCGACCCCCAGGAGTCCAGGTTCGAGGATCATGAAGCCCAGCCCCGCAGCCAGCCGCTACGCAAAAGCGCTCTTCGGACTCGCCAAGGATGAGCATCGCCTCTCCGAGATCCGCGCGGAGGTCGACGCGCTAGCGGTGCTGCTCATCGAGAGCGATGAGCTGCGCGGCGCGCTCTTCATGCCGCTCTTTCCCGGTGAGGAGCGCAAGGCGGTGCTGCGCGCCGTTGCAGAGCGTGGGCTCTCGCAGCTGGTCACCAACTTCTGCTCCTTCCTCATCGACCAGCGCCGCATGCTGGACTTCGCGGCCGTCGCCGAGGAGTTCGGTCGGCTGGCCGACGAGGAGGCGGGGCTCCTGACTGCGGAGGTGATTTCCGCGAGCCTCCTGGACGATCGCCGCAGGGACCGGCTGCGGCGTGCGCTCTCCGAGCGAACGGGTAGGGAGGTGCGCGTCGAGGTGACGCTCGACCCCGAGCTCATCGGCGGCGCCATCGCCAAGGTGGGCGATCTCGTGATCGACGGAAGCATTCGCACACAGCTCTCGCAGCTGCGCGCCAATCTCATGAAGGGATCCTGAGCCATGAACATCAAACCCGGTGAGATCACCGACATCCTGAAGCGCGAGATCAAAGAGTACGATCGCGAAATCGACGTCGCCGAGACCGGCACCGTGCTCAATGCCGGTGACGGTATTGCGCGTGTCTACGGTCTCGAGAACGCGTTGGCCGGCGAGCTCGTCGAGTTCGGCGGCGGTCTGCAGGGCATGGTGCTGAACCTCGAGGAGGACAACGTCGGAGTCGCCATCATGGGCGAGGCCCACCACGTCAAAGAGGGCGACCTGGTGCGGCGGACCGGCCGCATCATCGAGGTGCCGGTCGGCGACGCCATGCTGGGCCGCGTCGTGGATGCGCTCGGCAGCCCGATCGATGGCAAGGGGCCGATTGAGACCAGCCAGACGCGTCTCGTCGAGATCAAGGCGCCGGGTATCGTGGAGCGCAAGGGGGTCCACGAATCACTCGCCACGGGCATCAAGGCCATCGACGCCATGGTGCCGATCGGTCGCGGCCAGCGCGAGCTGATCATCGGCGACCGGCAGACGGGCAAGACGGCGATCGCGATCGACACCATCATCAACCAGAAGACCACGGGCGTCCTCTGCGTCTACGTGGCCGTGGGTCAGAAGCAGTCGACGGTCGCGCAGGTGGTCGACAAACTGAACCGCTACGGCGCCATGGACTACACGATCGTGGTGGCCGCGACGGCGGCCGAGCCGGCGCCCTTGCAGTTCATCGCACCCTACACGGGCTGCTCGATCGCCGAGCACTTTCTCCACAACGGCCAACACGCGCTGATCATCTACGACGATCTCTCCAAGCAGGCCGTCGCGTATCGCCAGCTTTCGCTTCTGCTGCGCCGACCGCCGGGACGCGAGGCCTACCCGGGCGACGTCTTCTATCTTCACTCGCGGCTGCTGGAACGAGCCTGCAAGCTCTCCGACGAGCAGGGCGGTGGCAGCCTGACGGCGCTGCCCATCATCGAGACGCAGGCGGGCGATGTGTCGGCCTACATCCCGACCAACGTCATCTCGATCACGGACGGTCAGATCTTCCTCGAGACCGACCTCTTCAACTCGGGCATACGGCCCGCCATCAACGTGGGTCTTTCAGTGTCGCGCGTGGGTGGCGCGGCACAGACCAAGGCGACGAAGGCGGTCGCCGGTCAGCTCAAGCTGAGTCTCGCCCAATACCGCGAGATGGCGGCCTTCGCACAATTCGGCAGCGATCTCGACAAGGCGACCCAGGAGCAGCTCGCCAACGGTGAGCGCCAGACCGAGATGCTCAAGCAACTCCAGTACAGCCCGCTCGGCATGGAGGAGCAGGTGGTGATCATCTACGCCGCCACGCCCCAGGACGAGCGCGACTCCTGGATCCGTGGCTTCGAGCTCGAGGACATCGGTCGCTACGAGCAGGAGCTGCTCGAGTTCATGCGCTCGAGTCACTCGGGCATCCTGGAGGCGATCCGTAGCTCCGAGAAATTCGATGACGAGACCGAGCAGAAGCTCATCGCAGCTCTCGACGAGTTCGCGAACGTCTTCCAACCCTCGAGTGGCGGGAGCACCGAAGAGGCGGCCTGATCGTGGCGAACCTGAAGGACATCCAGCGACGGATCACGAGCGTCCAGTCGACGCAGAAGATCACGAGCGCCATGAAGATGGTCGCGGCCGCGAAGCTGCGCCGCGCCCAGGATGCCATCGAGGCGGCGCGCCCCTACGCGGAGCGCATGCGGGCCACGCTCGACGAGGTCGCGGCTTCCGGCCTGGATGGCAGCCACCCGCTCTTCGAGCCGCACGAGGAGAAGAAGACACTCGAGGTGGTGGTGATCACGTCCGATCGCGGCTTGGCGGGCGCCTTCAACGCCAATGTCATCAAAGCCGTGGAGGCGCTTGTCACCGAGCGGAAGAATGAGTTCGCTGCGTTCTCGCTCACCATCGTGGGCAAGAAGGCGATCGACTACTTCAAGCGCCACCGCGCGAGCCAGATCTCCGAGGCGCGTGAGGTCGGCCCGCACGTGAACTACCTCGAGGCCCAGCAGGTGGCACGCCGGCTGATGGCGCGCTTCGAGCACGGCGAGGTGGACGAGGTGGTGCTCGTCTACAGTGAGTTCGTCTCGACCATGACCCAGACCCCGAAGATCTCACCCCTGCTGCCCTTCGCGCCGGAGGCGGCTGGCGAGGGTGAGGAGGAGAAGCTCCCCTACGAGATCGAGCCCGACGCCGGCAAGCTGCTTGCCGTACTCGTCCCGAAGGCGGTGGAGATCGAGGTTTTCCGCGCCCTGCTCGAGAGCCAGGCGGGTGAGCACGCCGCGCGCATGACCGCGATGGAGAGTGCGACCAAGAATACCCAGGAGCTGATCGAGGCCCTCACACTCGAGTTCAATCGGGCCCGCCAGGCGGCGATTACGAGCGAGTTGGTCGAGATCATCACCGGCGCCCAGGCGTTGGATTGATTAAGGAAGAAGACAATGAATACCGGAAAGATCATTCAGGTGACGGGCCCCGTGGTGGATGTCGAGTTCCCGCCCGGGCAGCTGCCCGAGATGATGACGGCGCTGCGCACCAGCAACGCCGGCATCGACGATCGCGAGGACAACCTGGTCATCGAGGTGGCGCTTCACCTCGGTGAGAATACCGTTCGATGCATCGCGATGGACACCACCGATGGTCTCCGGCGTGGCTTGGAGGTGCGCAGCACCGGCGAACCCATCATGATGCCAGTCGGCCCGGAGACGCTTGGCCGCATCATGAATGTGATCGGCGAGCCGGTCGACGAACGCGGCCCAATCGACGCCAAGATGTTCTACCCGATTCATCGCCCGGCGCCCGACTTCGTCGATCAGTCGACCACGGTGGAGGTGCTCGAGACCGGTATCAAGGTGGTCGATCTGATCGCCCCCTATCCGAAGGGTGGCAAGGTTGGCCTCTTCGGCGGCGCCGGTGTCGGCAAGACGGTCGTCATCATGGAGCTCATCAACAACATCGCGAAGGAGCACGCGGGCTACTCGGTGTTCGCCGGTGTGGGTGAGCGGACTCGCGAGGGCAACGACCTCTGGAACGAGATGATGGAGGCCAAGCTCTCGGACGGCAGCACAGTGCTCGACAAGACGGCGCTGATCTACGGCCAGATGAACGAGCCGCCGGGCGCGCGTGCCCGGGTGGGTCTCTCTGCGCTGACCGCCGCCGAGTATTTCCGCGACGAGGAGGGCAAGGACGTGCTCCTCTTCATCGACAACATCTTCCGCTTCACTCAGGCGGGCTCCGAGGTGTCGGCGCTACTCGGCCGCATTCCCTCTGCGGTGGGCTACCAGCCAACCTTGTCCACTGATATGGGCGAGCTGCAGGAGCGGATCACCTCGACCAAGAAGGGGTCGATCACTTCCGTGCAGGCCATCTACGTGCCCGCCGACGACCTCACCGACCCGGCGCCCGCCACGGCGTTCACCCATCTCGACGCGACGACAGTGCTGAGTCGGGCGCTCACCGAGATCGGCATCTACCCCGCCGTGGATCCGCTGGACTCGACGTCCCGCATCCTGGATCCGCAGGTCATGGGCGAGGAACACTACGCGGTGGCGCGCGGCGTCCAGCAGACGTTGCAGAGCTACAAGGACCTGCAGGACATCATCGCGATCCTCGGCATGGACGAGCTCTCCGAGGACGACAAGCTCACGGTGGCGCGGGCCCGCAAGATCCAGCGTTTCCTCTCGCAGCCCTTCTCCGTCGCCGAGCAGTTCACCGGCACGCCGGGCACCTACGTGCGTCTCGAGGACACGATTCGCGGCTTCAAGGAGGTGCTCGAGGGCAAGCACGACGATCTGCCCGAGCAGGCCTTCTACATGGTGGGCACCATCGAGGAAGCCCGCGAGAAGGCCAAGTCACTGGCCTGAGCGGGACTGACCTCGCGAATGGAGTCGAATCGATGTCGATGGATCTGATCGTCGTGACACCCGAGGGTGAGAGCTTCTCGGAGCCCGTGGAGCGTGTCGTGCTGCCGGGCGCCGAAGGCGACTTCGGGGTGCTCGAGAGCCACGAGAAGTTCCTGGCCCCCCTCAAGCCCGGCCCAATGGAGATCACGCTGCCGGGCGGCCAGATCGAGTGGGCGGCCATCGCCGGCGGCTTTGCGGAGGTCACGGGCAACCAGGTCGTCGTGCTCGTCGACGAGTGCTTCAAGGCCCACGAGATCGACATCGCTCACGCCCAGCACACCAAGGCCGAGGCCGAGAGCGAGCTAAAGGCACTCCTCGAGGACATCAACGAGGAGGACCGCCGCGCTGCGCTCGAGGACGCGGTGGTTCGTGCCGGGGTGCAGATCGAGGTTCACGGTCGCTCCCACGCCTAGGCGGCGTGCGCCGGCGGTCCGCACGGGTACGGTCTTCGACGCAGCGCCCAGGTGGTTGGGCGCAGTGATACCGGACGGGTGGGGCACGGCGCGGTAGCATAAGCGCGTGTCACGCCGACAGATTCGACTGCTGCTCTTGTTGATCTGGGTGGTGATGGTGATCGCGTGGTCGGCGGCCGCCCCGCGCCCCGTTCATGCTGACGACTTATTTGCGCTCACGCAGATTACCAGCCTCGGTCGCAACGTGGCCGCCGAGCTCGCTGATGTGGATGGAGACGGGCGCAGCGATCTCTTCGTCGTGGTGCTCACGGGGATCCCGCCCAAGGAAGAGCGTGAGATCCGCGTCTACCTCCAGCGCGACAACAAGACCTTCCCGGCCCGGTCCGATTACACGAGATCGCTACCGCGCTGGAGCGCCGTCTACGACGTGGCCGACGTCCGCGCCGATTCTCCGGGCGAGGAGCTGATCGTGCTGCGTCCCGACGGCGTCTCGATCATCTCGTTGGCCGGGCCCGACGCGCCAATTTGGGAGCTGCGCGTGCCCGGTCCGACCACGGCAGGCATCGCCGCCGACGAGCGGGGTTTCGAGCCCTTCAAGTTGGTCTATGACGACTTCGCGGAGGAACCGTGGATCCTGGTCCCTCAGCTCGGCCAGCTGAGTGCGCTCTCGCCAACCGGTGAGGTGCGTGCGCAGCTCGCCGTTCCGCGCCGCGCCAACTACCTCATCTTGCCACCCAGCGGATTGATCTCGCTCGAGACCGACTTCCAGATCTTCGTCGACGTGCCCAAGCTCATGGTGGGCGATATCGACGGCGACGGTCGGGCCGACATTGCTTCCGCGACGCGCCACGAGATCAAGGTATTCCTGCGCAAGCAGGACGGCAGCTTCGCCTTCGAGCCCGATCGCAAACTCGCCCTGGAGATGGTGACACCACGTGACCACATCCGCGGCACGGGTGGGGTGGCGAGCGAGGCCAAGGATATCGATGGCGACGGCAAGCTGGATCTCCTGATCTCCCACGTCATGGGCGGGTTTACGGACGCCACGACGACGATTCACGTCTACATGAATCACGACGGCGCCTGGCACCTCGAGAAGCCCGACCAGTCGATCATTTCGAAGGGGAGCCTGTCCTCGAATGCGCTCTTCGACATCGTGGGCAATGGCAAGATGGAACTCCTACAGCTCGAGTTCCGCTTCGGGCTCCTGGAAGTGATTGAGATCATGCTGAGCCGCGAGATCGATATCGATGTCTCGCTCTACCGATTCCAGGGCGAGAAGGGCTTCGAGGAGAAGCCCTGGGTGAAGAAGAAGCTCGAGCTCCCGTTCAGCTTCGATACCTTGCGGCTGAAGGGCTTCATCCCGAATGCGAGACAGGACCTGAATGGCGATGGCTATCAGGACTTCGTGATGTCGGGGGGCGGCAAGAAGATCGAAGTGTTCATCGGCGGCCCGAAGGGGCCCTTCCACGCCCGACCTTCGAAGCAGACGATGCCGACTGCGGGCGTGATCCACTTCGACGACTGGAGGCGCAGCCGGAAAGTCCCCCGTCGCACCGAGAGCGCGGCTGCGGGTCGCTGGCAAGGCGCGCGACCGAGGCGTAGCCGTCGCTACGGGGACGGGAGCGCAACGCAGCCAGCAGCCCGCAGACGTGCTCGAATGCAGGGGGACTTTCGGGCTTCGCCTCTAGGGGTCAGTCGTCGACGGGGCGCGGCGTCCTGTTGGGCAGAGTCCCGCCCACGAACGCGACCAGGCGCTGGTATTCCCGCGAGTTGAGCAGGAGCTCGCGTCCCGCCCAGATGAGCTCGTCGACCTGCTGGTCGCGGAGCCTGAAGCTGGTCGGGATCCGCTTGAAGTAGCGGCGATCCTGCTCGTCGGGGAAGTTCTCGAAGCTGACGTCGACCATGAAGGTATGCGCGTCGTAACCGGAATCCCGGGCTTCGCGACCCAGCCGCTGCAAGAGCTCGTGTGTGAGCAGCAGCGTCTCGAAGTTGTAGCGGCGGATCTGACTGCCCGAGACGGCGTTCATCATGCTCGTGAAGCCGGGCGCCGCCGACGAGAGGTCGATTGTCGGGTCGGGATCCGTCTCGGCGTTGACGGTGATGATCACCATCTTGTCGAGGATGTGGCTGTCCATCAGCTCGGCGGCGCGCTCGAGGCTGCCCGTTACGTCCATGATGTCGAGCACTGCGCGCAGGCCGAGGTTGTCCGAGATGCCACCGTCCACGAGGTGGAGGAACTTCTTGTCCGGATCATTGAGCTGGGTGAATGAGAGCGCGGCGCGGTACTGGCGGGGATCGGTAAGTCGGTTGTCGAGCGCCTCGTCGAGCCATTCGTGCTGCTCGTACCCGCAGGTGCCGGCGCGGTTGCGCATGCTGATGGGCGAGAGCAGCATCGGGACCGCGGAGGACGCGGCCACCGCATCGGCGATCGACAGCGCTTGGAGGTCGGAGCAGATGACGTCGAACTGGCCCTGCGTGAACGTGAAGCGGTCGCCCGACGAGAGGTCGGTCGCGTTGATGTAGATGATCGGTCCCTTGGCGTCGGTCAGGGTCTGGAAGGTCGCCTGGTCGAAGACGCTCTTGTGGTAGATGCCCTTGGCGATCTCACTGCGTGAGAGCCATGGGGTGAACAATCTCACCAGGTTCCAGGGGATCATCGCGCGCCAGACGATCCCGCCCTGAAGATGCGGTCGTCGAAGAGGCCGTAGTAGGCGGCCGGGAAGCTCCCGCCCGATACGCCGCTCAGCGTGTCGACCTCCTCGAGCATCGTCCGGGGCTCGCCATCCACGACGAGGAGTGTTTCCTGGAGCGCCTGCATGACCCCATAGGCGAGCGCGGCCGCGCGCGTGCCGCCGCCAGAGAACGCGAGGTAGATGCTGATGTCGCCGCGCTCGCGCCGGATCTCGTTCCGGGTGGGCCGGTACCCGTAGTCGGGATCATATTGCTCGAGAGGTACGTTGATGGTCTTGAAGCCGAAGCAGCCAAGGCCGGTGGTCGCGATGGCGAGGGCGCAGAGCAGCGAGATGGCCGGCTGGATCCGGGCCCGCAGGCGCCCTCTGGCGTCAGACCTCGACATGCCACGAAGGCTATCACAGCGCTGTCGCGAGCTAGCCCGACCCTACCCGACCCAGGATGGGTCGGCTGACCGCGCAAGCGAATCCGAAGCATTCGCCAGCTAGCGATTCGTGGACGCCTTGAGCTTGACCTTGCCGCCCTCGACCACGACGCGGAAGGCGACTTTCTCGCAGCCGAGCTTCTTCTTGAGGGCGGCTTCCTGCTTGGCGACCTCCGCTTTCAGCTTGGCGGGTGTGAGCCCCTTCACGTTCTGTCCGCAGGCCAGCGCGGCATCGCGGTAGTTCTCGAAGAGATCCGCGTCGCTCGCGCCGCCACTCTGGGCAGGCGAGCGAGCCTCGCCGCCACCGGCGCGCTCGCGCTCGCGCTCGTGGAGATTCGCCTTGAAGACGTGGCGCGTGTAGGTGCCCGCCTCGATCTGGCGCAGCGTCACGTCCCACTGCCGCTTCAGGGCCTGGTAGCGGGCGTTGATGGAGTTGAACTTGAAGCGCGCCGCGGTGTTCTGGATCGGTGTGTTGGAGTGGCGCAGGATGATCTTATGGATCTCGGCGCGAGCCATTGCGGGCTCCCGGGGCCGCGTGCCCAGGAAGTAGTGGTCGTAGTCGAGCTTGAGCTGCTTGAGCTTCGTCTCGAGGATCTTGAGCTCTTCGTCGATCGACGGACTGGACGGATTCGACGCCACACGCACCTCCGCGTACTAGGAATCGGCAGTCCGACTGGGCCTCTTTAGCTACGCGGAGAGGCTTGCGGATGGGATGTTAAACTGCCGCGGTGCCGGCCCTGATCCGTGATGCGCTGCTACTGGATCCCGAGACCGCGGCGCCCGCGCGCGGCTCCCTGGCGGTCGATGGGGATCGGATCCTGGATCTGATCCCCGCTGGGGCCGACCTGCCGGCCGACTTCGACCCTCATCCGCTCTCCGGGCGGCGGATCGCCCCGGGCTTGATCGACCTCCATCACCACGGCGAGCTCGTCTACGCGGGAGCGGGCCATGTGGACGCCGCGCTCCG
>JAFDDH010000349.1 GCA_019310975.1 Deltaproteobacteria bacterium | reverse complement strand
AACGGCGTCGTCGTTGGAAGTCCGGTCTCGATCACGCCAGCCCTGGGTGGTACGCCGGTTGCGGGTGTCGTCTCCTTGCTCGAGACCGTGGCCGATCCCCACGATCAATCGGTCGTTGCGCGGGTCGCGTTGGAGGATGCCGACGAACAGCTCCTGCCCGGGACGTTCGTGACGGCGAAGGTGAAGGTAGGGGAGTACACGGTGCCGCTCGCGGTGAAGCGAATCGGGATTCAGACATTCCGCGACTTCCGCGTGATCTACGCCCAGGTGGGCGACATCTATGAGGTCCGGATGCTGAATCTCGGCCGCAAGGCCGGGGAGTGGGTCGAGGTGTTGGGCGGTCTCGATCCCGGTACACGCTACGTCACCTCGAACAGCCACCTGCTCAAGGCCGACATCGAAAAGTCGGGTGCAGTGCACAACCACTGAGAGAGACGCCATGCTGGATCGGATCATCAATCTGTCTGCGACTCGCCGCGGTGTCGTTCTCTCGCTCGTGATTCTGATCGGGAGCCTGGGAGCGTGGAACTTCACGCGGCTTCCCATCGACGCTGTACCGGATATCACCAACGTGCAGGTCGTCGTGAATACGACGGCAAAGGGATACACGCCGCTCGAGGTCGAGCAGCGAGTGAGCTTCATCCTAGAGAACGCCATGGCGGGACTTCCCAGGCTCGCATCCACGCGCTCGGTCTCACGATACGGTCTGTCACAGGTCACCGTGGTGTTCGACGACGGCACCGACATCTACTTTGCGCGCCAGCAGGTGGCCGAGCGCTTGAGTGAAGCACGCTCGAGCCTGCCCACATCCCTCGAGCCCTCGCTGGGTCCGATCGCGACGGGCCTGGGCGAGATCTTCATGTTCACGGTCGACGCCGAGCCCGCAGCAAGAAACACGGACGGCAGCCCAGTCACGCCGATGGACTTGCGCACGGTTCACGATTGGATCATTCGGCCCCAGCTACTGCAGGTTTCGGGCGTCGTGGAGGTGAACCCCATCGGCGGGTTCAAGAAACAGATCCTCGTCGCTCCCGAACCCGCGAAGCTGCTCGCCCACGGTCTGACCCATACCGATGTGGTCGACGCATTGCGGCGAAACAACGAGAACCGCGGCGCGGGATTCATCGACCACAACGGAGAGCAATGGTTGATACGCGTCAAGGGACAGGCGCGCAACATCGAGGACCTCGCCGACATCGTCATCCGCGAGAGTCACGGTGTCCCCCTGCGCATTCGCGACGTCGCGGACGTCGGACTGGGAAGTGAGCTGCGTTCTGGTGCTGCGACGCAGAACGGGCGCGAAGTCGTCATGAGCACAGTGTTCATGTTGATCGGCGAGAATAGCCGCACCGTGGCGCGGGCCGTGGCCGAGAAGCTGGACGAAATCCAGAGCAGCCTGCCGCCCGGAATCACCGCCACTGCGGTCTACGATCGCACGCGTCTGGTCGACAAAACGCTCCAGACGGTGCAGAAGAACCTCTTCGAGGGGGCGCTGCTGGTCATCGTGGTGCTGCTGCTCCTGCTCGGCAACGTGCGCGGTGCGCTGCTGACGGCCGCCGTGATTCCGATTGCGATGCTGATGACCATCTCGGGCATGGTGCAGGCCGGCGTGAGCGCCAATCTCATGAGCCTGGGAGCGCTCGACTTCGGTCTGATCGTGGATGGCGCAGTGATCATCGTCGAGAACTGTCTGCGTCGCCTCAGTGAAGCGGGCACACAGGCCCAACAGCTCAGGGATCGCATTTCGATCGTCGTCGACGCCACGCGCGAGGTCATCCGGCCGGCGCTTTTCGGCGTGTTCATCATCACCGCCGTCTACATTCCGATCTTCGCGCTCACGGGCGTCGAGGGGAAGATGTATCATCCGATGGCGAAGACCGTCGTGATCGCGCTCGTGAGTGCGATGATCCTCTCGATCACGTTCGTTCCCGCATGTATCGTGCTGCTCTTTCGTAGGCCAGTGCAGGAGAAGCGCAACGTCATCGTCGATGCCGTTCGCTCCGTCTATCGCCCGCTCTTGAATGCGGTGCTTCGCTGGCGCTGGATCGTGATCCTCGTCGGGCTCTTGTGGGTCGTGGGGCATGGCGTCCTCGCCATGCGCCTTGGAGCCGAGTTCGTCCCGAATCTGGACGAGGGGGATATCGCGATGCACGCGCTTCGGATTCCCGGAACTTCGCTCGAGCAGGCGATCAGGCTCCAGACCCGTCTGGAGGCGGAGGTCAACAAGCTCCCGGAGGTGGAGCGGGTCTTCTCGAAGATTGGCACTGGGGAGCTGGCGACCGATCCGATGCCCCCCAACGTCGCAGATACCTTCATCATCCTCGCGCCGCGTGAGCAATGGCCCGACCCGCACAAGCCCAAGTCGCAGGTCGTGGCCGAGCTCGAGGCCCTCGTGGAGCCGGTGCCCGGAAATCGATACGAGTTCCTGCAGCCAATCCAGATGCGATTCAACGAGCTGCTCGCCGGCATCCGTTCCGAGCTTGCCGTGAAGGTCTTTGGGGACGACTTCGACCAGCTCGTCGCGCTCGGAAATCAGATCCAGCAGGTGATCGAGCAGGTGCCGGGGGCGGCCGATGTGGCAGTAGAGCAGGCGACCGGGCTGCCGGTGCTCACCATCACGCCGCGTCGCTCGGCGCTTGGACACCTGGGGATCCCGATCGAAACCCTGCAGGATCTCATTTCGACGGCGCTCGGCGGCGCCGAGGCGGGCCAGCTCTACGAAGGGGATCGCCGCTGGGACATCGTGGTGCGACTCGCCGAGGCTCGGCGTTCGGATACCGAGTTCATCTCACGACTTCCGGTCTTCGTGAACGAGACGGAGTACGTTCCCCTCAGCCAGGTTGCGAGCGTGGAGGTGGTCAACGGGACCAACCAGGTGAATCGCGAGAACGGCAAGCGGCGTGTGGTGGTCGGCGCCAACGTTCGGGGGCGTGACCTGGCGTCCTTCGTACTCGACGTGAAGCAAGCCGTCGAAGAGCGCGTCGAGCTCCCTCCCGGCTACTGGATCGGGTACGCTGGCACCTTCGAACAGCTCGCGTCCGCAGCGAATCGACTCATGATCGTGGTACCGCTGACGCTCCTCCTGATCATCGGCTTGCTGGTGATGGCATTGGGCTCGCTGAGAGATGCTGCGGTGATCTTCTCGGGCGTACCACTCGCGCTCACCGGGGGTGTGCTCGCACTGACGCTGCGGGACATCCCGTTCTCGATCTCAGCTGCGGTTGGACTGATCGCCCTGTCGGGTATCGCCGTGCTCAATGGGTTGGTGATGGTGTCGTTCATTCGAGATCTTCGGCTTCACGGCCGGCCTCTCGAAGAGGCCATCCTCGAAGGGGCACTGACTCGAGTGCGGCCCGTCATGATGACAGCGCTCGTGGCTGCGCTCGGCTTCGTTCCGATGGCGGTCAACACGGGCATCGGCTCGGAAGTGCAGCGCCCCCTCGCAACCGTGGTCATTGGGGGCATCGCTTCTTCGACACTGCTGACGCTACTCGTACTTCCCGCGCTCTATCGGGTCGTTCATGGCTCCAGTGTGGCGGCAGGTCGAGAGGATTGAGCACATCCAGGAGCTCAGTCGAGCGCGAAGCTCATTGCCACGACGGACATGGCAGGAAGGCTTGCCTCCGCTCCAGCCGAGCAGAGCTTCACTTGTTCGAACTTCGTTGCAGAGATTCGATTCGGGTCTTCGAATGAGTTCTCGACTTTGGGATCGTCGCCGGTCA
>JAFDDH010000348.1 GCA_019310975.1 Deltaproteobacteria bacterium | reverse complement strand
GCGCCCTGGTCGACGAAGACAGCTTCCAAGAGCAGGGCCAGCTGGCCGGCACGCCCGAGACCGACGCCGACGGAGAGCGGGTCGGCATGACGCCCAGCAATCTGGTTATGGGCGTGGCGCGCATCGGCGGCCGTCCCTGCGTGGTGGCCGGCGACGATTTCACGGTCGGCGGCGGCGCCTATGCGGAGATCTCGCTCAGGAAGGGCCTCTATGCGGATCAGCTCGCGATCAGGAGACGCGTGCCGCTGGTGCGGCTCCTCGAGGCGGGTGGCGCCACGGTGAAGGGCACGGCGGGCCGGCGCGGCCGCTCGGGCTACGACTTCACCGCCGCCTCGCCACAGAGCCTGCTCTGCCTCGAGGCGATGGCGTCGGCGCCGGTGGTCTCGGCCGCGCTCGGTCCGGTGGCCGGGTACCCGGCCGCTCGGCTCGTCGCCTCGCACTTCGCCGTGATGACCCGGTCGAACGCCCAGGTCCTGACCGGCGGGCCCGCTCTCGTAGAGCGCGCGCTCGGTGTCCGCATCAGCAAGGATGAGCTCGGCGGCGCGAAGGTGCACGCGCGCAGCGGGGTCGTCGACAACGTGGCGGACGACGAGCAGGACGCCTTCCGTCAGATCCGCGCCTTCCTCTCGTATCTGCCGACGAACGTCTGGGAGCCCGCACCCACGCTCGGGTGCGACGATCCACCCGGGCGCGAAGAGGAGAGCCTGATCGAGCTCATCCCGCGCAGTCGGCGCCGCGCCTACAAGGTGCGCAAGGCGATCGAAGCCGTCGTCGACGAGGCCCTCTTCTTCGAGCTCGGCGCCCAATTCGGGCGCTCGCAGGTCACGGGCTTCGCCCGCCTGGCCGGTCAGCCGGTCGGCCTCCTCGCCAACGATTGCATGTACGCAGGCGGCGCCATGACGGCCGAGAGCGCGCGCAAGGTGCGCCGCTTCGTCGAGACCTGTGACACCTTCCATCTGCCGATCGTGAGCTTCGTCGACGAGCCCGGCTTCATGATCGGCCCCGACGCCGAGCGGGCGGCCACCATCCGGGCCGGCATGGAGGCCATGTTCGCCGTGCTCCAGACCCGCGTGCCGTGGATCGCCGTGCTGCTCCGCAAGGCCTTTGGCGTAGCGGCCGGAATCCACCTCGGCCCGAATGCCACGGTGCTGGCCTGGCCGTCCGCCGAGGCCGGCTCGATGCCGGTCGAGAGCGGTGTTGCACTGGCGTTCCGGCGCGAGATCGAAGCGGCGCCCGACCCGGACGCAAAGCGGCGCGAGCTCGAGGACGAGATCGCCGCCGCCCAGTCGATCTTCCCGCGTGCCGAGGAGTTTGGCGTGCACGATCTGATCGACCCGCGCCATACGCGGCCGCGGCTCTGCCAGTGGATCGACGAGATCAAGCCCCAGCTGCGCGGGCTCACCGGTCCGGTGAAATACGGTCCGCGACCCTGAACGGCGCCCTGCGCCTCCGCACCATCGCTAGCCCAGAACCCCGCCCTGGCGCAGCACGGCAATCTCGTCGGCCGCCAGCCCGAGCTCGCCCAGGACCTCTTCGCTGTGTTGACCGAGCCCGGGTGCCGGGCTCTGGATGGCGGCGGGGGTGGCCTCGAACTCCGGCACCGGTCTGGGCTGTCGTTGTCGACCGGCGAGCGGGTGCACCTGCTCGACCAGCACGTCATTCGCGACGATCTGTGGGTCCTCGTGCAGGGTCGCCAGATCGTTCACGACGGCATGCGGCACGCCCTCGGCAAGCAAGCGCTCGACCCACTCGGCGGTGGTCCGCTTGCGTGCGATGGGATTCAGGATGGCGTGAAGCTGGCTGGCATGCGCCGTGCGCGGGCCGGTCTGCGCAAAGCGCGGATCATCGATCAGATCCTCGCGGCCGACCGCACGACACAGCCCCGCAAACTCGGCGTCGTGGATGGCGGTAAAGGTGATGTAGCCGTCGGCCGTGGCGCGGATCGCCGGGAGCGTATCGCCCCGCGCATGCCGAGCTTCTCCGTCGCGGGCGTCGATGCCGTCGCCTGGGTTGAGCGGGTCGAGAGGGTCGAGAGGGTCAAGATAGGTGTAGCTCTCCATGGTATCGGGCCACAGAAACGCCACGCTGGCGTGGAGCATCGAGATGTGCAGGTGCTGGCCGCCCTCACCGCGTTCCCGCGCGAAGAGCGCCGCCGTGATCGCCTGGGCGACCGTCGTCGCCGTGCTCTTGTCGCACATGATGTTGCGCACGAACTCGGGCACGCCGGTCTCGGGATTGGCCTGACTGGCGGCGATTCCCGAGTAGGCCTGCATCACCGAGTCGTATACCGGGCGCCGGGCGCCCGGCCCCTTCTCGCCGAAGCCGGAGATCGAAACGTAGATGAGCCTGGGATCGAGCTTGCACAGACGCTCTGCGCCGATCCCCATGCGCTCGGCGGTGCCGGGACGGAAATTCTGAATGAAGACGTCGGCGCGCTCGACGAGCCGGTCCAGCAGTGCCGTGCCCTGCGGCTTGGAGAGATCGAGCACCAGCGACCGCTTGCTGCGGTTCATGGTGTTGAAGATGGCCGAGATGCCGCCTCGAACGTCCCCGATGGCGCGCAGCAGGTCGCCCTTGCCGGGGGGCTCGATCTTCACGACGTCGGCCCCCTGGTCGGCCAGGATGCGGGTCGCCAGTGGGCCCGAGACCATTGTCGTGAGATCGACGATACGGACGCCGCGAAGCGGGCCCGAGGGCTCGGCCCAGCGCTCGGCAGTGGATTCGTCATTCATTTTGGCCACTCACTTCTCCAACCGGGCGCTGGCCTGCGGAGCCCCGCGCGCCGGCGTGTACCAGATCGGTGACGTCCAGGCGCGCTCCTGGATCGTCTTGGGGACGCTCGGATCGCAGCAGGCCGCCATCCCATCGGGCACGTGGCCCGCCGCGCAGTCGACACCCGCGCGCATGCACACCCAGCTATTCCAGCGACAGCTCGGGTTCTCGATCACGCGGGCATAGTAGAAGGCGGGTGTGGCCGGATCGAAGTCGGGGTCGGTCCACACCGTGCAGATCTGGTCCATGCCTTCACCGCGCGGCGCGCAGGTAGCAAGATCCACATCCGCGCTCGAATCCGCCCGTCCCGCCACCTCGTAGACCCGCTCGCGCGAGGCGTCGCCCTCGACCCAGCCCTTGATGACCTGGATGCGCTGGAGCGGGGTGCTGGGCACGCCGCCACCACCGGGATCGCGCAGCGCAGTCAGCGCGAAGCGCGGCGCGGCGCCCGCTTCGACCGGCCGCGGCGGCAGCTCGCTGCCCATCGGCACACCCTGCGCGTAGCCCTTGGCGACCAGCTCGGGATCACTGCAGAGATCGTTCGGGTACGCCCAGCCCCCGAAGAAGCGAACCCGCATGCGCGGCCCGCTGGTCCCGTAGGTCTCGCGCCGCTTCATCGCCGCAAAGAGCGAGGGCCGGCTGTTCTCCTCGGCCCAGACGACGGCCAGACCGCCGGGATTGAAATCCGGGCGATCGGGATAGGCCGGCACGCCGAAGCGCATGCTCACCCTGGACGAGCCCCTCGCCGAGCACCTCGCGCACGTAGACGAGGGGCGGGATGGTCGAGTCCTCGGGCACGCGGGCCATGTCCTGCATGCGCGCATAGGCCACGGTCTCGAAGCTGCAGAGCTCGTCCTCGATCCCGGCCCCGATCCCAGCCCCGATCCCGGGCACTACGCCGGCCCGACACTCGCTATCGCCCTTGTGCTGAGTGATCTCGACCAGTCGCTCGAGGCGCATGCGCCTGCGTGCGTCGGCGGCCGTGATCGGGCCTCCGTCGCCCCGGGTCGTCGTCCACATCAGCCCGTTGCTGACGTTCGAGTTGTGCGGGATCGCAATCACGTCACAGCCGGGCTTGCCCTCGAGGCACTCCCGCTCGAGCGCA